>NZ_JAAIYB010000139.1 GCF_010894475.1 Myxococcus vastator
GGGCGGGTTCGGACGCGGCGGGCTGCACGCTCTGCTGCGGCCGGGCCTCCGAGAGCCTCGCGATGGTCTGGAAGAGGTTCACTCGCATGGGCGGTCTTCCCTGGGGGCTGGACGGAGCCCACATGGCTCCAATCCGAGGTTATCTCCAAACTCTGGAGAAAGTTGTTTCCGCGCCGCTCAGAGGCCGCCGCTCGGTTCGATACCGTGCTTTTTCAAGAGCTTGCGGAGGTAGACGCGGTCGATGTCGGCCTCGCGGGAGGCGCGGGAGATGTTGCCCTCGCAGCGCTCCAAGAGGTTGCGGAGGTAGTCGCGCTCGAAGCCCTCCACGAGCCGCTCCTTGGCCTCCTTGAAGGGCAGGTCCAGGTCGGCCGCGCTGGGGCCCCGCTCGCTGTCGGCGGACTCCAGGTCCGGGAGGGCCTCCTCGCCCAGGTTCACCACCTGCTCCACCACGTTGCGCAGCTCGCGCACGTTGCCGGGCCAGGGGTACTGGGTGAGCAGCGCGCGCGTCTGGTCCGACAGGGCGCTGGGCGGGCGGCCCGTCTGCTCGAGCATGTTGTCGATGAGCAGGGGGATGTCTTCGGGGCGCTCGCGCAGGGAGGGCATCGTCACGCGGAGCACGGCGAGCCGGTGGAAGAGGTCGCGGCGGAACTTCCCCTGCCGCACGGCGTCCTCCAAATCCCGGTGGGTGGCCGTCACCACGCGCATGTTGACGGTGACGTAGTCGTTGGCGCCCACGCGCTTCACCTGGCGGCGCTCCAGCACGCGCAGCAGGCGGGGCTGGAGCTCCAGCGGCAGCTCGCCGACCTCGTCCAGGAAGACGGTGCCGTTGTGGGCGCGCTCGAAGGCGCCGGCCCGGTCGCTCTGGGCGTTGGTGAAGGCGCCCTTCACGTGGCCGAACAGCTCGGACTCGATGAGGGAGGGGGCCACGCCCGCCAGGTCCACGATGACGAAGGGCCCGCTGGCGCGGCGGCTGGCCTGGTGGATGGCTTCGGCGCACAGGTCCTTGCCGGTGCCCGTCTCGCCCTGGATGAGCACGTCCGCGCCGCCCGGGGACATGCGCTCCAGCAGGGTGAACACCTCGCGCATCCGGCGGCTGTTGCCCACCAGCGCGCCGAAGCGGTCGCGGTTGGAGAGCAGCAGCGTGCGCTTCGCCGTCTCCTCCGGCACCAGCTTCAGCTCGGTGGTGCCCAGGGTGATGACGGTGCCCGGGTGCAGCTCCAGCTCGGTGAAGCGGCGGCCGTCACACGAGGAGCCGTTGCGCGAGCCCAGGTCGGTGGCCACCACGTGCTCGTCATGGACCGTCAGCTTGAGGTGCTCGCGGGAAATCGTCTTGTCGGTGAGGACGATGTCGCACGTGGGGGCCTTGCCCAGCACGTACTCGGGCTTGGTGAGCGCGTGGCTCTGGCCGGACTCGGGGCCGGACAGCACCATGAGCTTCAGACGGAGCCGGCCTTGCCGCGCGCGGCTCAGCGTCAGCGTCGGGTCCAGCGCGGGTTCCTCTTCGTTCGACGGGGCCACGGGAGCGGGACGCTAACACGGCCGGGGCGGCCCGCCACCCGTTGGGTCCGTGGCGGCTTCACCGCCGGGGCCTGCGGGCGGGCGGACGAGCGCGAGCCGGGGTCGGCTCGGGCGGCAGCGTCGACAGCCAGGCGTCCACGTCCGCGACCCGCGCCTCCAGGCCGGCCTCGGTGAAGCGCGCCCGGGCCTGGGCCGCCTCCCCCCGGGCCGCGGGGGGCTGCTGCGTCTGCCACAGGGCGCGCGCCAGGGCGAAGCCGGACTCGGCCAGCACGTCGGGCGGGGCCGACGCGAAGGAGACGGCCTGCCGCAGCGGCGCCACCGACTCGTTCGCCTTGCCCAGCTCCAGCAGCGCCTGGCCCACGCCGTCATAGGAGTACTGGAGCCGCTCGTCGTCCGCGGGCAGCGCCGCGCGCTTGATGAAGAGCGCCTCTTCGTAGGCCTTCAGCGCCTCGTCGTAGCGCTTCAGCGCGTGCAGGCACATGCCCACCTCGTCCAGGGCCTCCGCGTACAGCACGCTCGTCTCGCCCCGCGTGGCCTTGCGGACCTGGGCCGCCGCCTGGGCGTGCTTCAGGGCCTTGGCGTCCTGCTTCAGCTCGCGCAGCGTCAAGGACAGCATGCCGTGGCGCTGGGCCATGTCCGGGTGCCAGGGGCCTACCGCGGCCTCTGTCAGCACCAGCGCTTCCTCCAGCAGCTCCGCCGCCTTCTCGGGCTGCCCCAGGTCCAGCATCACGCCGCCCAGCAGGAAGGTGGTCCGCGCGCGCTTGGGGTGGCCCAGGGGCAGGGCGCGGGCCTGGAGCGCCTTGGCCTGCTCCAGCAGCGAGCGCGCGTCCTCGAAGCGCTCCTGCGACACCGCGAGGTTGGCCTGGTTCATCCGCACGTCGGCCTCCAGCACGGGCTCGCCGCCCAGGCGTTGGAGGGTGGCGTGGGCCAGCTCGCCCCAGTCCGAGGCCTGGGTGAAGTGCTGCTGGCCGTCCTCCACGTAGAGCAGCTTGTTGAGGATGGCGACCTTCAGCCGGTCCGCCCGTCCCGCCTCGGCGTCGCGCGCGGCGTGGAAGAGCTGCTTCGAGGCCTCGGGGGACCGGCCGTGCTGCTCCTGGAGCCAGCCCAGGTGGAAGCGCAGCTCGGCCGTGAGCGGCAGGTGGCCGGTGGCCAGCACCGGCGCCTCCAGCGCGCGCGCCACTTCCAGGGCCACCGGGTAGCGGCCCGCGTCCACCAGCGCCTTCACGTTCGCGACCTGTCCCTCCAGCTTCTCGATGTCGGCGCGCCTGCCCGCGTCCGTGGGCAGCCGCTGCTGTTCGGCCAGGGACTCCTCGTCCTCGCATTCATGCAGCGAGGGCAGGGCGTGCACCGCGTCCACCGACTTCTCCACCAGCGCGGCGTCCGCGGTGGACAGGAGCGCCACGGTGGCGCGCACGTCCTTGTGCCGCCGCGCCAGGCACACCGTCCGCCGCGTCAGCAGCTCTTCGGTCTGCACGCCGTGGACGTGGGTGGCCTCGCAGGCCTCGGTGCTCTGCTGCTTCCACGCGCTCGCGTAGCCGTCCAGCACCTGGGAGACCTTGCCCGCCAGCTCCTGCGCGAAGGGCTTGCCGGTGGCGAGGAAGGCCGCCTCCACCTGCTGCTTCGCCGCCGGGCTCCAGACGTCATCCATGCGCGCGCCCGCGGCCGCGCAGACCTGCGACTGCTGATAGAGGACGCCGCCCACCAGGGCCACGCCCGCCGCCACGGTGCTGGCGCCCGCCACCCAGCGCCGGCGCTTCGTGAGGCGGTGCTCCTGCGACAGGGCGCCCAGCAGCTCCGTCATGGACGCGAAGCGCGTGGCCGGGTCCAGTGACAGGCCCCGCATCATCGCCTGCTTCACCCAGGCGGGGACCTTCACGTCGCGCGGCGGCTCCTGGATGAGGACGGGCGGCGGCAGGGGCTTGGGGGCCTCGCGCTCCAGGGGCGCTGTCACGTTCAGCGGCTCGGTGGCCTCGACCTCGGGCTGCGCCTGGGGCCTGCGCGAGGACGCATACGCCTCCATCTTCGCGGGCTCGAAGGGCCGCTGACGGAAGAGCGCCCAGTACAGCGCGACGCAGAAGCTGAACTGGTCCGAGCGCGGGTCCAGGTCATCCCCGCGGAACTGCTCCGGGGACATGTAGCTGGGCGTGCCGATGATGAGGCCCGCCTCCGTGAGGGGCGTGTCCAGCATGCGCCGCTCGGAGGGCACGCGGGACTCCGAGTCCTCGGAGAGGTGCTCCTCCACGGGGAGCGTGCCCACCGGCCGCGCCAGGCCGAAGTCGGTGACGAAGACGCGGCCCGCGCGGCTCACCAGCACGTTGGCGGGCTTGAAGTCGCGGTGCACCAGCCCGGCCTCGTGCGCGGCCTGGAGTCCCCGGCCCGCGGCGAGGAAGGCCTCCAGCACCTCGCGCCAGGAGCGCTGCCCCTCCTTCACCCACGAGGCCAGGGTGCCGCCGTCCACCAGCTCCATGGCCAGGAAGACGCGGTCCCCCCACACGTCCACGTCGAAGATGGGGATGACGTTGGGGTGCGAGACGCGCGCCATTGCCTGCGCCTCGCGCAGCAGCCGCGCCCGGGCCTCCTCCGAGTCCGTGCTGCTGTCCGCATGCAGCAGCTTGAGCGCCACCTTGCGGTCCAGGTCCGGGTCATAGGCCGCGTACACCACGCCCATGCCGCCCTGGCCCAGGCGCTTGAGGAGGAAGTAGCGCCCCACCTGAGGCACGGGGGGCGCGTCCTCGCGCCGCGACCCAGGGCCGGTGCCGAAGGCGTCGTCCTCGCGATTGCCCGTGCCTGCGCGTCCTCTGCCGCTGTCTCTCATGCTCATGGCCGATGCACCCGGCGTCACTCTATCCGCGCTTGTCTCTCAGGCCCATGTTCCAGCCCGCTTGGATGGTTGCCTACGCACCAGGCCGGTGTCGGCCGCCGCCGACGGGTGGGGCCTTTCAGTCGGGCCTCGGACGGATGGATGGGCGCAAGCTCCTGAAAATAGAAGAGACGTGCGGTGCCTCGTCCGGGTCAACGGGTGGGCAATTCGTGGAAGGTGAAGCCGTCGAGTCTCTGCCGCCGCACAGCCTCCATGAATCGCTCGGTGCCAATGACCATGGTCGCGAAGTCGCCGACACGGAACAGGTCGACTCCCGAGGGGAGCGAGGCGGCATCCAGGATGGGCGCTTCCGGCCGCGTGAAGCCATGCCGACCACACGTCCCGCACGGAGGCGGTACCTTGGGGGGAATGCAGTCGGGATGCAGGCGTCCACGCGGCTCTATCTGGAGCTCCAGGAACGTGGGCGGAGTCTTCTGACGAAACGTCAGCTCGGTCCGGCAACCCACCAGTTCTTCCACGCCTTCCGCCTGAAGGCGCGACAGCACGTCGGGATGGACCAGCAGCAGCAATTGCTCGACCCAGGCGACGGGGCCGAAACGTCCCGTGGCTTTGCCCCTCAAAGGGCCGAAGCTTGTTCCAGGGGGCAGGGCCGCATGCGGAGGTGCCAGAGGACGCACCAATTCCCGGAGGCGTGCGAACTCCGGGAGCGGCTCCGAACGAGGTCGCTCGAACATCTCGCGTTCGGGAAGGTGGGACAGGTCGACGCAGGGATAGTCGTGCCCCACATCACTCCACGTGGCGCCGCACGTGGGGCAGTGCACTCCTGGGAGGCCCCACTTGTGCCACGCATCGATGTAGCCACCCTGTTTCGATGCGACCGCCGCGTCCTCGCCTAGCCAGAAGAACCGTGTCATCGGGGCGTCGAAGTCCTCATGTTCCAGGACGGGAGTAGTACGGATGGAGGGGGCCGCCCAGTAGTTGGAAGCGATAGATGAGTTCCCCCGCGTGTCGATAGATTTCCTCGGGCGTGGCCCTGGGATTGGCCAGCATGAAGTCGCGCCACGCCTGATTCCAGGCGCCACCCCGCCCATCGCCTCCGTGAATCCTCCGGTGGAGGTCGCGGGGAATCGGGAGGGTGTAGTTGTGAATCTTGACGCCCTGCCGCTCGAACCACCTCGCGAGCAGTTCGGCCTGCGGGAAGATGTGGTGCTTCTCGAAGCGACCGGCTGGAAGCTGGTGTGAGGGCGGGACTGCGCGCTCACGAACCCCGTTCCAGTTCGGAAAAACCATGACGGGTACCGCGCCGTTCGAGCGCTTCGTGTCGCGTCCCCAGTTCCGGCGGGGCCCGCTGCCTGGCGCGGCGGCGGCTGGAGGGCGTGCGGGAGGGAAGCGCACCGACTGGACTTCAGGGGCAATGTCTTCGCAGAAGTAGAGCCCGCACACGTCGAGGGTGCACTGGACCGCGACACATGGAGCCTCGTCGGAGGGGCGACACACCTCCTGGTCTTCGTTCGGTCCTCTCCGACGTTCATCATGCGCAACGGTCGAACAGCCCAGCAGGGACACGGCAAGCAAGAGCCAGAGCGCATGAGGACGTCGCACAGTCATGGAATCCTAGCCGACGGAAGGACTCGGCGTGCACGCCCCCCGCTCCGCGGTTACCTTCACGCCGCCATGTCCCTTCGCAAGGATTACATCGAGCGGCTCATCGAGGAGTTCGCCGCCGCGCTGGCCCGCATCATCAAGGCGGGCCGGGAGAAGAAGCTCGCGGACGCCCAGCGCCTCATCCAGGAGACGGCGCTGTCCACGTTGGGCATGGAGTACGCCGCGCTGCTGATGGCGGACCCGGCGTCCACCGCGCGACTGCTGGGCGCCCCTCCGCGCGTGAAGGTGCTCGCGCGCCTGGTCGCCGAGGACGGATCACTGATCGCCGAGCAAGGGGACGCCGCCACGGCCACCTCCCGTTTCCACTACGCGCTCGCGTTGTACGAAAAAGTCCAGGCCGCGGGCCTCACGCTGGACGCGGACGACACGGCCACCATCACCCGGCTGCGCGACCAGCTGGCGGCGTCTGACTCCCGCTGAACGCAATCCCGGTCGTTCGTCCGAGGGATGGGTCCGCTACCCGACAGAGTGAGCGCCTGGATGTCTTCCATTGGGCGTGTCTGAAGTCACCCTCGGGGACCCCCGGGTTGCATGACAGCCCATTCCCCCGGTTACGATGGCAGGCCATTTCTTCACGCCAGACACCTGGGGGGTGTGCGTGTCCTTCATCCAGCTTCCGCGGAGCGTCGTCTCGTGCCGTAACCTCGTTGGAGGAAGCTGGCAGGTGCCGCCCGGTGCGGCGCAGCTCGATGTCCGGAGCCCCTACACGGGCACCGTCATTGGCAGGGTTCCCCTCACGTCCGGCGCGGGAGTCTCCCATGCGGTGGAGGCCGCGAAGGCGGCGGCGACGTCCTGGAAGGACACCCCGCTGCGGGAGCGCACGCAGTTCCTGTATCGCTTCCGCCAGCTCCTCGAGCGGGACTTGGACGCCCTGGCCCAGCTCGCCGCCAGCGAGGCGGGGAAGACGGTGGCGGAGGCCCGCGCGGGCCTGCTCAAGGGCATGGAGGTCTGCGACTTCGCGCTGTCCCTCCAGAACCTCGACACGGGCGCGCACCTGGAGGTCAGCCGGGGCGTCTCCTGTGAGTACCGCCGCGAGCCGCTGGGCGTGGTCGCCGGCATCACACCCTTCAACTTCCCCGCCATGGTGCCGATGTGGATGTTCCCCATCGCCGTCACGCTGGGCAACGCCT
The DNA here is from genome assembly GCF_010894475.1 of Myxococcus vastator. Lineage (GTDB taxonomy): Bacteria > Myxococcota > Myxococcia > Myxococcales > Myxococcaceae > Myxococcus > Myxococcus vastator. Next base: position 7,135 of record NZ_JAAIYB010000139.1, read on the forward strand.
TCATCCTCAAGCCGTCGGAGAAGGTGCCGCTGACGGCGTGCGCGCTGGGCGAGCTCATGTGCGAGGCGGGCTACCCCGCGGGTGTCTTCTCCGTCGTGCACGGCGGCAAGGAGGCGGTGGACGCGCTGGTGGCGCATCCGGACGTGCAGGCGGTGGGCTTCGTCGGCTCGTCCGCGGTGGCGCGCCACCTGTACGCGGAGGGCTGCAAGCGCGGCAAGCGCGTGCTGGCGCTGGGCAGCGCCAAGAATCACCTCATCGTCGTGCCGGACGCGGACCCGGAGCTGACGCCGCAGGCGGTGGTGGACTCGTTCACCGGCTGCGCGGGCCAGCGCTGCATGGCGGCCAGCGTGCTGCTCGCGGTGGGCGACGTGGAGTCCATCCTCCAGGAAGTCCTCCGCCGCGCGGCGAAGCTGGAGTTGGGGCCCGGCATGGGCGCGCTCATCGACCGCGGTTCATTGGACCGCCTGGAGACGGCCCTGGCCCGCGCGGAGGCCGAGGGCGCGCGAGTGCTGCTGGACGGCCGTGGCCGCAAGCCGCGGGGCGAGCCGTGGGCCGGTGGCAACTGGCTGGGCCCCACGCTGCTGGACGGCGTGCGCCCGGAGATGGAAGCGGCGCGGCGCGAGCTGTTCGGCCCGGTGCTCTCCATTGTCCGGGTGCCCACGCTGTCCGCGGCGCTGGCGGTGGAGAACGCGTCGCCCTACGGCAACGCGGCGTCCATCTTCACCACCAACGGTGGGGTGGCGCAGATGGTGGTGGAGGGCGTGCGCGCCGGCATGGTGGGCGTCAACGTGGGCGTCCCCGTTCCGCGTGAGCCGTTCTCCTTCGGTGGCACGGGTGATTCGCGCTTCGGGTACGGGGACATCACCGGGCCGTCCAGCCTCGACTTCTGGACGCAGGTGAAGAAGGTCACCCGCAAGTGGTCGGCCCGGACCGACGGCTCGTGGATGAGCTGAAGCGCGCCCCACGCCGCGAAGCATCGCCCCCGCACCCCGACTTTGCTCCCGCGCCCGCAAGGAGGGCGCTCCCATGGCCGAGAAAAAGAATCCCAACCACATCCGCCTCACCTCCCACCCGGATGGCGACGTTCCCAGCGTCCCCATCCGCTGGGGAGACGGCGAGCCGACGCGCCGCGGCCCCGTCGTCGCCACGCTGACGGAAGCCGGGCACCGCAACGTCATTGGCACGCACGCCGGCGCGTATGCCGTGTACCGCGCGCTCGCCGTGGCCGCGGGCATGCTGCCGCAGGACCACCGCGCGGACCTGAAGAACACCGCGCCCGCCGCGCAGGTGGGCCCGCATCCGTCGTGGAGTGACCCGCATCGCATCGTCTCGCTGGACCCGTGGGGGGCCATCGCGCCGCAAGCGTTCCGGCCCTTCGCGGAGCAGGGCATCGACTTCCGGCCGACCATCGCCGTCACCAAGGCGCACATCAACTTCCCCGAGGTGCGCGACGCCATCGAGGCCGGGCGCCTGAAGCCGGACGGAGACCTGCTGCGCGACAACGGCGACATCAAGGTGACCAAGGCCGCGGTGGACCCGGTGTGGTACCTGCCGGGCATCGCGAAGCGCTTCGGCATGACGGAGAGCGCGCTGCGCCGCGGCCTCTTCGAGCAGACGGGCGGCATGTTCCCGGAGCTGATTACGCGCCCGGACCTGCACGTCTTCCTGCCGCCCATCGGCGGGCTGACGCTGTACGTCTTCGGCGGCATCGAGACGCTGGCGGACCGGGACGTGCCGCTGACGGCGCGCGTGCATGACGAGTGCAATGGCTCCGACGTGTTCGGCAGCGACATCTGCACCTGCCGGCCCTACCTGGCGCACGGCATCGAGGAGTGCGTGCGCACCGCGCAGGCGGGCGGCGCGGGGCTCATCGTCTACCTGCGCAAGGAGGGCCGGGCGCTGGGCGAGGTGACGAAGTTCCTCGTGTACAACGCGCGCAAGCGACAGGAGGGCGGCGACTCCGCGGCCACCTACTTCCAGCGCACCGAGTGCGTGGCCGGCGTGCAGGACATGCGCTTCCAGGAGCTGATGCCGGACGTGCTGCACTGGCTGGGCATCACCCGCATCCACCGCTTCGTGTCCATGAGCGACATGAAGCACGACGCGATTACGCGCTCGGGCATCGAAATCCTGGAGCGCGTCCCCATCCCCGACGCGCTCATCCCCGCCGACGCCAAGGTGGAGATGGAGGCGAAGAAGGCCGCGGGCTACTTCACGCAAGGGCCGGTGGCGGACGCGGCGGAGCTGGCGCGGGTGAAGGGGCGGGACCTCGATGTCTGATTCCGCCTTGGCGAGGTCGGACCTCTCTCCCGCCGTGGCGTGGCTGCGCACGCCGTCCGCCATCCGCGAGCGGTGCCACCAGCTGCTGGACCTGGGGCTGGCGGGCAAGCTGGAGCACTTCCGGGTCGAGCCGTCGCGGCTGCCCATCGTCGTGGACACGGTGCTGCACGTGACGCGCGAGCACTACCCCACGCTGGACGTGCCGCTGCACAGCCGCTGGCGCCACTTCGACGTGGGCGGCGTGGCGCGGCTGGCGGAGCTGGAGGCGCGGCTGAAGGACGCCACGCTTCAAGAGCGGGCGCGCGCGAAGCTGGACCTGGTGGTGGTGAGCGTGCTGCTGGACGCGGGCAGCGGTCCGCAGTGGCGCTACCAGGAGGCCGGCGGGAAGACGTGGGCGCGCTCCGAGGGCCTGGCCGTGGCCAGCTTCCGCATGTTCATGGAGGGGCGCTTCTCGTCGGACCCGGACCGGCCGCTGCGCGTGGACGCGGAGGCGCTGGGCCGGCTCACGCGTGAGGCGCTCGCGCGGGGCATGCAGGTGACGGACGCCAACCCGGTGGATGGGCTGGACGGTCGGCTGCACCTGCTGCACGGGCTGGCGAAGGTGCTGCCCCGGCCGGGCGCGTTGCTGGACATCATCACCGCGCAGCACCGCAGCGTGCGTGCCGCGGAGCTGCTGGGGCTGGTGCTGGAGGTGCTGGGCCCCATCTGGCCGGGCCGGGTGATGGTGGACGCGGTGAACCTGGGCGACGTGTGGCCGCATCCCGCGCTGGGGCCGGTGGAGAGCCTGGAGGCGCTGGTGCCCTTCCACAAGCTGTCGCAGTGGCTGACGTATTCCCTGGTGGAGCCGCTGTCTGAGGCGGGCGTGGTGGTGACGGAGCTGGATGGGCTCACCGGCCTGCCCGAGTACCGCAACGGCGGCCTGCTGGTGGACCTGGGCGTGCTGTCACCCCGGGAGCCGCGGCTCTTCACGCAGTCCTTCCACCCGGGTGACGAGCCCATCGTGGAGTGGCGCGCGCTGACGGTGGCGCTGCTGGACCGGGTGGCGGCGCTGGTGCGCGGCCGGCTGGGGTTGAGCGCGGAGGAGCTGCCGCTGGGCAAGGTGCTCCAGGGCGGCACGTGGACCGCGGGCCGGCGCGTGGCGGCGGAGCGGCGCCCCGGGGGCGGGCCGCCCATCCGCGTGGACAGTGACGGCACGGTGTTCTGACGGGAGGACGCAATGGAGTTTCCAAACTGCACGGTGGTGGACCACCCGCTGGTGAAGCACAAGCTCACGCAGATGCGCCGGGTGGAGACGAGCACCGCCTCCTTTCGGGCGCTGCTCCAGGAGACCTCGCTGCTGCTCGCCTATGAGGCGCTGAGAGACCTCAAGGTGCGCGAGGAGGACATCCAGACGCCCATGGCGCGCACGGTGGCGCCGGTGCTGGACGGCAAGAAGCTGGTGCTGGTGGCCATCATGCGCGCGGGGCAGGGCATCCTCGACGGGATGCTGCAGCTGGTGCCCTCCGCGCGCGTGGGACACATCGGCCTGTACCGGGACCCGGAGACGCTGTCGCCGGTGGAGTACTACTACCGCGTGCCCGGCCAGCTCGCGGACCGCGACGTGGTGGTGTGTGACCCGATGCTGGCCACGGGCAACTCGGCGGTGGCCGCGCTCCAGCGGCTGAAGAAGAGCAAGCCCGGCTCGCTGCGCTTCGTGTGTCTGCTGGCGTGCCCGGAGGGCCTGACGAACCTGCGCGAGCACCACCCGGACGTCCACGTCTACACCGCGGCCATCGACGAGCGGCTGGACGAGCACGGCTACATCCTCCCGGGCCTGGGCGACGCGGGAGACCGGCTCTTCGGAACCAAGTAGCGCGCGGTGGAGGAGGTACCCCTCACCCGGCAACGGTGACTTGGCGCGCGGCCGTGTCCGGAATCAGGATGCGCGCCGCGGACGGGGCCGGCGCAATCGGGTAGGGGAGTTGTCGATGCAAGGAAGGCTTGTTCGGGCCCGGCGCATGACGGCCTGGCTGGGCTGCGCCAGTGTGCTGGTGCTGGGGCTGTCGGGGAGCGCTCGGGCGGAGTCGCCGCCGTGCGATTGCTCCACGTCGAACCAGAGCGTCGTCTCCGAGGTGCCGTGCCTCACCGTGCGCACGGCCGTGAGCTGTGGGCAGAGCACCGTGCGCAACGCCTGCGAGCAGACGGTGACGCTCGTTGACTGGCCGCTGTGGAACTGTCCGGACGGCAGATGCACCCAGGAGCTCCCGTCAGGTGAAGAGGTGGGCTTCATCTTCGCCCGTAAGGACCGCGAGGAAGTGCGCTTCGTCGAGCAGTCCTACACGGTGCGCGTGGACGGCGCGGACCAGCAGCTCGCCGTTAGCGCGGAGGTGACGTGCTCGGGCGTCCGCGATTCCGGCGGCGATGGCTGCGCCGCGGCGTCCGGTGCGCTGGGGGCCGCGGGGGTGGCGTTGCTGATGGGCGCGGTGGCTCGCAGGCGCCGTGGGGCGCTGGCGCGGGCTGTCGCGCTCGCGCCCTTCCGCCGCTAGTTGACGGTCCGGCCGGAGGCCTCTTCGGCCCCACCGGGCCTGAGCGCATTCACCTCCCACGGTGAGCGCTTCGGCCCACGCAGCGCGGCGATGTCCGCTGGAACGTACAGCCGCGCTCCAGTGGGCGGCGTGTTGCCGAAGTGGGTGAGCACATGGTTCAGCACCGCCGCCAGCTCCACATCCGGCAGGTGGCCCATGGAGGGCATGGGCGCGCCCCAGCGGGGGCTCGTCAGGCCATGGAGGTTCAGCTCCACCAGGTACTCGCGTCCGCCCGGCGCGGCGAAGAGGCGCGCGGTGTCCTGGAGGCCGGGGTACTGGTCCCAACCCTGGCCTTCACTGCCATGACAGTTCCGGCAGTTGCTCGCGTAGGCGTGCTCGCCCACCTCGCGCCACTCGAACGCGTGCTCCGGGGTGGGCTCGTAGCGGGCGAGCGTCGCGTACTCGTTGGAGAGGACGAGCTGCGCGGAGCGCATCCAGGCGAACAGCGCGGAGCCCAGGATGAGCAGCGCGGCGATGGTGTAGGTGGCGATGTTCGCCACGAGGTGTCGCATGGTGGCAGAGGCTCCGGCCTAGGCGAGGTTGAACTTCTCGAGGTGGACGCGCGCCTCGGGGACGCCGCGCTCCTGGAGGGCTTCGTGCGCCGCCGTCATCATGGGCGGCGGGCCGCAGATGAAGAAGAAGCGCGCGAGCTTCTCCTTCGGCAGGTGCCGGTCCAGCACCTCGCCGGTGAGGAAGCCGCGCTCGCCCTTCCAGTCCTCGGCGGGCTCCTTGAGCACGTAGACGCAATGCAGGTCCAGCTTCTCCTCGAGCTCGGCCAGGGCCTCGCGGAAGGCCACGCTGTCCCAGTCGTTGTCGGCATAGAAGAGCGTGATGGGCCGGTGGTCCTTCCGGTCCGCCATGGTGCGCAGGAAGGAGAGGATGGGGGTGATGCCCACGCCGCCCGCGATGAACACGTAGCCGACGGCGGGATAGCGGTCGATGCTGAAGGCGCCATGCGGGCCGTCGAGGTACGCGCGCGTGCCCGGTGGGACGTCGCCGATGCGGCGGGTGAAGTCACCCAGCGACTTGATGCCGAACTCCAGCCGGTCCGAGCGCTCGGCGCTGGAGGAGAAGCTGAAGGGGTGCTCTTCCAGCGTGAAGGGCGAGCCCTCCAGCTTGATCCAGGCGAACTGGCCGGGGTCGAAGCGCATGCCGTGGTCCCCCACGGGCTCCAGCACCAGGGAGTGCGTGCTGCCGCGCTCGGGGCGGACCTCGGCGACGCGCCAGCGGTAGTTGCGCTGCCACGCGGGGCGCAGGACGCGCAGGTAGATGACGAGCATGACCATGGCGGCGCTGGTCACCACCCAGATGGCGTGCTTCCACGGCGTGTTGGTGTACAGGCCCGCCATGGAGACATGGAGCTGGGCGAAGACGATGGCCGCCACGCCCAGCAGCAGGTGCAGGAGGCGCCAGCGCTCGTAGTTGATTTTGAGCCGCTCGCGGAACTGCGAGGACACCACCAGGATGACGAGCGTCAGCACGCTCATCATCGCGGCGCGGCTGGCCCAGTTCCCGCTCAGGGGGTTGAGCAGCTTCAGCCGGGACGGGTTGTCGATGACGATGATGAGCGGATGCGCCAGCACCAGGGACACGGCGACCATGGCGATCTGCCGGTGGTACTGGAGGATGATGTCGATGCCGTAGGGCGCGGTGATGCGCTTGAAGCGCGCGATGAGCACGAACTGCACGGCAATCTGCGTCAGTCCCACGAAGCCCAGCGCCACGGACAGCTCGAGCCAGAAGGACCGCCCGGACGGAGCCGGGGGGATGAGCATCAGGAAGACGGGCACCAGCACGACGAGCAGGTAGAGGCTGATCCAGAAGAAGCCAGACATCACGCGGTTCATGCGGAGACTCCCATCAGGCCCCGTAGCCCGGGATGCGTCCGAGGGGAACGTGGAAGCAGGCAGGTATCGCTCGCACTGTTCACGGAATGACCCGGACCGTCCGTCCCCGCGACCCGGCGTGCGGGCCCCCTGGCCCCGCCGCGAGGGCGTGCACATCGTTCAGGGGGATGCATGCCAGGAGAGGAGAACGACGATGGCCGAGCAGCGCACACCGAAGTCACGTGACGCGTCCGAGTCCCCGCAGCCGGACTCGCGCCTCCGCGAGTCGATGAGCGACCCGGAGACGGAGCAGCGGGACGCGGAGGACCGCGCGGTGACGAACGAGGCCCACCGCTGGGGCGACGCGGGCAACTCCCGCGAGGAGCGCGGCTACCCGCGCGAGGGTGACGCGAGCAGCGACAAGGGCAAGCCGTAGCCGTGGTCCGCCGGCACCCGGGGGGGCCCCTTCCGGGGAGGCCGGGTGTCTGGATTAGGGTGGAGGCGTGTCCGCGCCCATCCTGCTGCTGTTGCCCCTGCTTTGTGCCTCCGCCCCCACGCGCGTGGAGCTGGTGTTTGGTGGGGATGTGATTCCCCATGGCGAGGTGAAGGAGGTCGCGAGGCTGCACGCGCGCACCGGGGCGCCGCCACCGGAAGGAGGCCGGGCGCCGTCGCTCAACCATGAGGGCTGGGACCACGTCTTCGGGCCCATCGCGGATGTGCTGCGCACCGCGGACGTGGGCGTGGTGAACCTGGAGACGCCCGTCACCGACAACAAGAAGGCGGTCGCGCGGGAGCTCTTGTTCAACGCGCCGTCGGCCATGGTGCATGCGCTGGCCTCGGCCGGGGTGAAGGTGGTGTCCACCGCGAACAACCACGCGAGGGACCAGCACCCCGCGGGCATCCTGGAGACGCTGCGGCACCTGGAGGCGGCGGGCATCCGTCATGCGGGCACGGGCGCGACGAAGGACGCCGCCTGGGAGCCCGTCTTCGTGGACGTGCGCGGCGTGAAGGTGGGGTTCCTGTCCTTCACGCGCCTGCTCAATGGCTTCAGCAACCCGAAGGATGCGCAGGCGCCGCACGTGGCGCTGGTGCCCTACTCCGGGCACGAAGCGCACCGGGGTGTTCAGCCCGAACAGGCCGTGGAGGCCGTGCGCGCCGCGGCGGCGCGGTGTGACGCGCTCATCGTGCTGGTGCACTGGGGGACGGAGTACAAGGAGGCGCCACGGCCCGAGGACCGCGCGCTGGGACGCGCGCTGCTGGACGCGGGGGCGAGGGCGGTCATCGGGCACCATCCGCACGTGCTCCAGCCGCTGGAGTCGTACCAGACGGTGGATGGGCGCAAGGGGCTCATCGCGTACTCGCTGGGCAACCTGGTGGCGAACCAGGACCGCTTCTACCAGCACACGGCGGGGGCGAAGCGCTCGGGGGGCGACCGGCGGGATTCGATGTTGCTGCGGCTGTCGCTGGTGCGGCCCATGCCCGGTGTGTCGGTGGCGCTGGAGGAAGTGGCGGTGCTGCCGGTGTGGATTGAGAACAACGCGGTGGGGCGGGCGCGCAAGGAGTCGCGGAACATCCAGCCGGTGCTCATCGACCGGGAGGTGGAGGCGGTGACGGAGCGGCTGGCGTTGCTGGCGGCGCGCCCGGAGCCGCTGGACAAGGAGACGCGCGCGCAGAAGGCGCTCTTGGAGCAGCGGTTGGAAGGCTCCAGGCAGCGGCGGGAGCGCATCCTCCGGATGCTGCCGGAGGGGTTCGCGGTGGCGTCGCCCGAGCTGCGGCAGCGTGGGGCGGTGGCGGTGCCTGCTGCGCGGTTGACCTCACAGCCGTGACGGCAAAGGCACACGTGGATGTGCCTCCGTCCATTCTGACTGTGATATGTCCATGGCCTTTCACTTGGGCGGACTTCAGGGTGAGTCGGCTTTTGAGCAAGTCACGCCTGGGGCTGGGGTAGAGTGCACCCCATGCGTCAATCCGCCATCCTCCTGCCGCTGTTGTTGCTGCTGGCCTGCAAGAAGGACTCGAAAGAGCCGGACACGAAGGAGGCCGCGGTTCACGTCAAGATTGGCCACCATCCGAAATTCAGTCAGGGCTGCATCACCGTGGAGGCCCATGGCGGCACCGGTGAGCCGGTGCTCGCGGAGTTCAAGGCGCCCGGCCAGTTCGACCCCAACGACCCGGTGTTGAACGTCGCCGTCTTCCGGAAGGCGGACTGGGGACGGGACGTCGAAGTCACCGTCAGGGTCTTCGAGAAGGGCTGCGCGGCGGAGCAGTGGGTGGATGAGCGGAAGCAGACCTTCAGCTTCGCCTCCGCGGGCCGACAGGAGTGGCTGCTCGAGGACCTGCACACCGCTGACGAGGACGGTGACGGCTTCGTCTCACCGGGTGGGCCAATGAACCGGGGGACGGACTGCGATGACCTGCGGGAGACGGCGTTCCCTGGGGCGCCGGAGCTCTGTAACGGCCTGGATGACAACTGCGATGACCGGCAGGAAACGGGTGTCGTCGACAGGCTTTGGTACCTGGACCAGGACCGCGATGGCTTCGGACGCAATGTGCCCGGCACGCAGGCCTGTGACCCGCCGAGTGAACTCCATGTTGAAGCGACGGGCGACTGTGACGACGAGCGGGCCGACATCCATCCCAACGTGGTGGAGGCGTGCAACGGCGTGGATGAAAACTGTGACGGGCGCGCCGACGAGCTGTTCACGGAGGGGCCGGGTGCACTGGGGACGACGTGCACGGAGGCCTGCGGCGGGACATATGCCTGCAACTCCGCGGGGACGGGGACAGAGTGCGTGGGCACTACGCCTGCGCTGCTCTATGCGGATGCGGACAGCGACGGAGAGGGCGAGAAGGACAGTGCGCCGGTGGGAGAGCTGTGCCCTGGCGCGCCGCTGCCGCCGATGATGGCGGACAACACGCTGGACTGTGATGACGCTGACGGCGCCACGAGCACCCAAGGGACGGAGGTCTGCGACGGCCTGGACAACGACTGCGATGGAGAAGTGGATGAGCAGATGTCCTGCGGCTCGCTGAGAAAGGTCGAAGACCCCGCGCTGACAGGGCGCTACTGGAGGTCGGTGGCCGTGCACCCGAGTGGTTACCCGGTGTGGGTGGCGGGATTGGACGGCAAGCTTGCGGTGAAGCGGGATGCGGCTTCAGCGTTCTTGAGTCACGACGGGGATGCGTCGGCGCCGTGTGGGCCCGCGGGGAACACGTTGGATTGGCACGCGGCGTGGGTCAACCCCAGTAATAGCTATCTACTCGTGGCCGGTGAAGACGGCTGGATTGGCGAGCACAACGGGGGCTCATGCTTCACGAGCCAGATAAACCTACCTGGTAACAGCGATTACTTCACAAGCGTCGTTGGAGTAGGGGAGACAGCTCAGATATTCGCAGTCTCGACCGTGGGCCACTTGTATGAGTGGACAGGCGCGGCCCAGCGTCACGACTCACCTGGTCAGTACTGGGGTCTCCATGCGCTCGGCCCTAATGCGCTGTATGCGGTGGGCTCGACAGGGGAGTCGTCGCCGCTGACGCCGATGGTAAATCTCTATATTCGTGACACGAACTGGGGCACTGCGGCAGCGCACAACCTTCAGGGAACCGCGGGCTACAACGGGGGCTTGCGGGCTGTGTGGGCTGCGGACGCGACGCTCATCTACGCGGTGGGTGACGGTGGGTTGGTGGTGAAAGGCAGTGGGCAATCGAGGGATTGGGAGCGGGTGCTCCCTCCATCCGGGCCCACGGTCAACTACGTCAGTGTGGCTGCACCGACCCAAACCCTGAATGCCTACATCATTGGCAACGATGGCAATTCAGGACGGCTGCAGCGGCTGACTCCGCACGGCTGGGCCAAGGCTCCCGCCTTCACCCCAAGCGCGCCGAACGTGCCCCTCCGCGACATCGCGATGACCTCCTCAAGCAACTTCTGGATTGTCGGCGACGACGGGCACGTCTACCACTTCCCGGAGCCGTAACCCTCAGCCTCCGCCCCGTCCCTCGGGTCCAGGGGGCGGGGCGCGGTCCTCGCGGGGTAGCTCCCGCAGGGCCACGATTTTCTCCAGCAGCGGCCCCCCGTGCTTCATCCGCGCAATCCGCTGTGACGGATAGATGCCCCGGTGCCCCGTGAGCAGATACGCCACCGTGGCCACAATCGCCACGTGGGGCAGCACATTCGCCCCCAGCAGCTCCACGGCCATGATGGACAGCGCCAGCGGCGTGTTCGCCGCCGCCGCGAACAGGGCCGCCATGCCCACCGCCGCGCCCAAATCCAGCGGCAGGCCCAGCAGCCGCGCCAGCACGTTGCCCAGCGCCGCGCCAATGAAGAACAGCGGCGTCACCTCGCCGCCCAGGAAGCCCGCGGCCAGCGTCACCACGGTAAAGGCCAGCTTCCACGCGAACGCGGGCACGGGCAGCGCCGGGTCCTGGAACGCGCGCAGGATGCCGGGCACGCCCAGCCCCAGGTAGTCATCCGTCCCAGCCAGCTTCCACAGCACCACCACCGTCGCACCGCCCAGCGCCATCCGCACCGGCAGCCACGGCACGCGCTGCTCCAGCAGCTTCTTCAGCCGGTGCATCAGCTCCACGAACACCACCGCCACCAC
>NZ_JAAIYB010000013.1 GCF_010894475.1 Myxococcus vastator
CCCGTGACGAGGTAGACGCCATCCGGGCGGATTCGCACGGGTGCAGCGCGTTCAGGTGGCTTGCCAGGGCGCACGAGGCGCGCGCCCAGGAGCCGGCCGCCGCGCAGGGCCATGACGTTCTCCTGCGGCGGCTGCGCCATGAGGTGGAACAACCGCTCCAGCGACTCGGAGCCCGGCTCCAGGTCCACCATGCGGCACGCGAGCTCCGTGTGCTCGATGGCCACCGCGCGGCCAAATCCCCAGAGCGCGGCCTGGGCAAAGCCCTCCACCGCATCCGTGGGCGTGGCGGCCACCGCGCGCTCCGTCACCACCCACAGGGCGGGCGGCTGCGCCCAGCTGGCACGCGCCATCGCTTTCACGAGGTGAAGCGCACCCACGGTGCTCGCCGTCACCGCGCCGGAGAGGGCTTCGGGGGAACGGTCACCGAGCCCCCACAGGTAGGCCACCGCCGCCGGAGCCAAGCCCGTGGCGGAGACGTCCTGGAGCAGCCGGTCGAAGCCGGCCGCGTCATGGGGGTCGAGCTGATGGTGGGTCGCGTCGATGCGCTCGTAGGACGCACCGGGCGTGGCCACCACGCAGGTCCAGCCCCGTTGCCGCGCCAACACCCTGACTTCGTCCGCGACGCGGTCCGAGTCCACCAGCAGCAGCCAGGCCCCGGACTGGGAAGCCACCTGGTCGCGCGCGGTGGGCATGGACTGCTCCCGCCACGCCAGCTCGAAGAGGAGCTCCTGCGTCGCGCCCGAGAAGGCGGCCTGGAACGCGCGGCGGTCGACCTGCTTCAGCAGCAGGCCCTCCACCTCGGCGACGACGGCGCCGTCTTCGTCCAGGATGCGGAGGTCGGCGCTCACCAGTCCCTCCGCGAGCGCGGTGCGCGCCCCGGTTCGGGCATGCACCCAGATGCTGCTCCCGGGCCGCTTGAACCAACGCAGCCGCTCGATGGCGACCGGAATGCGCCCCTGCCCGTCACCCGCCACCTGCGCGCCGCCGTCCGTGAACGCCGCCGCCGCCGTCTGGAAGCACGCGTCGAGCAGCAACGGATGCAGCCAGTAGTCCCCCAGACCGAGGACGAGCGCATCGGGCAGCCGCACGTGAGCGAGGCACCCCTCTCCACCGAACCGCAGCGCATCGATGCCTCGGAACGAGGGGCCGTACTCCAACCCGCCGCGCGCCATCATGTCGTAGTGCGCGCTGACGGAGCCCTGTTGGGAGAACGCCGGCAACAGCTCCGACGCCAGGGCCACGTTCTCCGGGTGCGCGCGGCCTTCGGTGATGCGACCTTGCGCCAGCCGGGCCCAGCTCCGGTCCGCCGTCCCTGTCCCCTGCCCGTAGATTTCGAAGCGGGAGCCCTGCTCCTCGGGCGTCAGGACCGTCTGGACGTTTTGTGCCTGCCCCTCCGCGAAGACCAACGCCCGCTCCAGCTCGATGGCCGTGAGCTCCAGGGGCCTCCCGCCCGAGGTCGCGTGGTGCGCGGCGCCGAGCGCCATCTCGACGTAGCAGGCGGCCGGTAGCACCGGGTTGCCCAGCACCCGATGCTCCTCGATGAAGGCGGGGGCGTGCCTGCTCAGCCGGGCCTCGAACCGTGACTCCCTGGCGCCCGCGAGCGACAGCGGTGTCCCCGGCAGGGCGTGGGCGTGCGCCTCGCCTCGCGCGGCGTCGTCACGCGCCGCATAGCCGGGCTGTTTCGCGGGGCTTCGCTGCTCCAGCCAGTAGCGCTCACGCTGGAAGGGATGCGTCGGCAGGCAGCGCGGGCGCCGCTCGAACGGCGCATCGAACGCGGCCCAATCCACGTCGAAGCCGCGCATGTACAGCTCCGACAGGCTGGCGAGCAACTGCGCCGTCTCTCCAGTGGACGGACGCAGGCTGGGAAGCCAGCACAGCGCTTCCGACTGGAAGGTCCTGCGGCCGATGCCAGCCAGGATGGGCGCGGGCCCCAGCTCCAGATAGGTCCGGTGCCCCTCCGCGCGCGACGCCTCCAGCGCCTTGGCGAAGGCGACGGGCTCTCGGATTTGACGGCACCAGTAGTCTGGCCGGGTGATTTCGTCGCCGACACGCCGGCCCTCCAGCGTGGACACCAGCGGGATGCGCGGCGGCGCCAGCGTGAGCCCTCGGAAGGCCTCCGCGAACGGCTTCAGCACGGGCTCCATCTGCGTGGAGTGGAACGCGTAGGACATCCGCAGGCGCTTCGTCTGGACGCCCTGGCGCGTCAGGGCCTGCTCCACCTCGGTGACGGCGTCGGGTGTCCCGGAGATGACCACGTCATCGGGGCCGTTGACCGCCGCCAGGGAGACCGTGCCGACGTGCGACGCAATGGCTCGGCTCACCGTGTCGACTGAAGCGGAGACCGCCAGCATCGCGCCCGCGCCCACCTGCTCGCCAATGAGCCGCGCGCGCGTCACGACCAGGCGCAGCGCCTCCTCGATGCTGAACACCCCCGCGACGGCCGCCGCGGCATACTCTCCCAGGCTGTGCCCGATGAGCGCCGCTGGCGTGACGCCCCAGGCCCCCCACAGCTCCGCCAGCGCATACTCCAGGGCCACCAGCGCGGGCTGCGCATGGCGCGTGTCCTCCAGGTACGTCGAGGAAGACTCACCGAAGAGGAGCGCTTCGAGGCTGCAATCGAGCAGGCCCTCCAGCGCCTTCGAGCACCGCTCCACCGCGGCACGGAACACCGGCTGTGTCTCGAAGAGCTCCCGGCCCACGCCAGGACGAAGCGCGCCCTGCCCCGTGAAGAGGAAGACGGGCCGGGGGCGCTCCGTGCCGCGAAGGGGTTCGCGCTCCGGGCGCAGCTTCTCTTCGCGCAGCCGCGTCAGGTTCGCGCGCAGCTCCGCGGCGGTGGCACCCGAGACGGCGGCGCGGTGCTCGAACTGGGAGCGGCCCGTGTTCGCCGTGTAGCACCAGTCTCCCAGCACCGCCGGGTCCTCCGGCAAGGCGCGCTCCTGCGCTTCCATGAGCGCTTCGAGCGCGGCTTCACTCTTCGCCGACAGCGTCAGCACATGGACCGGGCGCTCCGCCTCCACGCGGGGGCGCGCCAGCACGGGGGCCTCCTCCACCACCATGTGCACGTTGGTGCCGCTGAAGCCGAAGCTGCTGACGCCGGCGATGCGGCGCTTGTCACCGCGCGGCCAGGGCCGGGTGGCGGTGGGGATGGTGACGGGCAGGTCGTCCCAGCGGATGTTGGGATTGGGCCGCTCGAAGTTCAGGTGCGCGGGGATGGCCTCGTTCTGCAACGCGAGCAGGACCTTGATGAGCCCCGCGATGCCGGCGGCGGCCTCCAGGTGCCCGATGTTCGTCTTCACCGAGCCGACGTACAGCGGCTCACCGCGAGCGCCCTTGCGCCCGAAGACGGACCGCAGCGCCTCCATCTCAATGGGGTCACCGAGCAGCGTCCCCGTACCGTGGGCCTCGATGTAGCCCACCTGTTCCGGCTCCACGCCACAGCTGTCCAGCGCCGCCCGGATGACGCGCTCCTGCGAGCGCCCGTTCGGCACCATCAGCCCGCTGCTGCGGCCGTCATGGGTGACCGCCGAGCCCCGGATGACGCCGAGGATGGCATCCCCCTGGGCCAGCGCGTCCGACAGACGCCTGAGGACGACGACGCCGCAGCCCTCGCCGCGCCCGAAGCCGTCCGCCGAGGCGTCGAACGTCTTGCAGCGGCCGTCCGCCGCCAGCATGCGGTTCTGGCACTCCACCATCACCGTGACGGGAGAGAGGTTCAGGTTCACGCCCGCGGCGAGCGCGAGGTCGCTCTCGTCATTGCGGAGGCTCTGACAGGCCAGGTGGATGGCGACGGCGGACGACGAGCACGCCGTGTCCACGGAGACCGCGGGACCCTGGAGGCCCAGCGTGTGGGAGATGCGTCCCGCGGCGACGGACGGGTAGTTGAGCGACGCCGAGTGGAACTCCAGCTCCTCGGCGATGCCCAGCAGGTTGTAGTCGTTGTGCATCAGCCCCAGGAAGATGCCGGTGCGGCTCCCGGTGAGGCCGGCGGGCGGGATGCCGGCGCGCTCCAGGGCTCGCCAGCACTCCTCCAGCAGCATGCGCTGCTGCGGGTCCATGCCCTTGGCGTCACGCGGCGTGATGCCGAAGAAGCCAGGGTCGAACAGATCGACGCCGTCGATGAAGGCGCCTCGGCGCGTGTACATCTTCCCCGGGACACCGGGCGTCGGGTCGTAGAACGCGTCGACGTCCCAGCGCGAGGCCGGCACGTCCCGTGTCGCGTCGCGGCCCGCGGCGAGCAGCTCCCAGAACGTCTCTGGCAGGTCACCTCCGCCGGGGAAGCGGCAGGACATGCCCACCACGGCGATGGGCTCGGCCGCCAGCAGCTCCTTCTTCGAGCGCAGCTGGCTCGCGAGGTACGCGAGCTTGACGACAGGCAATTCAGAAATGCGTGAGGATAGTTTCGCCATCAGGGTCTCATCTGGTGAGCGCGCTCTCCAGCTCCTGGTCGATGAGGGACGTCAGCTCCTGCTCCGACAGCCCTTGAATCTCCGCGGAGAGCGCGCCCTGCGCCTCCCGCGATGCTTCCTGCTTCTTATGAACCTCGGCCCCCAGCCCCAGCTCCTCGGTCAGATGCGCGACGAGCCCGTTCACGGTGGGGAAGTCGAAAATCAGCGTCGAACGCAGGCCTCGCCCGAGGCTGCTCGCGAGCCGGTTCTTGATTTCGATGGCCAGCAGCGAATCGACGCCCAGTTCGAACAGGCGCTCGTTGCCAGACAGCCGCTCCGACTCCGGCATGCCCAGCGTCGCGGACACCTGCCCCGCGACGTGCTGACGCAGCAGCTCCAGCTTGCGATTCGTCGGCGCCGCGTCCAACTGCGCGCGGAAGGCCGGCGCTTGCACCCGCTGTGGCTCGCTCCCCAGCAAGCCCTGGATGAGCCCCTGCCGCGCGAGCCCTGGCAGCTGCTCCGCCAGCCGCGTCCAGTCCACGGGGAAGACGCCCCACTGGACCTGTGGGGTCCCCATGAGCCGCTCCAGCACGCTGAAGCCCTGCTGGACGGGAATGGCGCCGAAGCCCTGCGCCCCCGGCCGCGAGGAGGCCGCCCGCTCCAGCCGCGCCGCCATGCCCGTCTCCGCCCACGAGCCCCAGTTGAGCGTCAGCGCGGGCAGCCCCTCCGCGTGGCGCAGGTGGACCAGCGCATCGAGGAAGGCATTCGCGGCGACGTAGTTCGACTGACCCGGCGAGCCGATAAGCGAGGCGGCCGACGAGAAGCAGACGAAGAAATCCAGCGCCATGCCCTGGCTGAGCGCATGGAGGTTCCACGCCCCCTGAAGCTTGGGGGCCAGCACCTCCCGGAACTGCTCGGACGTCTGATTCGCGAGCGTTGCGTCGCGGAGGACGCCCGCCGAATGGATGATGCCGCGCACCGGCGGGGCTCCGCGCAGGCTCGCGAAGAGGTCCGCCATGGCGTCGTGCGACGCGATGTCCACCCGCGCGACCCGCACCTGCACGCCTTGAGCCTCGAGCGCGTCGAGCTGGGCGCGAGCTTCGGGAGACGGCGCGCTGCGTCCCATCAGGACCAGGTGCCGCGCGCCCTGGGCCGCCAGCCAGGTGGCGGCACGCAGGCCAAGTCCGCCCAGGCCTCCCGCGACGAGGTAGGTGGCCTCCGCGACGATGGACACCTTCTTCGCGGCGACTGTCCGTGAGCGGGCCCGCTCGAGCCGGGGGGTGTAGAGACCGCCGCCACGAATGGCCGCGCCGGACTCCCCATCCGGCAGCGCGAGCGCCCGCACGAACGTGCCCGGGTCTTCGGACCGGGGCTCCGCCGGCAGGTCGATGCGGAGGCATCGCAGCTCGGGCAACTCCGTGGCCACGGCCTGTCCGAAGCCCCACAGCGGCGCCTGCGCGACGCGCGCGCCGTGCGTCTCGGTGGGCAGGCTTTGCGTGCCCCGCGTCACCAGCACCAGCCGGGGCGGCGCTCCCTGCCCATGCGCCAGGGCCTGCGTCAGCCGCAGCGCGCCCAGACACCCCGACTCCTGAGCCGCGTCGAGCCAGACGCCTGCGTCACCCGCCGGGTCCCCCGCTTCGAGCCCCCAGAGGTACAGCAGCCCCGTCGGAGGTTGAGCCGCCCACGCCTGGACCAGCCGTGCGTGGTCCTCCGGGTCGGCGGGGTTGATACGGAAGCCCTCTGACGTGCTGCTGAACGACGCACCCTTTCGAACCAACGTGCAGCGCTCGCCCCGCTGCGACAGCACCTGCACCAACTCCGAGGCAAAGTCGCCCTCGCTGGTGAAGACGGCCCAGTGTTGATTCGCGGAGCGGCCTTCCTCCGTGACGTCACGCGGCACCCAGTTGAGGCGGTACAGCCAGTCCTGGAAGTCGTTGTCGAGCCCGCGCAGCAACACGTCGCGCTCGGCCTTGCGCACCGAGAACCCCGACACGACGGCCACCACCGCGCCATCGTCGTCACACAGGGTCAGGTCCGTCGCGGAGAAGCCCTCCTGGCCCTCCCGGGGAGGCTGCGTCGCGTACGTCCAGACCCGCTCCGGCAGCGACCGGTACAGGTCGAGCGTCTGCAAGGCCACCGGGAGGTGCAGTGCGTCTTCCGCCGTGAGCCGCGACACCGCCGCCGCCGTGCGCAAGCAGCCGTCGAACAGCGCCGGGTGGACGCGGTAGTGCCCGCTCCGGTCCTCCACCTGCCCCAACGACAGCGCGGCCCCAGTTCCCCGATGCAACGACGTCAGCACGCGCAGGGACGGCCCATAGTCGAGCCCGTGGTGCGTGAAGACGGCGGAGAGCTCATCAATCGAAACAGGCGTCGAGCAGTCGCGGCCCCACGCCTCCCGCTCCACCGATGGGGCCACGGCGCGCAGCGCCGACACCCGGCACGTCACATGGGTGACCCAGGCCGCGCGCGCGCCGCCGCCGCCCTCCTCCGAGCCCTCGTCCCCACGGCTCACCACCTTGCACGCAAGGCCCGCCTCGCCCTGGTCCTCCAGCAACGTCTGGACGATCCGCGCCTGCTGTTCGGGGAGCACCAACGGTTGAAGCAGGGAGATGTCCTCCAGCCGCAGCGACTCCGTTCCGAGCACCTGCGTCGCCGCCGAGGCCACCATCTCCACGTAGGCCGCCGCGGGCACCACCGCCTTGCCGTACACCCGATGGTCCGCCACGAAAGGCACGGTTCCCGCCGACAGCTCACTGGAGAAGACGGTTGTCCCCTCCTTCAAGGCGGCGGACTCCAGACGCGCTCCCAGCAGCGGATGGGTCGCCGCCCGGCGCGACGTGCGCGTCCACGGCGCGGGCACATCCAGCCAGTAGCGCTGCCGCTCGAACGGATAGGTCGGCAGCGCCCGGCGGGTCCGCCCATAGCCCGCATCGAAGCGCTCCCAGTCCGGCCTGGCGCCGCGCACATACAGCTCGGACATCGCCCGGAGCAGGCCGACCCAGTCGGAGCGGCGCGGGTGAAGCGTCTCCAGCCACAGCGCCTCTTCACCCGCCACCACGTCCCGCGCGAAGTTGGACAGCGAAGGCTTGGGACCCACCTCCAGGAACACCCGCACCCCGCGCTGGAGGAGCGTCCGGATGCCCTCCTCGAAGCGCACGGGCTGGAGGACATGCCGGGACCAGTAGGCCGGCTGGGTGATGGCCTCGCCTGCCTCGCGTCCGTCGAGGTTCGAGATGAGGGGAAGGCGCGGCTTCTGGAAGGAGGCGCGGCTCGCGGCTCGCTCGAACTCCGCCAGCATGGGCTGCATCAGCGGGGAGTGGAACGCGTGTGACACCTTCAGTCGCCGGCTCTCGATGCCCGCCTCCCCGAGCGCCTGGACCACGGCGCCGATGGCCGTGCTGTCCCCTGAGATGACGGTGTTCCGCGGACCGTTGATGGCCGCCACCGTCACCCGGGGATGCCCGGCGATGAATGGCAGCACGCTCGCCGGCGCCGCGAACACGGCCAGCATCGCGCCGCGCTCGGGCAGCGCCTGCATCAGCCGCGCGCGCTCGGCCACCAGGGGCAGGCCGGCCTCGGGCTCCAGGACGCCCGCGAACATGGCCGCCGCGTACTCGCCCACGCTGTGGCCCAGGACCGCGTCGGCGCGCAGGCCCCACGCGCGCAGCAGGTGCGCCAACGCCAACTCCAGCGCCACCAGCGCGGGCTGGGTGTAGCGCGTCTCGTCCAGCGCCCCTTCCGTGTCCCGGAAGAGCACCTCGGTGAGCGGCCGTTCCAGGTGCGGCTTCAGGATGCCCTCGAAGCGCAGGAGCTCCCGGCGGAACTCGGGCTGCGTGTCGAACAACTCCCGCCCCATGCCCACGTACTGGGAACCCTGGCCCGTGAAGAGGAACGCGACGCGCGGTGCCTCGCCGTCGCGACGGCCCTCCACGCAGGTTCCGGGGACGGTGGGCGCGCCTCGGCTGAACGCGCGCAGCGACTCCGTCAGCTCCTCGGGGGTCGAGCCCGTGAAGGCCGCGCGCTCTTCCATGGCGCCGCGGCCGGTGTTCGCCGTGTGGCAGACATCCGCGAGCCCTTCCGCGGGACGCAGCGACAGCTCCTCCGCGATGGACCCGGCCAGCTTGCGAAGGCTGGCGTTCGAGCGCGCGGAGAGCGCCAGGACGTGACGCGGGCGTTCCACCTCCCGGGCCGGAGCCTTCGGCCGAGGCGCGGACTCCAGGACGACGTGCGCGTTCGTCCCCGAGAAGCCAAACGAGCTCACCGCCGCGAAGCGCGAATCCGTTCCCTGCCACTGGCGACGCGCGGTCGGCACTTCGATGGACAGCTGCTTCCAGTCCACATGCGGCGTGGGCGTGCGCAGGTGGAGGTGCGGCGGGACCTCCTCGTTCGCCAGGCACAGCGCGGATTTGATCAACCCCGCGATGCCGGACGCACCTTCGAGGTGCCCCATGTTCGTCTTCACCGAGCCGGCCATCAGCGGCTGCTGCCGCCCCGGCCTGGCGCAGTAGACGGACGCGAGCGCCTCCAGCTCGATGGGGTCACCCAGCGACGTCCCCGTCCCATGCGCCTCGACGTAGCCCACCTTCGCGGGCTCCACCTGTCCGTCCCGCAGGGCGTCCCGGATGACGCGCTGCTGGGCGAGCCCGTTGGGCACCGTGAGCCCGCTGGTCCGGCCATCCTGGTTCACCGCCGAGCCGCGAATCACCGCGACGATGGGGTCCCCGTCCGCGAGCGCGTCCGACAGGCGCCGCAGGAAGACGAGCCCACAGCCCTCCCCTCGTCCGATGCCGTTCGCCGAGGCATCGAACGTCTTGCACCGGCCATCGGGCGACAGCATGTGCGTGCGCGACTCAATCAGCGTCGCGATGGGAGAGAGGACCAGGTTCACCCCGCCCGCCAGCGCGAAGTCGCTCTCCCGCTGGCGCAGGCTGCGGATGGCCAGGTGCACCGCGACCAACGACGAGGAGCACGCGGTATCAACCGTGAGGCTGGGCCCTTCGAGCCCGAAGGAATACGACAGGCGTCCCGCGGCGACGCTCGCGCCATTCCCCGCGCCGGTGTGGGCGTCGATGAGCTCCGGGGACTGGGTGGCAATCTGCGTGTAGTCCTGCCCCATCATCCCGACGAACACGCCGGTCCGCGTCCCGCTCAGGCTCGTTGGATTCCGGCCGGCGCGCTCCACGGCCTCCCACGCGACCTCCAGCAACAACCGGTGCTGCGGGTCCATCCGCGCCGCCTCACGCGGGGAGATGCCGAAGAAGCGCGGCTCGAACTGGTCGATGTCCCGCAGGAAGCTCCCCTGGCGCGTGTAGATGCCGCCGGGATGGTCCGGGTCGGCGTGGAAGAAGCTGTCCGCGTTCCACCGGTCGGACGGAATCTCGGTGACGGTGTCCACGCCGTCGGAGAGCAGGCGCCAGTATTCGGAAGGGCTGGTGACGCCCCCCGGGAACCGGCAGCCGATGCCGACAATGGCAATGGCCCCGTGCTTCTCCTGCTCATGGGAATCGAGCTTCGACTGCGCCTCCTGCAACTTCAGGAGCGCGCGCTTCATCAGCTCGCCGTAGCTCGTGTCGCTTCCTTGCGCTGACATCAATCCGTCCCTAGTTCATCTTCGACAGCTGCTCGGAGAGCAGGTGCGCGAGGTTCGCTTCAGCAAGCCCTTCCAGTGGGCTCTCGACCGGGGCGTCTGCCTTCGACGTGACGCCCGCTTCCTCCGTGAACTCCAGGGGGATGAACGCGTCCATGAGCTGCGTCGCGAGCTTCTCCGCCGTCGGGTAGTTGAAGACGAGCGTCGCCGGCAGCGACACGCCGAGCCCGCCCTGAAGCCGGTTCTTGAGCTGGAGCGCCGCCAGCGAGTCGATGCCCAGCTCATGGAACCCACGCGCCGGGTCGATGGACTCGCTGGAGCCCGCGCCGCGCATCCACGCCACTTGCTCGCGCACGTAGTCCATCAACAACCGCCAGCGCTTCTCGATGGGCGCCGCCGTGAGCGTGTCCAGGAACGACGCGCGCTCCACCGGCCGCTCGCCCCCTGCCCGCTCGCGCAGCTCCGCGACGTAGGGCGTGGACCGGCCGCTTCCGAAGACAGCCCAGTCGATGGCGGCCACGCCCACCTGGGGAACGCGCGACGTGAGGAGCAGCTCCAGCGCGCGCAGGCCCTGCGCCTTCGGAATGACGCCGAGGCCAGGCGTCCGGGCCTCCTCGCTCACCGACACCTGGGCGCCCGCGTCACCGGCCCAGATGCCCCAGTTGATGCTCAGGGCAGGCAAGCCCAGGGCACGGCGGTGGTGCGCCAGCGCGTCCTCGAAGGCGTTCGCCGCGCAGTGATTCGCCTGTCCCGCCGAGCCGACGAGCGACGCGACGGAGGAGAACAGCACGAAGAAGTCCAACGGCAGGCCCGCCGTCAGACGATGCAGGTTCCAGGCACCGCGCAGCTTCGGCCGCAGCACGGTCTCAAAACGCTCCCACCGCTGCTGCCGCAGCACGCCGTCATCCAGCACCCCGGCCGAGTGGAACACGCCGCCCAGCGGGGCCATGTCCCGCGCCACCTCGTCCAGCAGCGCGGCCAGCGGCTCCGCCTCCGCGATGTCGACCTGCCGGTACTCGACACGGACACCCTGCTGACGCAGGTGCTCCAGACGCTCCTCCGCCTGTGGACCCGGGACGCTCCGTCCCGTCAGCACCAGGTTGCGTGCCCCCCGGCTCGCCAGCAGCTCCGCCGTCAGCAGGCCCAGGCGTCCGAGCCCGCCCGCCACCAGATAGCTGCGGTCCGCCCGGAAGCCGTCGACGCGCTCCGCGGACGCGTCGACCAGCTTGCGTGACTCGATCCTCCGGAGTCGCGCGACGTAGCGGCCATCGCGGTAGGCCACCTGGTCCTCCGCCACCTCCGCGCGGTGGCGGAGCTCCTGCGCGAGCAACGCCACCTGTGCGCTCGGTTCGCCGTGGGCATCGAGGTCGACACACCGGCAATCCAGCTCCGACGCCTCGATGGCCAGAGGCCGCGCCATGCCCCACAGCAACGACTGCGCGAGCCCAGGCAACGGGACGCCCGGCTTCACGGGCTGCGCGCCATGCGACACCAGCCACACCGTGCCGGAGTACCCGCGGTCCAGCAGGAACTGGAGCAGCCCCAGCGCGCCACCACCCGTCACGCGTGCGGCCTGCCCCAGCGCCTCCGCATCCAGCGACTCCGCCTCCGGGCTGGTGGAGCCCCACAACAGGATGACGTCCGACAGGGACGCCGGAAGCGGCAGTCCTCGCAAGGCCTCCACGAGCGCGTCGGGCGCATCCGGGACCTCGAAGGTGGTCTCATCAATCTGGCGCGGCTCCGTGCCTCGGATGGCGACAAAGCAGGTGCGGCCATCGCGCGTCAGCGACTGCGCGAGCTGTTGCCCCGCCCCTTCGCGCTCCGAGAGAATCAGGCATGCGCCACTCGCGGGCGCCCGCGTCTCTGGACGAGTCCCCTCCAAGGCGAGGGGCTCCCACTGCCGCTCGTAGAGCCACTCATCCAGCGAGGTGGAGAGCGCGGCGCGCAGCGCCTCCTGGCTCGTGCGCTGGAGCTCCAGGCCGAGTACCCAGGCCCGCAGCGCGCCATCTCTTCCGAAGATGCGGACGTCCGCACGCAGCCGCTTCCCCGCTTCATCCACCGGCCGAACCACGGCATGGCTCCACACGCCGTCATCGATGCTGCCCAGGACGTGAAGCCGCTCGATGTGCACCGGTACGTACAGCTCGGTGCCATCCATGTCCGGATAGGCGCCGCCCACCACCTGGAGGCAGGCATCCATCAGCGCGGGATGCGCGAGGTAGCCACCGCCGCTCCCGAGGCCCGCCGGGCGCTCGATGCGCGCCAGGACCTGCTCGCCTTCCCGGCGCAGCTCGGTGATGCCCTGGAACTCCGGCCCGAAGTCGACGCCCGCGCTCCGTGCCCGCTGGTAGTAGTCCTCGACGGGGAGCGGGGTCTGCAGGTCCCTCAACACGCTGTCGAGGTCGTGCGCCTCGGTGGCCGGTGCGCCATCCCCCAGCACCGCGAGCGTGCCCGTCGCATGAAGGCTCCACGCGCGCTCCGAGCCCTCACCGGTCCGGCTGAAGATGCGAACAGCGGCCCTGCCCTCTCCGTCGCGGCGCACGGCGCACTGCACCTTCCGCTCGGCGTCCTTCGGGAAGGTCATCGCGTTGAGGATGGCCAGGTCCGTCAGCTCCAGCGCGGTCGTTCCCAACAACCGGGCCCCGGCGGCCAGCGCCATCTCGACGTAGCCCGTCGCGGGCAGCGTGGGCGTTCCGAAGACGCGGTGCTGGCCCAGGAACGCCTGCGAGGCGGGCCCCAGCGTGGCCTCGAACAACAGCTCACCGGACTCCAGGACGGCCAGGGGCACGCGCTCGCCAATCAGCGGGTGCTCGGCGCGAGACACGCTTCGCCCATTGGGCCGCTGGAGGCCCGCGCCTTCCTCCCAGTAGCGCTGACGCTGGAAGGCATAGGTGGGGACTTCCACCTTCCGCCGTGGGTAGCCGGCATCCACCGCCGCCCAGTCCACCGGAGCGCCGCGCACGTACAGCGCCGCCAGGCTCTCCAGCATCTGCCGCCAGCCCCCGTCATCGACGCGCAGGCTTGGCAGCCAGGTCCCCGCGCCCTCGGGCACCGAGCGCGCCGCCATGCCAAGCAGGGTCGCCTTCGGGCCGACCTCGACGAAGACGCGCATGCCGTCGCGGTACAGCGCCTCCACGCCCCGGCCGAACTGCACCGGGTTGCGAAGCTGGCTGCACCAGTAGTCCGGCGTGCAGAGCCCGTCGGTGATGAGCTCGCCCGTCATCCCGGAGACCATGGGAATGGACGGCGGCGCGTAACGCAGGGTCGCGGCGACGGCCCGGAATTCCGGGAGGATGGCCTCCATCATCACCGAGTGCGCCGCGCGCGGGATGTTCAGCCGCTTGACCTTGTAGCCCTTCGCGTCCAGCGCCCGGCCAATCTCCACAATCTCCGCGGGGATGCCGGAGATGACGACGTTGTCCGGCCCGTTGACGGCCGCGATGGAGCTGGCCCAACCGCCCTCCGCGAGGAACTGGCGCAACTCCGGCTCCGCTGCGGCGACCGCGATGTTGCTGCCCTCCGGAAGCTGCTGAATCAACCGGCCCCGGTGGACGGCCAGCTTCAGGCCATCCTCGACGCTGAACACGCCCGCGATGCAGGCCGCGGCCAGCTCGCCCGTGCTGTGGCCCAGCAGCACGTCCGGCTGGATGCCCCACGACATCCACAGCTCGGCCAGCGCGTACTCCAGCACGAAGACCACCGGCTGGGCGTAGTCGAGCTCGTCGATGGGCGATGGCGTCCCCGGCTCCGCGTAGAGGACGGAGAGCAGGGAGCGGTCCCAGTACGCGCGGAGCAGCTCGTCGAACGCGTCGATGCGCCGGCGGAAGCCCGGGTGCGTCTGGTACAGCTCGCGCGCTGCCCCGACGTACTGCGAGCCCTGACCGGAGAACAGGAACGCGACCTTCACCGCCTGCTTCGCGTCGGCCTCTCCCCGCACGAACCCCGGGTGCTCTTCCTTCCGCTCCGCCGCGCCCAGGACGGCGGCCACCTGCGCGGCGTCCGCGCCCACCACCGCGAGCCGGTGGTCGAAGGCGGCACGGCCGGTGTTCGCGGAGAAGCACACGTCCGCGAGCGATGCGTCCGGCGCCTCGAGCACCGCCCGGTAGCGGCCCGCGAGCTCCCGCAGCGCCTCCGGGCTCCGCGCGGACAACGCCAGGAGGTGCCGCGAGCGGTCCAGCCGCTGCGCGTCCTGCGCTGGCGTCGCCTGAGGTGGTGCCTCTTCGAGGACCATGTGGGCGTTGGTTCCGCCGATGCCAAAGGAGCTGAGCCCCGCGCGCAGGACACCCTGCGTCGCGGTCCACGGCCGGGCCTGGTCCACCACGTAGAAGGGCGTCTTGTGGAGCTCCAGCCGCGGGTTGGGCGACTGGTAGTGGAGCGTGGGCGGCAACGTGCGGTGCTGAAGCGCCAGCACGACCTTGATGAGCCCCGCGATGCCCGCCGCGCTGTCGAGGTGGCCGATGTTGCCCTTCACCGAGCCCAGGCCGCACGACTGCGCCTGGACCTGTCCCCCAAACGCCTCCGTCAGCGCGGAGACTTCAATGGGGTCGCCAATGGACGTTCCGGTGCCATGGGCTTCGACGTAGGAGATGGTCCGCGGGTCTACCTTCGCGTGCTGATGCGCGCGGCGCACCACGTCCGTCTGGCCCTCGACGCCGGGGGCCATGAAGCCCACCTTGCGGTGCCCGTCGTTGTTGATGGCGGAGCCCTTGATGACGGCGAGCACCCGGTCCCCATCCGCCACTGCCTGACTCAGGCGCTTGAGGACCACGATGCCGGCGCCGCTCCCCGGGATGGTTCCGTTGGCCCCGGCGTCGAAGGGACGGCAGTGGCCGTCGCGCGAGAAGACGCTGCCTTCCTCGTACAGGTAGCCCACGCGGTGGGGGACCTTGATGGCCACGCCGCCCGCGAGCGCCAGGTCGCAGCTGCCCTCATTCAGCGCCGCGCACGCCGCGGACACCGCGACCAGGGACGTGGAGCACGCCGTCTGGACGTTGATGCTGGGCCCGCGCAGGTCCAACTTGTAGGACACCTGCGTGGCCAGGAAGTCCTTGTCCTGCGCCATCAGGTCCTGGAAGAAGCCGATGGGCCGCGTCAGGTCCGGGTAGGGATAGCGGTAGTGGCTGACGCTCTTCCCGGCATACACGCCCACGAGCCCGTTGCGCTCCGACGGCGGATAGCCCGCGTGCTCCAGCGCCTCCCAGGCGCACTCCAGGAACACCCGCTGCTGCGGATCCAACGCGCGCGCCTCGCGAGGCGTCAGCGAGAAGAACTCCGCGTCGAAGGTGTCGAAGCCCTCCATCACCGCTGACGCGCGGACGTACCCGGGGTTCCGGAACGCCTCCGGACTGACCCCCGCGGCCAGCAGCTCGTCATCGGTGAAGGTGCCCACCGACTCCACGCCCTGCATCAGGTTCTGCCAGAACTGCTCGGGCGTCGACGCCCCAGGGAAGCGGCAGCTCAGGCCGATGATGGCGATGTCCCGCGCATCCTGCGTCCGCGCCGCCTCTTCGCGCGGCGCGAGTGCCACCTCGGGCTTCGCCTCTCCTCCCGCCGCCGCGAGCCGGGCCGCGAGCACCTTGACGGTGGGCCTGCCGAACAGGTCCGTGACGGGAACCTCGAGCCCCAGCTTCTCCTTGAGCTCGAGGTGGAGCTTGATGAGGTGCACCGAGTTGGCGCCCAGCTCGAAGAAGTTCCGGTCCGGGTGGACCTCTGGAACCCCCAGCACCTCCGCCACGGCCTTCGCGATGGACTGCTGTAGCGCCTGAGCCTCACGACTGGGACGGACCGCTGCGAGCTTGCGCTCCTCGCGCTGCGTGGGCCGCGCGACGTCGTCGGGGTGCGGCAGCGCCTTGCGGTCCACCTTGGCGTTGCGAGTCAGCGGCAGCGCCTCCAGCACGACATAGGTCGCTGGGACCAGGTGCTCGGGCAGCTTGCGCGAAAGGAACTCGCGGACGTGCCGGGTGTCCACGCCCCGCTTCGTGTCCGAGGGGACGACGTAGGCGACCAGCCGCTTCTCGTGGTGCTCGCCGACGGCCCCGACCACCGCCGCGCTGATGCTCGGCTCCTGGAGCAGCGCGGCCTCGATTTCACCCGGCTCGATGCGCTGTCCACGGATGGAGAGCTGGAAGTCGACGCGGCCGAGGAACTCGATGGTGCCATCCGGCAGATACCGGCCGAGGTCGCCGGTGCGGTAGAGGCGCTCGCCCGTCCGCGGATGCACGGTGAACTTCTTCGACCCCGCCCCCGCGCCCACGTAGCCCAGCGCCACGCCCACGCCCGCGCAGCACAGCTCGCCGGGCACCCAGATGGGGCGCTCGTCCAGGTGCTCGTCCAGCACGTAGTACTTCGTGTTCGAGATGGGCTTGCCGTACGGGATGCTGCGGCGCCGCTCGTCGGCTTCGACGACAGGGTGGGAGATGTTCCACAGGGACGTCTCCGTCGGCCCACCGACGCTCATCAGCTTCACGTCACCGAACTTCGCCCGCAGCCGTGCGGGCATGGTGACGGGGAGCCAGTCGCCGCCGAGCATCACCAGGCGCAGCGGACAGGTCAGCCGGGCGTTGCTGCCTTCAAGGTACGTCAGCAGCATCTCCATCATCGCCGGCACGGTGCTCCAGATGGAGACGCCATGACGGGACATCAGCTCGGCCCAGTGGGAGGGGTCCCTGCGCGACGAGGCGTCCGGCATGACCAGGGCCGCGCCCGCGCTCAAGGTGCCGAAGACGTCGTAGACGGAGAAGTCGTGGTGGAGCGCGCTGAGCGCGATGACGCGGTCATCCGGCCCGACGCCGAACTTCCGGTTCGTCCACTCCACGCCGTTGACCATCCCCGCGTGGGTGAGCATGGCCCCGTTGGGCTGGCCGGTGGAGCCGGAGGTGTAGAGGATGTGCGCCAGGTCCTCGGGCTTCTGCACGGGCGCCAGCGGCGCCTCGCTGTACTCGCTGAAGGCGTCCGGCGTGACGACGAGCACCTGCACCCCTTCGGGCCAGGGCTCCTGGGCGAACTTCGGCTGCGTCACCGCCAGCTCGGCCCCGCCGTTGCGCATCATGTAGACGCGCCGCTCGTGCGGCAGTCCCGCGTCGATGGGCAGGTACGCCGCCCCCGAGCCAAGGACGCCCAGCGCGGCCACGACCTGCTCCCACCCCTTCTCCATCACAATCGCGACGATGCGGCCAGGCGCGGCGCCACGTTCGCGCAGCGCATGCCCAAGCCGGCTGGAGCGCCGAGCGAGCTCGCCATAACTCAGGCTCACGCTCGACGAGGCCAGCGCCAGGGCATCCGGGCGCGCGGCGGCGTGGCGGTAGAAGCCCGTGTGGAGCAACTCCCCGCTCCGCGGGCGCGCCGTGTCGTTGACGCGGGCCAGCAGCTCCACCTGCCGGACGGGACGGGTGTCCAGCCCCTGCTGGTCCCACGCCGCGTCGTCCTCCGCCAGGCGCCGCAGCAGCGCGCAGAAGCTGGAGAACATGTCCTCAATCATGCCGGGCGGGAACAGCTCCTCCGCCACGTCCCAGTTCAGGAAGACGCCGCCCCGCTGGTAGACAATCTGCAGGTCAATCCACACCTGCGGCGTCTGCGTCAGCGCCTCGATGAGCTCGCCGAACTCCTCCGCCAGGAAGTCGACCCAGTGCGAGTCCTTGCTCTTGGAGTGAGACGCGAAGCTCGTCATCACCACGGGCATGATGGCGCCCGCGATGCGCCCCTGGGCCCGGAACAGCTCGCGCAGCAGCTCCACGCCGCTGACCTCCCGGTGCTCCAGCGCCAGGAAGAGCTGGTCCCGGATGGCCAGGGCCCGCTCCGTAAAGGTCCGCTCCGGCCGGTGGTCCACTTCAATCAACGTGAAGCTGGCGAAGGTGCCGACAAGCTCGTTGACCTGGGGATGCAGGGGCAGCCGGTTGAAGTGCGGGACGTTGAGCGTGAAGCGAGGGCTGCGGCTCCAGCGCGCCATGACCTCCGCGTACGCCGCCAGCAGCAGCTCCGGCTCCGTCAGCTTTCGCGCGCGGGCTCGCTGCTTGAGCGGCTGCCAGACCTCCGGCCCCAGCCGTTCGAACACGCGCCCGAAGCGAGGACGCCGGAGCGAAGCCGGGTCCTTGTCGAGCGGAAGGTCCGGCGCGGGCGGGAGACTCGGGAGGCGGGAGCGCCAGTATTCGAGCGAGCGCGCGTGGCGAGCACCGCGCGCATGCTGCACCGCCAGCGCATAGTCCCGGAAGGACAGGTCCAGCGCGGGAAGCGCGGGCGCCCCACCCAGGTGTTTGTAGAGGTGGACGAGCTCCCGGTAGAGAATCTGGAAGCTGTAGCCGTCGATGAAGGTCCCATCGATGCTCATGAAGAGGCGCGAACGCCCCCCGTCGAGCTGGCACACGCGGAGCTCGAACAACGGCCACTGGTCGAGCGCCAGCACCTGCTGCGACAGCCGCTCCCGGATGGCCTGGAAGCGAGCCTCGGTCTCCTCCTGCTCGCGACCGCGCAGGTCCTCCACGGGGAGGACGTAGCGCGGCACGTCCGGGAGGATGCGCTGCTGGAAGCCCGGGAGCGCCACCACCCGGAGCATCTCGTGGCGGGCGATGAGCAGGTTCCACGCCTCCTCGAAGCGGGGCAGGTCGAGCGCGTGGCAGTCAATCTCGTTGTACGCGTGCATCGCCGCGTTCATCTCGAGCTCGGCCTGCCGGCCCACGCTGTAGGCCTGCTGAATCTCCGTCATCGGGAACGGCTCATGCCGCTCCTCGGGCCGGGGCGTGATTTGCGGCAGGGTCTCCGCCTGGGGCACGCGCTGCTCTGACAGCAGGGTCAGCAGCGCCGCCTTGTTCGCCACGAGCTGCTCGCGCAGCGCTCCCGGAATCTCGCCCGTGGGCGAGTCCACCGCCAGGCGGTCCCCCTCCACCGACAGCTTGATGCCGTGCCCAGCCAGGGCCTGAAGAAGCTCATTCAATGTCATAGCAGGACCCGCTTCGAGTCATTGCGCTCCGAGGAGGCAGCGCCGAGCACGCTGGCCACGGCGAGCTTTTCGAGAAGCTCCGCCGTCACCTGCTCGATGGAATGTTCATCGACGAAACTCTTGAGCGGCATGCTCACGTCGAGCTCGCCCAACACCATGTCCCGCAGCTCGAGCGCCATGATGGAGTCGAACCCCAGCGCGTCGAACGAGTCCGTGGACGAGAGCTTCGTCGTCGGAATCTTTCCGACCTCGCTGACCATCTCCTTGAGCCGCGCCTCCAGGACACCACGGCGCGCGGAGCCTTCCAGCGCGAGCAACACCTCGCGCAGCTTGCGAGGCGCCTCCGCGACGTCAGGGACGTCAACGGTGGCAGACGCGGGCCGGAACAGCGACGACGCCACGATGGAGGGATGGCTGGCGGTCCATCGCGCCACATCGAAGCGCGCGATGCCCCGGGTGACGCGGTTCTCCGCGAGCACCAGCGCCATGGCCGCCAGGGCTTCCTCCACGGACATGGGCGACATGCCTCGCTCCGCCAGCCGGTCCCCACGCCGCGCGTCCGCGACGGCCATGCCGACCTCGCCCCAGCTTCCCCAGTTGAGGCTGATGGCCGGCAGGCCCCGTGCGCGACGGAAGTGCGCCAGCGCATCGAGGAACGCGTTGGCCGCGGCGTAGCTGGCCTGCCCCGGCGAGCCGATCAACGACGCCGTCGAGGAGAACAGGACGAAGTGCTCAAGGGTGGCGTCGGTGGCCAACGCATGGAGGTTCCAGGCACCGTCGACCTTGGGGCCCATGACCGTCTCGAAGTCCTGGGGCTCCCACTGCAACAACGAGCTGTCCGCCAGCACGCCCGCGCTGTGGAAGATGCCCCCCAGCGGCGCCCCGCCTCCGCGGACGGCAGCCAACAGCTCCGCCACTGACTCCGGGCGGCTCACATCGACGCGGAAGGTCTCCACCTTCGCGCCCGCCGCGCGCAGCGGCGCCAGGGCCTGCCGGGCCTCATCGGTCTCACCCTTTCGTCCACACAGGGCAAGGTGCCGCGCGCCGCGCTCCACCAACCAGGAGGCGAGCCGCAGCCCGATTCCACCCAGCCCACCCGTAATCAGGTACGTGCGGTCTCCCCGGGGACGAAACGCGCCCACGCCTTCCGGAATCGTTTGCGCCTGCGTGAGCGAGGGCACCAGCCGCCGCTCGCCGCGCAGCACGACCTCGTCATCGTCAGCGGCACCAGGAGCCTTGCGCGCCAGCTCTGTCACCAGCGCGCCGAAGTCCGCGGGCTCGACGTCGATGCGCTTGCAGGCAAGCTCCGGGTGCTCGTAGGCGACGACGCGCCCCAGGCCCCACAGTGGCGCGGCAGCAATCGCCGTGGGTCCAGCCGCTTCGCCAGCGACTTGCGCGCCCTGGGTGACCAGGAACAACCGAGGCAGCGTGGGCACCGACTGCCGCGCCAGGGTCTGCACGAGCGACGCCGCCGCGTGGACCTCTCGCTGGACCGAGGTGTGCAGCCCTTCCAGTGACTCAGGGTGCTCCGAACCCGCCAGGTAGATGATGCCTCGAGGCGCCGGGCTCTCTGACAGCCACTCCCGCAGCACCGGCGCCTGCTCGGAGCCCACGCTGGCCACGCGCACCGTGCCTCCAGCGGAGGACAGGGCCTGCCGAAGCGCCTCCGCGGCAGCCGGCTGCATGCTCACGATGAGCCAGCGCCCCTCCGCCTCCACGGGCCCCTGCCCCACCGCGCGCGCATGCCACGCGAGCTCGCAGTAGAGGTCCCGAGGGGAAACATCCCGGACGGTCCGCACGCTGCTCGGCGCAGGAGCCACCTCTCCGTCCCACCAGTAGCGCTCACGCTGCCACGGGTATGTCGGAACCACCGTCCTGCGCGCCCCGGTGTAGAGCCCCTCGAAGCGAATCGAGCTTCCGGAGGAGTACCCACCCGCGATGACTCCCAGGACACCCGTCCAGGCGTCATCACCGGGCAAGCTCGCGCGCAGGACCGCGGCGTTGCTTCCACGGCTTCGTGCAGCGGCCTCCAACGCCTCCCCCACGGAGGCGTCACACGAGACCAGGATGAAAGCCGAGGCGTTCCGCGCGCACAGCTGCGCCACGGACGACG
Source organism: Myxococcus vastator (assembly GCF_010894475.1). Taxonomy (GTDB): domain Bacteria; phylum Myxococcota; class Myxococcia; order Myxococcales; family Myxococcaceae; genus Myxococcus; species Myxococcus vastator. The sequence continues at coordinate 21,018 of NZ_JAAIYB010000013.1, forward strand.
TCAGGTCGCTCACGGCGGTGCGCTGTCTCTCCCAGTACGCGGCTGGCACCGTGGCGCCCGCTTCGACCCAGGTGCCATCGACGGTGGAGAAGAACGGGGACTTCACGGGTTGAGGACGCACGGGCTGCGCCGGAGCAAGCTGCAAGGCGAGCCGCACGGCGTCTTCCACGCTGAGTGCTCCCGCGACCACCCCCGCGGAGAGCGCGCCCACGCCGGAACCCGAAACAACAGCGGGAATCAGCCCACACGAGCGCCAGAGCTCCGCCAACGCGAGCTGGAGCACGAGGAGCACGCCCACCGGGTGTCCTTCGCCCGGCTGCTCGATGACAGACCAGCCCGCGACCTGCTGGACGACCGCATCCACTCGCTCCGCGTGGACCCGGAAGAGGTCCCGGCCCAGCAGCTCACGCAGCAGCCGGCCGGCCTCGGGCTCAGCGCCCCCGAAGAGGAAGACAGGCTCGCCCTCGCGGGAACCGCGGGTGACGCCCGGCGCATCGCGCCCCTCCGCGACAGCGTGAAGGCCCGCACGAAGCGCCTCGGGCGTCCTCGCCACGAGCACCGCACGATGCGCATGGTGTGAGCGTCCAGCGCCCGCCGTGAAGCACGCATCCTGGAGGTGCGTCCCAGCTCCAGCCGCTGACACGTACTTGAGCCACGACGCCGCCAGCGTGCGCAGCGCGGGCTCCGAGCGCGCGGAGAGGGGCAACACATACGGCCCGGCCTCCACGGCGGCATGGGGGGCCTCCGCGTAGGCCTCGACGAGCGCGTGCGCATTCACGCCGCTCATCCCGAACGAGCTCACGGCGACGCGATGCGGGCCGTCCTTCGCCGCCAGGGGCGTGCGCGCCCGAGGCACCGCGAGCCCCGAGCCCTCCCACGTGAACTCCGGTGTCGGGTGTTCGAAGTTGATGGAGGGAGGCACCTCGCCCGTCTGGAGCACCAGGACGGCCTTGATGAGCCCCGCGATGCCGGCCGCGGCCTCCGTGTGACCGATGTTCGGCTTGACGGAGCCAATCCACAGCGGGCGCTCCGAAGGCCGCGACGCGCCGTAGACGCGCGACACGCCGTCCAGCTCGATGGGGTCTCCCAGCCGCGTCCCCGTCCCGTGCGCTTCCAGGTAGTCCACCTGTCCGGGCTCGATGCCCGCGCGCTGCAACACGCGCCGGTACAGCGCCTCCTGCGCCCCGACGTTCGGCACCGTGAGACCACCGCTCGCGCCGTCGTGGTTCATGCCCGTGCCGCGCAAGGTCGCCAGGATGCGGTCGCCATCCCGAACGGCGTCCCGCAGCCGCTTCAGGATGACCACGCCGCAGCCTTCTCCCTGCACCATCCCGTCCGCGTCCCGGTCGAACGTGCGGCAGTGGCCGCTGGGGGACAGGGCTCCCGCCTTGGACAGGAACACGCTGAGCTGCGGCGCCAGGATGAGCTTCACGCCACCGGCGATGGCCAGCGTCGACTCCTCCGTCCGCAGGCTCTGACACGCCAGGTGCACGGCGGACAGCGAGGACGAGCACGCGGTGTCCACCGCCATGCTCGGCCCTTCCAGCCCGAGGAGATACGACAGCCGGCCCGCCACATAGCTGGCGTCCACACCCGTGGAGTAGTGGGCGCTCACCTTCTCCAGCCCGCCCCCCGTGACGAACGCGTAGTCCTTCGCGTGGACGCCCGCGAAGACACCGGTCCGCGTCCCCAGGAGCTGGTGCGGGGGAAGGCCCGCGTCCTCCAGGGCCTCCCAACTCACCTCCAGGAAGAAGCGCTGCTGCGGGTCCATCCCCTCGGCTTCACGCCGGGAGATGTGGAAGAAGTCCGCGTCGAAACGGTCCACCTCGTCGACGAAGCCCGCGCGGCGCATGGCCATCTCCCCCTGGAGCGCGCGCCGGTCGCTGGGCGTTTCCGTCAGCGCCTCCCCCGCCCCCCACAGCAGGTCGCGGAACCTCGCGGGGCTGGTGGCGCCCCCCGGAAAGCGGCAGGCCATGCCGATGATGGCAATCGGCTCCCGCTCACCATTCGAGGCCGCGGCCAGCTTCTTCTGCAGCTTCTCGATGGTCAGCAGCGCCTGCTGGAGCGGCGACAACTCCGCCATGAATCCGTCTTTCCGGTTCATCACGCGACCTCTAGGCTGAGTTCCGCCAGCGTCCGGGCGATCTGCTCGCGCGCTTCGTCCTCGGACAGCCCGGCGATGCGCTCCATCAGGCCCTGCTCCTCCTGCTCGGGCGTGCTCACGTCGCCCGAGTCCGACGGCAGGCGGCCACGCCGCGCCTCCAGCAGGGACACCAGCCGCTTCGCCAGCGGCTCCAGCCGAGGCAGCTCGAAGAAGAGCGTCGTCGACAGCGGGAGCTCGAGCTCCCGCGAGATGCGCTCCTTCAGCAGCGTGGCCCCAATGGAGTTCAGGCCCAGCTCGAAGAAGGTCCGCCCTTGCACGTCGAGCGTCGCGGGCTCGACCTCCAACACGTCCGCGAGGTGCCCACGCAGGAACGCCCGCATCTGGGCTTCTCCGTGCACATCGGGCACGCGGGAAGCATCCCCGGCGGCGACGGCAGCGGCCTGAAGCAGCGAGGAGGCCTCCGGCCGCGCGTCCTTGGGTGAGCGGCAGACTTCATCGGGCGAAAGCCACTCAGGCCACAGGCGCTGACGCTGGAAGGGGTAGACCGGCAGGCTCACGCAGCGGCCCGCACGCACCGGAAACGCCTCGGGCGGCACGGCCCCATCCGCGACGAAGACACGCCCGGCCTCCACCTGCTCCAGCGGCACGCCCTCCTGCGCCAGCAGCGTCGTCCCGCTCGACGTCGCCAGCGAGTCCAGGAGCGCCACGAGCCCAGCCCGGTCTCCCGCGACTATTGCGGCCCGGTGACGGTGGTGCTGACGCTTGAGCGCGGCGGTGAAGCAGATGTCCTCCAGCGTCGCCACCGAGTCCGGCGTCGCGGCGAGGAAGGCCCGAAGCTGGAGCGCCCGCTGACGGAGCGCATCCTGAGAGAGCGCCGAGAGCGCCAGGAAATGGACCGGCGCCGGCGTCCGCTCCAGCACCGCCGCCGGAGCGGCCTCCAGGACCACGAAGCCGTTGGCACCGCCCAGGGAGGTGGACACGATGCCCGCCCGCGGAGGCACGCCAGGCTCCCGCGCGGCCCAGGGCTCCAGCTCCGTCTGGATGCTCAGCCCGAGCGCGTCGAACGCCACCAGCGGGTTGGGCGCATCCACGTGAATCGTCGGCGGCAAGGTGCGGTGGTGCAGTGACAGGCACACCTTGATGAACTGCGCGATGCCCGCCGCGGCACCCAGGTAACCCACGTTGTTGCTGATGGCGCCGAGCCTGCAAGGCACCCTCCGCCGCGGTCCAAGCGCCTCGCCGATGGCCTCCGCCTCGGCCGCGTCCCCCTTGAGGAACGCCGAGCCGTGCAGCTCGATGTAGTCGATGCTCGCCGGAGCCACCCCGCCCTGCGCACACGCCTGCCGGATGACGTCCGCCTGCGCCGAGGCGCTGGGCGCCATGATCCACTCGTTCCGGCCGTTGTGGTTGACGGCGCTGCCCCGAATCACCGCGTACACGCGCTCGCTGGGGTCAACCTGGGACAGGCGCTTGAGGACGACAACGCCAGCCCCCTCCCCGCGCACGTAGCCGTCCGCCTGGGCATCCAGGGTCCGGCACTGCCCCTGCTCGGAGAACACGCCGGCCTGGGACAGCATGATGCTGCTGTCCGGTGACAACATCAGCTCGACGCCCCCGGCCAGGGCCATCTCCACCTCGCCCAGCATCAGGCTGCGGCAGGCCTCATGAAGGGCCACCGTCGAGGAGGCGCACCCCACGCTCGACACGGTGCTGGGCCCTCGGAAATCAAACGCGTAGGAGAGCCGGTTGGCCGCGAAGGACGCCGTCGTCCCCAGGACGGAGTAGCCATCCAGCGCGGCCCAGTCCCGCGCCAGCATCCGCTGGAAGTCGCTGAAGTTGACGCCCATGAAGACGCCCGTGCGGCTCCCTCGCACGGCGTCGAAGGGCAGGCCCGCGTCCTCCAGCGCATGCCATGCGCACTCGAAGAGGAGCCGGTGCTGCGGGTCCATCTGCCGCAGCTCCCGCTTCGACAGCCGGAACGCCGCGGGGTCGGCCAGCTCCACGCCGTCAATCAGCCCGGCCTTGCGGTTGCGAATCGTCCCGGGGCGATCAGGCGCCGCGTCGAAGAGCGAGGCCGATGGCCAGCGCCCGGACGGGATGTCTCCCGTCGCATCAATCCCATCACATAGCATTTGCCAGAGCGTACGTGGGCAGTCCGACATGGGGAGACGCAGCCCCAGTCCAATCACAGCAATGGGTTCACACCACATCAGGGCACGGCTCCGCTGGCGGCCTGAAAGCCGCTCAGACTCATCACCTGTTTGAACTTCATTCTCGACCAACAAGAATCAATAAAGACATACATCCGGAACATCTCTTACCGCGGCCGGCGTGGCATCACGCGGCCCCAGGCCTCCGTCCTCCACCACGGACAGCTCGTCGAAATCGAAGAGGGCGTGCTTGTACAGCTTGAGGCGTGGGCTCAATCCTTCGGGGCCCACCCGCACCGCGACGAACTTCGCGCGGTCGGTCTGCAGCATCCGCTCGAAGTCCCGGACGGATTGCTTCGAGGACTCTGGATACCCGAACCGGGAGATGGCTTCCAGAACCGCGGAGGTCTGGATCCCGCTGTAGATGAGGTTGATGCGCTTGGGCTGGGCTTGGGACTCGGAGGTCTCGATGGCGACCTGGGTCATCTTGTCCGCGGAGTTCTCCCAGAGCAGCGCGTTGAGCTGGCGGACCCGCTCCAGCTCCGGGGCGGACACGCCCATGTCCTGGAGGAAGCGCCACAGCTCCGAGCCGGGCTGGAACGGGGGCTGCTTGTGATCGAAGCGCACCAGGTACATCTTGGATTCGAGCGTCCCGTCCTCCAGGAAGCTCAGTCCCAGGAACAGCGGGTAGTACTCGGTCCGCAGCGCGGAAGCATGGCGCTTCACCCGCTCCGTGAAGGTCCCTGCCCGGAAGCGCTCCGGCAGGCGGCTCATCGCCTCATCGAAGCCGGAGTGCCCGCGCATGGGGTCGAAGTGCCAGCTGGCGGCAATGGAATACCGGGTGGGGCCTCCGGGCTTGAACTCCGCGCGCACCAGGCCCAGGTCCGATGAGCGGAACGTCTCGCAGATGGCCACGGACCGCTCGACGCCCTCGTTGGAGATGCCGAGCTGACGCATGTACTCCCGGAAGGCCCGCGTGACCGTCCCGTTGTCGCTGTAGAGCATGAAGCCCAGGCCGGGCTCGTCCACGTTGTAGGAGAACTCAATCAACGCCCGCTTCGCGACGCCCAGGCCCTGCACCGGGAGCCAGTACTCCAGGAACCGCCGCGCCTCGGCGGCCTCGCTCAGCAACCCCTGGGCACGCAGGGCATCGCGGACGAACCACCCCAACGTCTTGTCCAGCTTCCTCAGCCTTTCCGTGTCGAAGTGGCAGATGCGATCCCGCGGTCCCACCATTCCAGGCGCCACCAGGTTGGCCAGCACCCGCCCCACGTAGCGCGCACCCAGCGCCACCCGGCTGGCGGGCCACAGCGCCCCGTTGCCCGGGCCCTCCACGGACTGCTTCCGCCAGGCGCGCTGCGCGAGCCGCAAGGCGATGTCCGGGCGCAGGAGGAACTCCGGCCCCGCCTGGACGTGCATCAGCTTGAGGAACTCCTGGTAGATCTCCGGGTGCTCGTGGTTCAGCGCGTAGAGCTCCTCCACGTACCATTGCGCCAGCTTGATGAGCCGCGTCCGCTCGCCGGGGACGTGGGGATGCCGCATGGCCTCCGCCGTCACGAAGAACCACAGCCCCTGGAGCCACTGCGCGCCCGTGCGCAGGTAGGACGCCGTCCAGGCCTGCGTCACAGCCTCCAGGCTGTCGAGCTGGTGCAGCGCCTCGTTGAGGAGGTTCGCCTCCAGCATCGCCACCGACATGCCCTGGCCGAAGACGGGGTCGAAGTAGCACCACGCGTCCCCCAGGACGAGCAGCCCCGCGGGGAAGTCCCGGACGCGCTCGAAGTGGCGCCACTTCACGTCCGGCACCCGGTACACCTGGACGTCGGAGACGGGCTTCGCGTCCTTGATGGCCTCGTAGATGTCCGGCTCGCGGAGGCCCCGGGCGAACTCCAGGAACCCGTCCTCGTCGCGGGGCGGGTGGTGTCCTTCGTAGCCGAACAAGGACACGATCCAGCGCTTGCCTTCCACGCCCTGCATCGCGCCGCCGCGCGGCTCGTCGGGCGGTAGCGGGGTGATCCACAGCCCCCGCCAGTCCCTGGCGCCCTCGGGCTGCTCGAAGAGGCGTGACACGTAGCAGAGGTTGATGGGCAGCCGGCTCTCCTCTGGCGGGCTGAACCCCAACTCCGACAACCACTTGCCCAGCTGCGAACCGCGCCCGCTCGCGTCGACGACGAGGTTGGCGAGCCGGTTGGTCACCGCGCCGCCGTCCCCGTGACGGTCATGCGTCTGGACACCGAGGATCCGCCGCCCATCCGGCGTGGCCAGCAGCGCCCGCACCGCGGTCGACTCCAGGATCTCCACGTTGGGATAGGCGCGGAGCCGCTCTCTCAGGTAGCGCTCCAGGGAGAAGCGCGTCTGCGGGTACAGGACGATGCCGCTGCGGTAGCGCGGCATCCAGTCACCGAACTGCAACCACCGCAGGTCCTGGGTGAAGTCGAAGGGCTCGATACCGTCCGCCTTCATCTGCTCGACGAGGCCGGGGAAGTACTGCTCCAGCAGGTCCACGCCCTTTCGCAGCAGGACGTGGATGTGATGGGCCTGCGGCGCCCCCTGGCGCGGGCCGTCGTGGAGCGCGTCCCGTTCAATGACGGTGACGCGCTCGAAGTGGTCCGCCAGCACACGCGCGGCGCTGAGCCCACCCATGCTGGCGCCAATGACAATGGCGCTTCCAGGAAGTTTATTCATGCCGTGTCCCGCCTCTTGCAGCGTCAACGCTCGGGTTGCTCGCGGAAGGCCCTCAGGCCGCCGCCTGCTGTCCGGTCAGGTGCGCCAGGATGAGGTCGTGGACTTGCGTGGCGTGGAGTGTCTCTGCCTCGATCAGCTCTGCTTGTCGTGTCATCAGCACCGGCCCGTTCTCCGGGCGGGTGGGCAGGCCATGCGCCCCCTTGAGGAGCGTGCCGTCCATCGAGACGACCTCCAGCCGGGCGCGCACGCCCAGCTTCTCCTTCAAGACGCTGCCCCCCAGTTCCAGCACGCGCAGACCCAGCTTCGGGTCCACGAACATCTCCAGCGGGTCGTAGCCCGGCTTGCGGTAGATATCGACGGTGCGCGCGTAGTCCGGCGCGCGCGCATCGTCGAGCCAGTAGAAGTACGTGAACCAGGCGTCCGGTTCGGCCAGGGCCACCAGCTCGCCGGAGCGTGGGTGGTCCAGGTGGTGGGTGCGCTTGCCCTCGGCGTCGAGCACCTGGGCGACGCCGGGCTCCGCCTCGACCAGGGCCTTGACCTCATCCAGCAGCGCCGGGTTCCGGACGTAGATGTGCGCGATCTGCATGTCCGCGACGGCGAACGCCTCGCTGCCGCTGGGATAGACGACGTCACGGCCGCCCTCTTCCCGAATCGCCAGCCACCCACGGCGGCGGAAGAGGCGGTTCAGGTGGACGGCCCGGGACACGGGGACCGCGCCGAACTCCGAGAGGATGATGACGCGCACGCCGCGCGACTCGTAGAAGCCGATCAGCTTCCCGACGACGTCGTCGATCTCCCGGAGGCTCTGGTGGATCTCCTTCGCGTCCGGTCCGAAGGTGTGCGGCGTGTAGTCCAGGTGCGGCAGGAAGACGAGCGAGAGCGTGGGGCTGTGCCGCCGCTCCAGCCACATGGCGACGTCGGCGATCCACTCCGAGGAGCGGATGCTGTAGCGGGGCCCCCAGTAGTCATACGCGGGGAAGTTCCCCAGCGCCTCGACGAGCGGATTGCGCAGGTGGAGCGGCTCCGTGAACACGTCAGGCAGCACCCGCCCGTCCGCGGTGAAGGACGGCTGCGGGGTGATGGCGTAGTCCGCCTTCGAATACATGTTCATGAACCAGCACACGCGGGCGCAGGTGAAGCTGGGGTCGAGCGCGCGGGCGGCATCCCAGAGCTGCGGCGTCTGCACGAGCCCGTCGGACTGGGGCCAGAAGCGGACCTCTCCCAGCTCCCGGTGGAGCCATCCATCTCCGACGATTCCGTGCTCGCTGGGGTATCTTCCGGTCAGGAACGTCGCCTGCATCGTGCAGTTCAGCGCCGGCAGGACGGGCTGGAGCGGCACCATGCGCCCCCGCTCCACGAATGCCTGCATGTTTGGCGTCGAGGGGCCGACATACCTCGCGCTCAATCCAGGCAAATCCAAAACGACGCAACGTTCCATGCCCGAAGCAAACTGCTCACGGGCAAACCAGTCAATCACCGACCAGGTTGTCCCATACCCAGGTCTGAGAGGCGTGTTCAGCCAGTCTGGCCAGGTCGCCGCGTGTAGAATTTTACCGCGGCCATAGGCTGAGAAGCGCTGACGCGCGCGTTCGCGGCGGGAATGAGTGACACCGCACCCAGTGCCATGGGTAGTGAGACGAAACGGAATACAGGGTCTGGAGGGGCGGATCAGGCGCGCTCGGCGGGCCTCCGAGCCCCGGTCCTCCGCGGCGGCGGAAAACCGCGTCCTGGCCCATTTGTAACTCACTGAGTCCACCTCGGGCCAGACCCATTAGATAGGAATTGCCGGACCCCGCGCTTCAATCCCATCCAGCATCACCTCAAAAGACACACTTGCCGACAACCATCCCGGAGGTTCTTGACGGCTCGTTCCCGCGCACGCGAGACTTCACCTGACTCCTCATACGTCTCACCATCCATCTCCGAGGGCCATGCAGCGCGAGCGCAAGGCGTTCGAAGCGCGCTCCCTCGTTGCTGTCACCCGTTGGAACGTCAGGAAAACATGGACTTCAGTTGGACTCACGAGCAGGTGGAGCTCTATGACCGTGCCCTCGCCTTCGCGCGAGCGCAGTTGCCCGAGGCCACCAGGCCCTCCAAGGAAGTCCTGCCACGCGAGTTGTGGCAGCGCTGTGGTGCGTTCGGCTTCCTGGGGCTCCCCGTGCCCTCGGCCCATGGCGGGCTGGGGCTGGACACGCTGACCACGGCGCGGGTGATGGAAGCGCTGGGGCGTGGCTGCGTGGACACCGGGCTGGTGTTCTCCGTGGGTGCGCACCTCTTCGCCTGCGTGATGCCCATCCTGGAGAGCGGGGATGACACGCAGAAGGCCCGGTACCTGCCCCGGCTGTGCTCGGGGGAGTGGGTGGGCGCCAACGCCATCTCCGAACCGGAGGCGGGCTCGGATGTGTTCGCCCTGAAGACGCGCGCGGTGCGGGACGGCGACGACTACGTGCTCGACGGTGGCAAGAGCTACGTCACCAATGGCCCGTCCGCGGACGTCTTCCTCGTCTACGCCGCCACGCAGCCGGCCCACGGGTACATGGGCCTGAGCGCCTTCCTCGTGGAGAAGGACACGCCGGGGCTCTCCGTCGGGCGCGCGTTCGAGAAGATGGGGCTGTCCACGTCGCCCATCGCCCCCATCTACCTGGAGGGGTGCCGCGTCCCGGCGTCCGCGAGGCTGGGTGCGGAGGGCCAGGGCGCGGCGATGTTCAAGCGCTCCATGCAGTGGGAGCGCGCGTGCCTCTTCGCCGCCTACGTGGGCGTGATGGAGCGGGTGCTCGAACAGACGGCGGACTTCGCCCGGACCCGCAAGCAGTTCAAGAAGGCGCTGGGGAAGAACCAGGCCATCTCCCACAAGCTGGCGGACATGAAGCAGCGGATGGAGGCGTCCCGGCTGCTGCTGTACCAGGCCTGCTGGAAGATGGACCAGGGCCAGGACGCCGTCATGGAGGTGTCCCTGGCGAAGCTGGCCATCAGCGAGGCCGCCATCCAGAGCGGCCTGGACGCCATCCAGATTCACGGCGGCATGGGCTACGTGGCTGAAACGGGCATCGAGCGCGTGCTGCGTGACGCCATTCCCAGCGCCATCTTCTCCGGTACCTCCGAAATCCAACGCGACATCATCGCCAACCAGCTCGGCCTATGACACTCGACCAAATCGTCAGCCGCGCAGCGGCGAAGGCTCCTGAATCCATCGCCATCAAGGGTCCCGACGGGACACTCACCTACGGCCAGTTGGACGCGCACGCCAACCGCATCGCCCGCGCGCTCCAGGAGCTGGGCGTGAAGCGGGGAGACCGCGTGGGGCTGTGGACGGAGAAGTCCGTGCGCGCCGTCGCCGCGATGCAGGGCATTGCCCGGCTGGGCGCCGCCTACGTCCCCATGGATCCGCTGAACCCCGCGATGCGGACGCGGCTCATCCTCGATGACTGCGGCATCGACGTGATGGTGACCACCACCACGCGCGCGGCCGAGCTCCACAACGCGGGCGTGAGCCGGATGCGCTACCTGCTGGTGGACGACAAGGGGCCGGAGATCTGCTGGAACCGGCTGAGCGGCTTCTCCTCCGCGCCGCTGCCACCGCACGGCGCGGGTGACGACGACCTGGCGTACATCCTCTACACGTCGGGCTCCACGGGAGCGCCCAAGGGCGTGTGCATCAGTCAGCGGAACGCGATGGCCTTCATCGAGTGGTGCCACGAGCTGCTCGGCACCACGCCGGAGGACCGCTTCAGCAACCACGCGCCGTTCTTCTTCGACCTCTCGGTGCTGGACCTGTACGCGGCCTTCAGGGGCGGCGCGTCCGTCACGCTCATCCCGGAGGCGCTGGCCTTCGCGCCGGAGAAGCTGGTGGAGCTGGTCCTCCGCGAGCGGTTCACCTGCTGGTACTCGGTGCCTTCGGCGCTGATGCTGATGATGCAGGAAGGGGGGCTGCTGAAGCATGGCCCGCTGCCCTTCCGCGCCGTGCTCTTCGCGGGCGAGCCCTTTCCCATCCGGCACCTGCGCCCGCTCCGGGAGCACCTGGGGCACGCGCGGTTCTTCAACCTCTATGGCCCCACGGAGACGAACGTCTGCACCTTCCATGAGGTGACGGAGGTCTCGCCTCACCGCACCGAGCCGGTGCCCATCGGCCGCGCGAGCTGCGGCAACCGCGTGTGGCTGGCCCGGCCGCCGCCGGACTCGGAGGAAGCCCGGGAGGAAGGCGACGGCGTGGGCGAGCTGATGGTGGAAGGCCCCACGGTGATGCTGGGCTACTGGGGCCAGCCTCGCCACGGGAGCGGGCCCTATGCCACGGGGGACCGCTGCCGCGAGCTGCCGGACGGCACGTTCGAATACCTGGGCAGACGCGACAACATGCTGAAGGTGCGCGGGCGCCGCATCGAAGCGGGCGAAATCGAAGCGGCGCTGCTCACGCACCCGGACATCCGCGAGGCCGGCGTGATTGCCACCGGCTCCGGCCTGGAAACGCGGCTGGTGGCCTTCGTGGTCAGCGACGCCAGCAAGCCCCCTTCCCTGCTCAAGGTGAAGAAGCACTGCGCGGAGCGGCTGCCTCGCTACATGATTGTGGACGAGGTCCGCGTCCTGCCCGAGCTGCCCCGGACTCCGAACGGCAAGCTCAACCGGCGCGCGCTGCGGGAGCTGACGCAGGCGCCCTGAGCCGGACATCGGCCGCCAGGGCGCCTGGCGGCCGTCCTCATACCGTCCGAGCAACCGCCCCGCGCCCGCCCGCAACGGCTCCTCGACTTCGTACAGGCCCCCGACCATGATGGCCGCTCGCGTCAACCGAGCCCCATGGATTCCACCACAGCTGAACGGCCTCGCCGGCGGTGGGCCCGAATCATCGCGGGCGTGGTTTTCTCCATCCTGGTCGTGCTCCCCGCGCTGGCGCTGGTCGCTGCCGTGGTGGTGTCGCGCAACCTCGACAGTCCCTGGCTGAAGCAGCGCCTTGTCTCCGAGGTGGAGGCGGCCACCGGGCTCCAGGTGGACTACCAGGTCGCCCAGGTCGAGCTGCTCTCGGGGTTGAAGCTGGAAGGCCTGGTGGTCCGGACACCCGCTCCGTTCGACGGCGCCGCGCCCGAGCTGCTTCGCGTCGGCGCCTTGGAGGCGCACTGGTCGCCCGGTGCGCTGGTGACGGGCCCCCTCCGGATTGAGCGGGTGGTGGCGAGGGACGTGGCGTTCGCCCTGGTCGCTGACGAGTCAGGCGCCACCTCCCTCGCGAAGCTGACGGAGCCTGAAGCCCCAGCGCCGCCGCCCGTTGAAGAAGCGCCGCCGGTGGGGGCCTCCCAGCAGGTCGCGGACCTCCTGCGAGCGCCGCTCCCCGTCGGGCACGTCGACGTGTCGGGCGTGTCGCTGAGCTACGTCCGCGTCCAGCGTGGCGAGGTCGCCGAGCGGTGGTCCCTGCGTGGGCTGGCGGTGCGAGTCGACGCGAAGCAACACGACGGGGAATGGAAGGTCTTCGCGAACCTGGGCCAGCCGGGTGCCCCGCTGCCGCTGGAGCTGCGCCACGAAGGCTCCGCCACGCCCCCGGCCCTCGCGGAGCTGGCGTTCGCCCTTTCGATGGAGGCCGGCGCGTCGGCCGCTCGCGCGCAGGTGGACCTCGATGTCACCCGGCAGACCTTCGACCCACGCTTCTCGCTCCGCTCGCTGCTTCACGGCGCGGTGGCCGCGCGGTTCGAGGTCGAGCAGCGCCACATCGCCGTGGAGCTGGAGCGAACCCACCTGACAGACAGCGCCGAGCTTCGGGCGCAGGCCGTGCTCCCGGACGCCGCGGGCGAGCCCCCGGTCGTGACACGCGCCCTGGTGGACGTCGAGCTTGGGAAGCTGCTGGCGGCAATCCCCTCCGAATGGCGTCCGTTCACGCTTGAGCGCGGCCACGTGAAGCTGGACGCACAAGACGTCACCCTGAGCGCGATGCCTCAACTGGGGCCCCGTGGAAAGCTGGGCCTGGACGTGGACGTCGCGGCGCTCCGGATGACGGGGGAGCCGGTCCAGTTGGCGCTCGGCGGTGGGCGCGTCACCCTGGTGGCGACGCCGGATCCGCGGCAGGGGCTCTCCGCGCAGCTGACGTTCGGAGTCGATGGGCTCGACGTGAGAGGCTCCACCGCGCTGCGGATTCCGAAGGCCCACGGTGAAGTGAAGGGACATCAGCTCCGCCCGGAGCCCTCATCCCCGCTCCAGGTCGCCGGAGACGCGAGCCTCTCGGGCATGGTGGAGTCCCTGGACCTCCGGACCCCCGGCCTCCGAGCGAAGGCCGAACGGCTGGGCTTCCAGCTCAGCGCGCCGCTGGCGGCAGCGCCTCCCTTCGCCCTGAGCGCGGACGTGCCCGTCGGGGCGCTCCACGTGTCCTCGCCGGATGGGCGCACGCTGCTGCAGGGCCCCGTGCGCGTGAAGCTCGATGCGTCGGACGCGTTCCCGCGGCTCGACGAGCCCCAGCTCAGCCGAGGCCGCGCGCGGCTCGTGCTCGACGTCGGCGACGTGCAGGTGTCCCTGGATGCCACCAAGGACACCGACGCGGTGGCCTACACCCTGGCCGCGCGGACACCGGACCTCGCCGCCGCCCGCCCCTTCATTCCCGACCCGGTCGCGGCGCGCATTCCGTGGCGGCACCTGGGCGTGAGCCTGGCCTCCCAGGGCAGCGTGAAGGCGCTCTTCGCCTCCGCGCCACGGCTGGAGCACCGCACGGAGCTGAAGCTGCAACGGCCCGCGTGGGACGACGTGACGGCCAGCAACGTCGCCGTCGTGGTGCGCTCGCGGGGTGACGCCTGGCGCCACCAGGGCGACGTGGACGTGCGCGTCGAAGGGCTCAAGGCCGGTGTGAAGGACCTGGGGCTCCAGCACCAGACGCTGACCCTGGACCTCAACCGCCGGAAGCCCGCGCTCCGGTTGGGCCTCACCAGCCACGAAGGGCCCAAGGTCATGCTGGACGCCGCGGCGGCGTTCGACCGGAAGGCCCGCGCCCTTCGCATCGACGTGAAGGGCGACATTCCGCCGCTGGGGACCCTGGCGCCCTTGCTGGCCCTGGCGCGGGTGCCCCCGGAGCTGAACACCGGGCGGCTCGCGGTGGGCATCGAGTTGCATGGCACGCTGCGCGGCGTGCTCACGGGTGTCTCAGCCGATGGCACGCCGCGACTGGCCCCGGACCCGGCGCGTACCGCCAGCTTCGATGGAACGGCGGCCGTGAGCGCGCGGGGCCTGCGCTGGAGACAGGACGCCCTGTTGGTCAACGCTCCCTCGCTGCATTGGGCGCTGGCGTCTCGCGTCGACGGTCCCAAGCGAACCGTCCACAGTGACCTGCGCGTGGAGAAGCTCACCGTCGGGATGAGCGACCGGCGGCTGGCCTTCTCGGAGCTGACCAGTGACACCACCGCCAGCTTCACCGAGGCGCTGGAAGCCGGCGACATCGAGCTGAAGCAGCACCTGAAGCTCCGCGCGCTCGAACAGAACCCGGCGCTGCCCTACCCAGTCCAGGACCTGGAGGCGACGTTCACCGCGCGGCGCAAGCCCACGGGCGTCATCCACGTCCCCCAGCTCCAATTGACGCACGCGGGGACCGGCACCCAGTTGAAGGTCCGGGGGCGGCTCGACCTCAGCGACGACCGACGCCGCATGGGGCTCCGGGGCGAGCTGGCGCAGGACATGGCCCGGCTCGCGCAGCCCGGAATGCTGGAGGGAAGCGGCAAGGTCACCGTCGGCTTCCGCGTGAGCTCGCCCGACCTCGTCGTCTTCCGGACCGTCTCCAACCTGCTCCTCCAGGATTTGAACCTGCGCCTGCCCGAGCAAGGGTTCGAGGTTGAAGGGATGGATGGCAACGTCCCGCTCGCCGAGAACCTCGAGTTCAGCCAGGGACACCTGCGGCTGCTGAGCGACATCGACGTGAACCCGTACCCGATGCTTCGCTTCGCCGACCAGCATCCCCTGCTCTCCCGCAGCGGGTACGTGTCCGCCAAACGCATCCGCACGCCGTTCGCCACCGTCGCGCCCCTGGCGGGGAACCTGTCCATCGACCAGCACGTCGTCTCCATGACGCAGTTGGAGATGGGGGTGCGCGGTGGGCGCATCACCGGGCAGTGGCTCCTGGACTGGCAAGGCAAGCGCTCCACCCTGGAGGCCCGCGTGCGAGCCACCGGCGTCCAGTCGTCCCGAGGTGAGCCCTTCGACGGCAACGCCGCGGTGGTCATCTCCGCGAAGGACCGCAGCATCGATGGCCGCGCGGAGATTCTGCGCATTGGCAACCGCCACCTGCTGGACCTGCTCGACATCGAGGACCCCCGCCATGTCGACCCCGCCACCAACCGGGTCCGCTATGCCTTGCGGCTGGGCTACCCGGAGCACGTGCGGGTGAGCTTCAACCGCGGCTTCGGCAGCCTGCGCATCACCATGGGCGGCCTGGCGAAGCTGCTCAGCATCGACGAAATCCGGGGCATCCCCATGGGCCCCATCGTCGACCAGCTCATCAAGTCCATGACGCTTCTGGAGACGACGCCATGAAACACCGTGGGTTGCTGCTGTGGGCCGCCCTCGCCACGTCCGGGTGCATCAGCGCGCCGGAGATTGTCATGGTCGACCGCGCGACGGCGCTCGAGGAGCAGGCCTCGGGCTCGTTCAACGACGTGGAGCAGCGGCTGGCGCGCGCGGGCATGAACCCCACGCCGGTGCCGTTCACGCCCAATCAACTGGAGGCGTTGGGCATCCAGCCCACGCCGCTGGTGGAGAACATCGGCAGGACGCCAGCGGACCGCGTGGACGACCTGCTGCGGCGCCACTGCGTGGGCGAGGGGCGGGACGGGCTGCTGGCGATTACCCGGCGTCGCTGCCAGGCCGGGCGCATGACGGCGGATGACGTGGCCCTGGTGGAGCGGGTGAACCGCTCGCGCAAGCAGCTGTGGAAGTGGATGCGGTCGGCCCGCCCCGACGTCCCGGAAGAGACGCTGCGCCGCAACTGGCACAAGGTGCACGCGGAGGGTGTCGTCTGCGGTGGGTGGGTCGAGGCCGAGGATGGGACCTGGGGAGAGAAGCAGTGCTGACGCGGTGGCTGCGGTGCTGCGTGGCCTTGTCCGTGCTTCTCGCGGGCAGCGCCTGGGCTCAGGACGATGAGGACGACGGCGGCGTGCGCATGCCCACCCGGCTCACCGTGGGCGTGGGGGACCAGTTCCTGGGACAGCTGGCGCCTGATGGCAACACGTTGCTCTTCGCGTCCAACCGTAACATCGCGACCGAAATCTACACGCAGGACCTGGAGCGCGGCCGCGAGCGCCGGCTCTTCGACGAGGGCGCGGATGTCACCTGGCCGCGCATCAGTCCCGACGGGAAGCACCTGCTCTACATCTCGTTCCGGAACCAGGCCGGCGGCCAGCTGTGCGTGCGCGAGCTGCCCACCGCGAAGGAGCGCCGGTGCCTCGAAGGAGACGCCAACGCCCTCCAGGCGGAGTGGATGGACGCCTCGCACATCGCGCTGGTGAGCCGGGCCACCATCCAGGGCGACCTTCACCTGTCGCGCGTCGAGCTGGGTGGCGCGTGGCGCGTGACGCCCCTGCTCGAGCGGAACCTGACCAGCCCGACCCTCTCCCCCAATGGGCGCTGGCTGGTGTACGTCCCCATCGAGCGCTCCGTGCGGCAGGTGGGCCCCGGCTTCGCCGCGCGCGCCGCGCCCCATCTGGAGGCGCTGCGCCTGGATGTGCCCGGCGCGAAGCCCCTCCCGCTGCCGCTCGAGCTCCCAGGGCAGACGGGACAACCGGCGTTCTCCCAGGACGGGCGCTACCTGTACGTGGTGCAGTTCTTCACGGACTCGAACGCGGATGGCGTCATCGATGCCAGCGACAGCGGCGTGCTGTTCCGGGTGCCCTTCGAGACGGAGCGTGACGACGCCGCCGAGCGCGCCGCCGCCGCCAATCCGGACCAGCTCACCAGCGAGTCCTGGGACTGCCAGTACCCGGCGCCCGCGGCCACGTCCCTGGCCGCGACCTGTTCACGCTCGCAGTCCCTGGACGTGTACCAACTGCCGCTGGATGGCCAGGTCCCCAGTGCATGGGATGCGCGCCGGCTCAGCGCCGAGCTGAAGATGGTGGGCCGCCGCGCCGATGAGCTGCTGCTCTATCGCCACCGGCTGCTGCTCGAGACACGGCCCAGGCTCCGCCGCGTGCTGATGATGCGCATGAGCATGCTGCACCTGGCCTTCGAGGATTTCGGCGCGGCGGAGTTCTACGCCCGTCACCTGGGCTCGGTGAGCGACCCCACCACCGCGGGCCTGGAGGGGCCGCTCCGCGTCCTCATCGACCACCGCCGCGCCATGAAGGAGCGCGAGCGGGGCCGCATGGTGGAGGAGCTGAGTGTCGCGGCGCAGCAGCGCATGGCCGCGCTGGAGCCCGCGAACGCGCTCAGCCCCGCGGCCGCGGTCTTCCAGCATGTGGTGCGCAGCGAGCTGGCGGATGACGCGGGTGACTTCACGCGGGCCCGGAACGAATTGGAGGCGGCCGAGATCGCCGACACCACGCCGCGCGCGGTGCTGGAGGCCTACCACGCGCGAGCCGACGCGCTGTACCGCGAGCTCAATGAGCGAGAGCCCTTGGTCGAAGTGGGCCGGCGGCTCTCCGAGCACCGCATCTTCCCGGCCGACGACCAGCTCGACTTCGCTCGCGCCGCGGTTCGCGCCCTGTACCGGGGACGCCCCTACGACGAAGCGGACGCGGCGATGGCGCAGGCCCTCACGACGGCGCCCGCCGGTTCGGCCTACGCGTACGCGCTGGAGCTGGGCCGCCACATCAATGCGCTCCGCGGCGACCGGCCGCCTCGTGCCGTGCGGGAGGCGCTGCTCGGCTTCTACCGGCAGCAGCAGGACCCGCTGCGCAGAAGGGTCCTGGTTCAGGACGCCGTGGAGCGGTCGGCGGAGCTCGGCGCCGATGGCATCATGGAATCACTGGCGATGGTCTACGTCGACGACACGCCACCGGGGAGCGAGGAGCGCCGCCGCGCCGAGCGGCTCTTTCGCCGCGCCCTGATGGGCCGCGCCTACCGGCGGCTGGCACGGCAGCGCCAGGACAGGGCGCGTGAGGACTTCGACCTGGTGACGCAGCGCACGGGCTCGCTGGAGAGCGCCGTCGAAGCCATGAACCTGCGCTTGCGCGCCGGCGTGAGTCCGGACGTGGTGGAGAAGGAAGTCACCACCACCGCTCCGAACAGGGCGAAGCCGCTCGCGCACTTCGTGAAGGCCTACGTCACCGCGCGCCAGCTCTCCAAGCTGGAGGGGGATGCCCACGCCCAGGCCGTCACCTCGGCCATGAGGGAGCTGCGCGCCGCGTGGCCAGAGCTGAAGAACCAGCGCGTGGTGCAGGCGCTCCTGGGCTCCATCCATCACGAGGAATTCCTGCGCAACCGCGACCCCGCCGCCGCCGAGCGCGCCAACCGCTACTACATGGTGGCCTTGGACCTGATGCGGAACAACGTCCGCTACCGGGCCATGATTCTCGGCGCGCTGGGGCTGCTGCACACGCAGGTGGGCAACTTCCACATCGCCCTGGGGTATCTCGAGCAGCGGGACCAGCTGCCCTATGTGGACAACTGGGCGGGGCTGGCCGTGGCCATGGCGCGGGCGCATGCGCTGCTGCACGTAGACCGTGCAGCCGACGCGGCGCAGGCGGCGGACAAGGCGCTGGCCATGGTGGAGACCACGCAGCGGCTGTCCAGGTTCCTCCCGCTGGCCCTGGACCGCGCCGCGCTCTACCACCTCGCCGCGGGCCGCTTCGACCGGGCGCTGACGCTCTATGACCGGGAGCTGCCGCTCGTGGAAGCGCGCCCCCAGGACGAAGAGGGCCTGCGCAACCGGATGGTGGTGCGGCTGGCGCGGGGTGCCGCGGCGCTGGGTGCCGGCCAGCCACAGCGGACCTTGGAAGACCTGGAGCACGTCGAGCGCGGCCTGGCGACGCCCGCTGTCCGGAGCGCGCTGAAGTGGGCCCACTCCACGCCGGAGCACGTCCTGCGCTCGTATCGCCTCATCGCCTCGGGCCTGCGCGCGAACGCGGAGACCCGGATGGGACGTCTGGACGCCGCGGCGCGGGCGCTCGAAACGCAGCGCAAGCTGTACCTCGAGCAGTTCGACCAGCTGGACCGCGATGAGGACCTCCGCTCCGTGACGCTGGCGGAGCTGCGGCTGGCGGAGAATGCCGTGGACCAGCGGGCCCCCGCACAGGCGTCGCGGTGGCTGGGCGAGGCGCTGAAACATGCCGACGCGCTGGTTGTCCGCACGCACGCGGACGTCGATACGGGGCAACTGGACGTGCTCTGGTTCGCGGCACAACTGGATGTGAAGGGCGACGGAGGGTTGCCCTTCGACGTGCCCCAGCGCCTGGGCAAGGCACGACGCTCCCTCGTCGAGCTGCGCGACCCGGCGTGGCGCGCGTACCTGGCGTGGTTCGAAGTCTACTCGGCGCTCGCGGCCCCGTAGACCGCGCCCCGGGGCCTCCAGGGCGCCAGGCGAGCGGACTTCAGGAGGGCAGCGCGCGTGACAGCGCCTGCCGCACCGCCGCGCGCACGGGCGCGGGGACCTCATCCCCGGGGATGCGCCGACACAGAGACACCGTGCGCTTGAGCGCGTCACACGCCTCGCTGCAGCGGGGGCAGCGTGACAGATGGTCCTCCAGGCGCACACAGGCGGCCTGGTCCACCTCCTCCGCGGCGAACTCCGACAGCTCCTGCGCCAGCTCCGGACACCCCGCGCTCTGCCCGTGGGCGCCCTCCCCCAGGAGGGTGGCCAGGTGCTCGCGCATCTGCAGCCGCGCGCGGTGCAGCCGGCTCTTGAGCGCCCGCACCTCGATGCCCACCACGCCGGCCGCCTCCTCGGCCGTGAGCCCCTCCACGTCCCGGAGGATGAGCACCTCGCGGTGCGTCTCCGGCAGCGCGAGGATGGCCGCCTGCAACACCTCGCCCATCTGCCGCGCGTGGGAGAGCATGTCCGGCGTCGCCTCCTCCGCCGCGACGTGGGTGGCCGACGGCGCGTCGAGCGGCTGGAAGTCCTCGGGTGTTCCGACGCGGCGGCGGCGCAGGCGGAAGCAGTGCGTGCGGGCCACCTGGTACAACCAGGTGGACAGCGCCGCGTCCCCCCGGAACGCGTGGAGGCCCCGGAAGGCGGAGAACAGCGTCTCCTGGAGGACCTCCATGGCGTCCTCCTCCGAGCCGCACATGCGCAGGCCAAAGCGGTACACCTGCTTCTCGTGACGGGCGAGGATCTCGTCCAGGGCCTTGTCGTCGCCAGCGCGCGCGGCCTCCATCAACTGCTCATCGGTTCGCGTCGACATCCGCCCTTCGCCTCCTCATCGGAAGAACGCCCAGTCACCAGGATGCCTTCCTGGATGGCGCCAGGAGGTTACATCTCGCCAGACCTAGCGTCGGTGCTGAAGCGACAGGCCGAGTTGACCGCTGGACGGGCCGTGGCCGGGAGGCCGCCAGCTCCCTCCCAACGTGGCGCGCAGCGCCTGCCGCTGGAGATACCAGCTCAGCCCGGCATCCAGCCGCGCGCCGCCCGGAGTGTCCTTCAGCGCGCGGCCCGAGACCCGCGCCACCAGCGCCCACGGCTCGAACACCGTGGCCCCTGGTCCTGGCAGGTTGAAGCCCGCGCGGAGATGCGCGAGCAGCGCGTGTCCCTGGGGGGAGGCCACCTGGTGGAGCTCGGCGGAGAGCACCAGCGGACGCAGGCGCAGGAGCGCGTCCACGCCCCAGGAGCGCGCGTCGCCCCCGGGCTCCGTGCTCCCTTGTAGCGCCAGGGTGAAGCCCGGCCGCAGGCCGAAGTCATTCATGGGCAGGCTGAGGGAATACGCCTCCGCCTCGGGCGCGCCCAGGGTGAGCGCGGCGCGGGCCACGAGCAGCGGCGGTCGCCGCGCCCCCTCCGGCCCGGGGCGGTACACCACCAGGCCCGAGTCATAGCGCACGCTCCAGCCCTCCCCCTGGAGCAGGCCCCCTACGTCC
>NZ_JAAIYB010000140.1 GCF_010894475.1 Myxococcus vastator
CCCCAGAGCCCCGCCGCCGCCACGGCCACCGTCACCTCGCGGCCCCCGAGCGCCGTCAAGGCCACCTCCGCGTCGAAGCCCTCGGGCTCCGCCCAGGCCCGTGCTTCCTCCATGCTCCCCGGCTCCGCCCGGGCCTCCCTTTCCCCTCAGCCCAAGCGCGACTGAGCCCATCCCGACGAGGAGTTCCACATGCAATTTGAGGTCTATGAGGGCGACCCGATCGACCTGGCCGGAGTCGAAACCGAGGAAGACGTCGAGTTCACCCTCCTCAACACGGATGGCAAGGGCAAGGACGAGAAGGCGACCGCCAAGCGCCACCAGCACACCTGCGGCAAGGTCCCCGCCGGGATGGAGAACTACGTCATCTCGTGGAAGTACAAGCTGCCGGACCAGGAGGAGCTCCTCTCTGGCAAGGACACCTTCCGCGTCTGGCCCAGGACCCTGAAGCTCGACGTCCAGATGAAGGAGGGCGCCAAGGGCTCGGCGGAGGGCTTCACCTTCGCCCTGGAGCAGGATGGAAAGACCGACAAGCCCACGGTGACCGGAGGCAGTTGGGCCGGTCCCCTCAAGCAGATGGCCTACACCTTCGACGCCGTCTCCCCATGGAAGCTCGAGGAGAAGGTCACCTCCACGGAAGAGGCCGCGCGCTACACGCTCAAGGTCTCCCAGCTCCCGTGGACGGCGAAAATCATCTCGCACGGTGACGGGAAGGCCGAGGACTCACCCTTCAAGCAGTATGTGAATCTCCCCCTCGTCGACGGCACGGACGCCGGGAACGTCATGCGGGTGGAGGTGGCGCCGCATGACCGGGCGCTCGGCTTGAAGGACCAGAAGCTCAGCGTGTGCGTCACCTTCAAGGCCACCAACAGCAAGCGGACCACGCCACGCCCGGCGCTTATCCTCAACGGCGCGGCGCAGGCCAGCACGGACCCGGGCGCGGCGCCTGGGACAGCGGACCTCGTCTACAAGGCCCAGCTCGCCCTGCCCGCCAATGGCGGCAGTTGTGTGTTCCACGTCCAGCTCGGCTACGCCGGCGGCGACATCTGTCACATCCAGGTCGGCTTCGATGATGGCACGGGCGACGACGAGCTCTGGGTCTGCAACTGGCGGCGGCTAGAGTCCGAGTTCGTCATCCCCCACAGCGACTTGCGCCAGGGCTGGGACACCATCGTCAATAACGACGACGCGGCTCCCGGTCCACATCCGGACTTCGAGGCCGCCATCAAGCGCATCCTCGACCCGCTGTTCATCGAGCTACGGTTTCCGGATGCCTTCCGCGCCGTCTATACGGCCGCCGACATCAACGCCCTGCTGTCGGCCCGGGACGGCACGAACACCTTCATCATGCCGGGCGCGTACGTCCACGCCAGTCTCACCCCAGACAAGAACTGCACGTTCATGCCTCCCGTGGACCTGGATGCGCTCAGAGCCCGCGTCCTCCACAACCCGCCGCCGGACCCTCGGAGGCTCATGCTCGTCTGGGCGGACATGCTGCCCAAGACGCTGTCCGACGATGACGCGAACATGGTCGCCGCGGCGCCCGGCGAGTACGCGGCCGTGTTCGAGGCCAAAAGCACCCCGGTGAAGCACTCGACGGCCAAAAAGCAGCTCACCGCCCTGCGCAACCCCGTGTGCACGAGCGCCGCGGACCTGTGGGGCGTGGAGAAGGTCTACTGGCGCATCACCGGCTTCCGCAAACAGGGGGGCGCCGAGTGGCTGGACAAGAGCGACATCTGGCAGGAGCCCGAGCCAGGACAAGGCCTCCTCAACTCCCTCTGGGACTCTTGGGAGCCCATCGAGGTGCTCCCGACGACCCAGGCCGAAGCCACGAAGTGGGTCAACTTCGTCTCGTCGCAGGCGTTCGAAGTCAAGCTCCCCAACACGGACCCCACCGACCCCGGGCAGTACCTGAGCTGGAACGGCTACGAGCACCGAATCGTCGTCACCGTGGGGCTCCGGCACTTCCAGATGGGCGGGAACGCCAACGCCGTCCATGGGAAGATCCGGATGACGCCATGCATGGGCCTTGGCACCGCGGAAGGCGTCGCGCGAACGCTGTGCCATGAGCTGGGCCACAACCTGGGCCACGCGTACATCGAGAACAAAGGTGAAGCGACCGACAGGCGAGGCCGCCTCCCCAAGCACCAGATTCCAGGCATCCCGTTCGACGCCTACATCCCAGCGGGCTCCTTCTATGCAGGCCGCGGCCACAAAGGCGCGCACTGCGCACATGGATTGAAGGCCGCGGGGAAGGACCTGAGCGCCAAGAGCTTTGTCTCCGCCGACTACCAGCTCGACACCAACTGCGTCCTCTTCGGCCAGGGTGAACAGGCGAAGACGGTGCAGATGAGCTACTGCCCGGAGTGCACGCTCTACATCCGGGCCAGCGACGCGCTCGACATCACGACGAAATGGAAGGCCTAGTGGACATGGCACCGGGCATCTTCGAAATCGAGGGGCAGGACTACTGGACGGACCCGTTCAAATTCAGCTCGCGGGTGCTGCGCAAGTTCCTCCCCGAGGGACGCTACGGGCTGTTCCTGGACGCGCCAGCGGAGGCCGACCTCATGCGGGTCGACCGCATTCCCCTGCTGGCGCTGTACGCGGCCACGCAGCAGGAGTTGCGCGTCTACGACCCATGGAGTACCGGCCACCTCGTCGCCGTGCGGCGGGAAGACCGGATGCTCGACATCACTCCGCTGTTCGAACCCCCGGAGCAGCCGGGGCTGTTCGACCAGGACCCGCCGCCCTCCGAGCCCCCGGGCCCAGGCGCCCTGGCCGTCGTCGAGCAGACGGACGCGCTCCGCCTGGATTCGCTGCAACAGCCCGGGCACTACCTGCTGACGGCGCTGATGCTGGACCGCCCGTCCAACCGCGTGCAGGTGCACGTCACCCGCTCCACGCCTGGCGGCTACCAGGACGACGAAGTCACCCGCTTCCTGGAGGCCATGCGGCAGCAGCCCCCACCACCCGAGCCCGTGCGGTACGCCCCCGGCGAGGACGAGCGCCAGTTCCAGGCTCAGCCCGGCGGTCCTCCCGCACCGGAGGCGCCCGGAATCGCCGTGCACGGTGAGCGCGTGTTCCTCTACGAGCCCGGTCGGCCCGCGTGGATCCGCGGCACCTTCCAGGTTCCCGTGCTGGCCCACGAGCGGGCCCCGCCCAGGCCGGAGAAGGACGACGGCGGCTACGGCGAGCCTCGCCCGGCGGCCATCGTCCCCATCTTCCTGGTGGTGATTGGCAGCCACGCGGGCGGAGCCGAGGTGATTCCCCTCCGCGTCCCCTGCTTCCAGGACGCCCCCGTGGAGGAGGGTTCCCTGGTGACGGGGCACTTCGAGTACGACCTCTTCCAGCACCCCGCCTTCACCGGGAAGGCCCAGACGAACTTCGTCTATGCCTTCTGTGGGGAGGCCATGAGCGGCCCCACGCGGATGGCCGTGGTGACGCGGGACATGCTGGACGTGGGAGGTCGACGCCGGACGTAGGACTCCACGCCCCGGCGGGTTCCTGTCCCAGATGGATGTGGCCCACGCCACGCCGCCGCGCATCCGCTGACGCGAAGCCACAGGCACGGTTCCTCGGGGTGCTATCCTCACCGGCTTACGAGGAACCGTGACGGTGCCCCCCTCTCCCCCGCCCGCGCAGGACGAAGACGACTACGGCATGTCCCTGCCGGCGCTGGTCGTCCTGCGCATCAGCATCGTGTTCATCGAGCTGTTCACCCGACTCTTCGACGTCCTGTTGCTGCTGCGCCACCCCCGACTGCTCCCGCCCTACCTGCGCCTGTGGCTGCACGAGGTGCGCGTCTCGCCCTACCGGTTGAAGCGCTCCTTCGAAACGACGCGCGTGCTCCAGGCGAGCGGGCAGATCTTCAAGGAGCTGATGTACGGCGAGATGCCGGTGCACACGGGCGTGTGGCTCTTCTGGAAGGCCGGGCTGGGCCGTGGCTCGCGGCTGGTGGACCTGGGCGCGGGCCGGGGCCGCACGCTGCTGGCCGCGCGCTGGCTGGGCGCGGAGGCTCGCGGCGTGGAGCTGATGCAGTACCACGTCGACCTGGCCCGGAAGCCCGTGGAGAAGGCTGGGGCGCAGCTCGTGCTTGGCGATGCGACGCAGGCGGACCTCCAGGACGCCACGCACGTCTTCACCAACTGGACGGCGCTGACGCCCCAGACACGCGCCCGGCTGGTGGAGCGCTTCCGCACCTGCCGCCCCGGCACGCGCATCCTCACCGTGACGCGGCCGGTGGAGGCCCCGGGCTTCACCGTCATCTCCAAGCACCGGCTCCTCTTCACCTGGGGACCGGAGCACGTCTGGATTCAAGAGTTCAGCGACAACGTCATTGGAGATGCAACCCATTGACGCGGCTTCCTGTGACGCGGGCTCCATGTCTACGCTCCGCGCCACGACGCCGGTCCGACGGGGCTCAAGGCCCTGGGTCCGGGCGTCCAGGAGCTGAGTCATATGAAGGCATGGATGACGGTGGTGTCGCTGGCGGTGGTTCCCCTCGCCGTGGGTTGCACGTCGTCGCGCGAGCTGACGCGGGCGCGCGTGGAGGCGAACACGCTGCGCAAGGACGCGGACACACTGCGCGCCGAGAACGCGACGCTGAAGGAGCGCATCAGCGAACTGGAGGAGCAAGTGGCGAAGGTGGTGGAGGAGCGCGACACACTGAAGGCCGCCGCGGAGAAGCCCCCGGAGCCCGTCGTCGCGCCCGCCGCGGGCAAGAAGCGCAAGAAGTAGCGCTCGGGAGGCCACGCCGATGACCGTGACGCGCACCACGGCGGTCCATGTCCACGACGGCTGCGACGTGTACGTGGGCCGGGCCTTCCGCGCCTATGCGAAGCCGAGCCCGCTCAACCCGGTGCCCGGCCGCTTCGGCAACCCCTTCAAGCCCGGGGGCGTGCGCACTCCAGGCGCCATGCTGCGCACCTACTTCGCGCCGTGGCTGGGGATGCTTCCGGAGGCGGAGCAGGAGCGCATCCGTGCGGAGGCCCTGCGTCGCATGGGGCCGGACGAGGACGCCTTCGACGCGTTCCGCTGGTACTTGGAACTGCGCACCCGGCATGACGCGGACTACCGCGCCGCCGTGCTGACGCTGCGTGGCAGACGCATGGGCTGCTGGTGCAAGCCCGGTCCCTGTCACGCGGACATCCTGGCGGAGTGGGTGGACGCGCACCACTGACGCGGCCCGCCCTGCGACGCTCACACGGGGATGTCCTTCCACGGCCGAATGGGCTGGCACTCGTTCCGGAAGGTCTCGATGCGGTCTGCTACCTCCCACGCAGTCTGCGTGTCGCGGAGCGCGTCCAGATAGAGGCATCGCCGTGCGACTGCCGTCAGGTCGAAGGCCCAATACATGCTCATCAGCGGGTTGATCCACAGCTGACTGCCCTCGGTCCGGACCGTGCGGTGGACGTCTCCGTATGCCCCTTCCACGGCGCTCACCACGGACAAGGACACGATGCTGGGCGCGCGTGGCATGCGCTCGCACACGTACGTCACTGCGTCGCGATACAGGGCGACCTCGGACATGGGCTCCAACAACGCGGTGACCCCCAGGTAGGCCCCTTGCTGGCTGAGCGCGGCCACGGACTCCAGGAAGTGCGCATGGCAGACGCCATGGTGCCGGTCGACGCCGAAGCCCAGGCACACCACCAGTTTGTCCTCCAGTGGCAGCGCGTCGACGGCGGACAGGCTGCCGATGTCCTCCTCGGGCGTGCCCAGCCCCACCTCATCCCCGCGCATGAGGATGTCGGTACCTCCGTCCACCAGCACCACGGCATCGAAGCCGAGCCGCTCCCATAGCAACGCATACGCCGCGCGCAGCGGGGCCACGCCCGTTCGCTCGAAGCAGTACACCGGGACGCGCTCACCCCGGCCTTTGAACCAGCGCGCCAGAAGCCCCTCCGGGAAGTAATGAGCTGGCCCTTTCGTATGGGCCTCGACCTCCATGAGGCCCGGCGCAACCCAGGTTCCCTCTACGGCTTCCAGCCGCGTGAAGCTCAGGTTGGCCAGGGACACCTGCTTGCCCAGCTCGCGCAGGCGGAAGAACAGCGGCAGCCCGCTGAACACATCGAAGCCACCGCCCGCGCCCGCGATGAGCACGTGCCGCGCCCGTGCGAGCCTTTCGAACAGCGGTGAAGTGGACAGGTCCATTCCTTGATTCCTTCCAATGTCAGCCACGGCCCATCCAGCGCTATATAGCGCGGCCATGCCCACCCTCATCCTCAGCGCGAAGGACCTCCGCAGCCTGTACACCGTCGAGCTCGGCCTCACCGCCGTCGAGCGGGCCTTCCGTGCCCACGGCCTCGGCGAGTCGCTGATGCCGCCCAAGGTGTACCTGTCCCTGCCCTCCTACGACGGCGACTTCCGCGCCATGCCCGCGTTCCTCGACGGCGCCGCCGGCGTGAAGTGGGTCAACGCCCATCCGCGCAACCCGGAGAAGCACGGCCTGCCCACCGTCCGCGCCCTCTACATCCTCAGCGACCCGGACACCGCCTCCCCGCTGGCCATCCTCGACGGCACCCTGCTCACCGCCTGGCGCACCGGCGCCGCGGGCGGTGTGGCCTCCAAGTTCCTGGCGAAGCAGCAGCCGCGCACCCTGGGCCTCGTCGGCTGTGGCGTGCAGGCCCGCGTGCTCATCGACTCGCACCGCGCCCTCTTCGGCGACGGCCTGGAGCTGCTGCTCGCCGACACCTCCGAGGCCGCCGCCAAGGCGCTCCAGGCCGAGAGGGGCGGCCGCATCGTCAGCACCCAGGAGGCCTGCGGCGCCGACATCGTCTGCACCGCCACCCCCGCCCGCGTCCCCGTGGTGAAGCGCGAGTGGTTCCAGCCCGGCGCCCACATCAACGCCATGGGCGCCGACGCCCCCGGCAAGCAGGAGCTGGATGCGCGCCTGCTCACCGAAGGCCGCGTCTTCATCGACGACACCGAGCAGGCCCTCCACTCCGGCGAGGTCAACGTCCCGCTGCATGACGGCCTCCTCCGCCCCGAGCAAATCGCCGGCACCCTGGGCGAGGTCGTCGCCGGCAAGAAGCCCGGCCGCACCCGCGACACCGAAATCACCGTCTTCGACTCCACCGGGCTCGCCCTCCAGGACGTGGCCCTGGCCCGCGCCCTCTACGACGCCGCGCTCGCCCGCGGACTCGGCCAGTCCTTCGACATCGTCGGGAGCTGAAGTCGGGACGGCGCCTCCGAATAACGCGGCGTGGAAGACAGGCGGATGAGGCAAGGACCGGCGCGCGCAGGGTGCGCCAGTCCATGTCCCCCGCGTGCCCTCCGCTCGAAGGCGGGCCTTTGCCACGCCCGCCGTCGGAGACGCCCGTCCCGGGGGACGCAGCACCGCGATGACGCCGCGCAATGCCTGTCACGTGAATGCGTGTGATTCACCGCCAGCACGGCCTCCAGCGAAGGTCTGGCTTATTCTGCCAATCGCGCGGGAGCCGTACACGAGGCGCGTCAGCGCGGTGAACAGGGATTGCGCATGTGTCTTGAATGCCTCGGGGTGAAGCGGCCTCGGGGTGATGTGCGACCCTCAGGTGAAGGTGATGGCTGTCATGCCTCCAAGACAGGCATGCGCCCGCTTCCCCGGGCGCTTTGCTTGCATGAATGCCCAGCGCGGTATCCTTCGCGCGAGCCCTCATGCCCTCACACGCCGCTTCCCCTGTCTTGCCGCGCGCGACGCTCGCGCGCGTCACGCTCTTCCTCGTCACGCTGACGGGGCTGCTGTTCGCCGGGCCCGCGCGGGCTGCCACCAACGCGGAGTCCGCGCAGCGCGCCATCAACTACCTCAGCGCGGACGCGGCGAACTGGTCGGTGCGCTTCGGCTGCACGTCGTGCCACCGCCACGGCGCGGCGATGTTCGGCCTCGCGAACGCGCGCACCACCGGCTACGACCTGGACGCGCTCACGTACAACGGGCGCACCAACCGGGAGAACCTGGAGTTCATCGCCGGGCGGCTCGTCTCCGAGCAGCGCGCGGACGGCTCGTGGTTCCACGAGGGCATCTTCTATCCCAACGCGAAGACGAGCTACTCCGCCTTCGGCCTGGCGGGCTACGACGCGCACCTGGGCACGCGGTACTCGGACGCGCTGGTGCTGGCCGCGGACTGGGCGCTGACGCGGCAGGAGGCCACCGGCCGCTGGCGCGAGGACTTCCCCTTCTACCCGGTGGGCTACGGCCACGTCGGCGTCACCGCGCGGATGATGACGGCCATTGCCCAGGCCCGGCAGCGCGTGGACCCGGCCAGGGCCTCGCGGTACCAGGCCGCGCTGGACCGGGCGGCGGACTACGTGCGCGCGCACATGGATGACTGGACGGACGGCCCGGACACCGACGGCCAGCGCTACACGCACCAGGTGGCGTGGGCCATGGTGGGCCTGAAGGCCGCCGGCCCCGGCGCCAACGCGGTGAACACCCAGGCCCTGGAGCGCATGGCCACGCGGCTGCTGTCCACGCGCGCGGGCGGAGGCGCGCCGGGCTGGGGTTCGCTGGAGGGCGACGTGCCGGATGAGTTCGCCACCGGCATCTCCCTGTACGCGCTGTGCCTGGCGGGCCGGAAGCCCGGCGCGGACGGGCGCATGTCGGAGGCGCTGGAGTGGCTCAAGGCGCGGCAGGCGGTGAACGGGAGCTGGGGCGCGGGCACGCGCTATCCGGACATCCCCACCACCTTCGCCTCGCTGGGGCTGGCGTGCTTCGGCGACTACAGCGTGGGCGTCACCGTGAGCGGCGGGGCGCGCCGGCCCTTCGAGCATGACCTGCCACGCGCGCAGTCCGTCACCTACCCCGTCACGGTGCGCAACCACGGCTACCAGACGGACAGCTACCGGCTGAGCACCCAGGGCGGGCTCACCGGCTGGACGGCGACGCTGAGCCGCGCCACGCTGGAGCTGGCGCCCGACACCGAGGCCACCCTCACCCTCACCATCACCGCGCCGGAGGGGCTGGCGCCGTCGCTCAGCTCGGACGTCATGGTGGTGGCGGCCTCCCAGGAGGCGGACGGGGTGAAGGGCTCGGTGCGCGTCACCACCTACACCAACCCGCCGCCGCCCACCGACGGCGTGCCCACCACCACCACGCTGCTGTCGCCCGAGGACGGACAGCTCACGGTGGCGCTGAACAACCCCCTGTCCGCGCGCGTGGTGGATGACCGCGGCTGGGAGGCGCGAGGCCCCGGCATGGGCGTGGTGACGTTCTCCGTGGCGGGCGTCACGGTGGGCGCGGACAACGACGCGGACGGGGACGGCGTCTACGCCTTCGTGTGGCGGCCTCGCGCCTCCACCTGGAGCGAGCTGGGCGTGCAGGACCTGCGCGCGGTGTACTCCGGCGTGACGCTTTCGCCCGCGCGGGAGAACCGGCTGGGCAGCGCCGCATCATTCGCCGTGGAGGTGCACCCCTCCCCCTTCCCCGCGCCGTCGGTGACGCTGTGCGGCCTGCCGGGCTTCACGGACGCGCTGACGCTGGAGGTGTGCGGCTTCGTCACCCCGCTGGCGGCGGGCGCGGAAATCGACTCGGCCACCTTCGTCATCCAGGGCGTGAGCCACCCGGTGGCCCCCGACCCCAGCGGCGGCTACGTGGACACGGTGCTGCCGCTGGTGGACGGGCCCAACGTCATCCGGCTGGTGGCCACGGACTCGTTCGGCGGCATCGCCAGCGAGGAGGCCGTCGTCATGGTGGACAACACCGCGCCGGAGCTCACCTTCCTCTCACCGGCCAACGGCGCGGCCATGGCGTCCTACAGCGTGGACGTGCGGATGGTGGTGCGTGACTGGTCGCCGGTGCGCGTGGAGACCAACTGGGTGCAGGTGACGGACGTGCCCGCCGGCGGCGGAGACGTGACGCACCGGGTGGACCTGTGGCCGGGGGAGAACCTCATCCTGGTGCGGGCCACGGACTCGGTGGGCCACGTCACGGAGCGGATGCTGACGGTGTGGGTGGACGCGGAGGCGCCGTGGGTGTCCACGGGCCTGCCGGACGGGTGGCTCGTGGGGCCGCAGCCGGGGGACGCGCTGCCCTACGACATCGGCGTGTACTCCGCCTCCGCCACCACGGTGACGCTGTCCACGGGGCGGACGTACACGCTGCCCCGGGGCGGCGGCGGCGTGCAGGCGACGCTGGACCTGGTGCCCGGGGACAACGCGTTCACCATCGACGTGACGAGCGAGACGGGCATGCGCGCCACGCTGTCGCGCACGGTGCGCTACGACGACGCCGCGCCCCAGGCCACGCTGCTGCTGCCGGCGGCGGGGCAGACGTACAGCGGGGTGATTCACCTCACCGCGCGGGTGACGGACGCGGTGAGCGGCGTGCGGTGGGTGGCCTTCACGCGGGATGGCTCCGGCATCCGGGCCGCCACGCTCCAGCCGGACGGCACCTGGACGGCGGCGCTGGACACGCGCGAACTGGTGGACGGCGAGCACACCGTGGAGGTGTGGATGGATGACCCGGCGGGGAACTTCGCCATCCAGACGTTCCCCTTCACCACGCGCAACCCGCCGTAGCTACTTCTTCTTGTGGTGCATCGCCGAGGCGACCAGGTTCATCAGCTTCAACTGCACCGACGTCAGCTTGCGCAGGCTGCGCATCAGCCGCCGCATCTCCGGCGTGTCGTCCTCGCGGTGCTTCGCCGCGGCCTTCTCCTTCACCGGCGGCGGCGCGGTGAAGCCCTCACCCAGGCCCAGCAGCTCGTGGGGCGGCACGTTCAGCACCACGCACAGCCGGCGCAGGTTCTGGACGCTGGGCAGCATGTGGCCGCGCTCCAGCCGCCCGTACACCTCCGACGCCATGCCGATGCGCTCGGCGACATCCGCCTGCGTCAGCCCCATCCGCACCCGGGCGGCTCTCGACGCGGCCCCCAGCATGCTCGCCAGCTCTGTGTCCATGCGTGTGTCAGTCCACGGAAGGAGGGCCGGCCCAGCTAACCCTCAAGGTCGGGTACTTTCACCATACCTTCCGCGTTTTTTCAAAGCGCTCGCGCGCCTCAGCGGGCGGGGGTGCTCTCCGCCGCATCCAGCAGCAGCCGGCGGCGCTCCGCGGCGGTGAACAGCGACGCCAGCGGCAGGCCCAGGAAGACGGCGTGCACCACAATCTGGGTGAACTGCGGCACGTCCAGGAACCAGGGATAGGAGCCACGCCCGATGAACTGGAAGTTCACCAGCCACACGAAGATGCCGTAGAGCATCCCCACCGCGGCCTGGAACTCCCAGCGGCTGCGCCCGTCCGGCGGCAGGAACGCATCCAGCACGGAGTAGAAGAGCCCCACCCCCGCGGAAATCACCAGGTGGACGCCCACGCCCAGCAGCAGGGCCGTGCTGTCGGAGACCGCGGCCGTGAAGGCCCGCGGCCCCAGGAGCACCCCCGCGGACATGCGCACCGGCCGCATCGGAGGGTCCCCCGACGCCACCGCCAGCACCACCTCCGCCAACGCCAGCACCACGCCCGCGGCCATGCCAAAGAGCAGGCCGTTGGTGGCGGACCAGGGTGTGTACCTCCGCCGAGCCATCCTTCCTCCTTGCCAGGGGCCGCCGCATGCCCGGCCCTGCGCTCAACCTGGGCATGCCGGCCGCAGGCGGGCAGCCAGGACACGCCAGGGGCCCGCGCCGCCGTCTCCCCGGCCGGCCACCGGGCCGGCCTCGCATTTCCAAGGCGCGCCCCACCGCCGGGGCATGCGCGTCACGCCCCCCTGGAGGGACCCTGGCCAGGCGGCCCCGGAAGGCAGTTGCCCCGTGACTCCCGGGACTTCGAGCCTGTCCTTTCTTCCGCCTCCGCTGTCGCCCGCCTGTAACTCCTGCAGCACGGGTCGCCCGGCACCTGCCCAGCTTGTTGAAAATCCAAGCGCCGGGGTGTGGGCACGCCGTTGGCATACGAACCATCCCGGAAAGGACGAAGGTCACCGGGACATGCCGCAGCTCCGCCAAAGACAGGGCCCACACCGCGTGCATTACGCGCCACAAGCGTGGCGCGAGGTGGGCCGCATGACGGCGGAGACGTTCCACGCACTGCAGCAGGTGCTGGAGCGGCTGGGAGACCCGACCCTGCGCCCCCCCGAGTCCGCCGACGGCCTGGTGGCGCGGCATGTCGTGCCGCAGCACGGGCTGGAGCTGGAGTACGCGTGGGACGAACGCTCACGCACGCTCACCCTGCTCGGACTGGCCCGCGTCTCCAGCGCGCCCTGAGTGGCTTCGCGCGCGGAGGGGTATAGTGTTTGAGCTTCAACCTTCACTGCGGATTTCACGTTTGGTCGCGGGACGAGGCGCTACCCCCGGCGTAGAGACAAGGCGTGGGGGGCGCACGGGCAACGTGCGGTCCTTTACGAGCCGCTCGGGCGCCGGTGGGGCGGGGGCTTACCTCCGCGCCGGGCGCCTCCCTACCTTGGACGGGTGATGTTCCATATGGCCGAGGAACGGCGTCGCCCGCGAGAGGAAGGCGGGCCCCATCCACCCTGGAAGTCCCGTGCCTGGACCGAGCTGGAGACGGCGCGCGCGCGCGTGCTGGCGATGCTCGGCGGGCTGCCCGAGGACGAGCTGCGCCGTCAGCATTCGCCCCTCATGTCGCCGCTCATCTGGGACGTGGCGCATGTGGCCAACTACGAGGAGCAGTGGCTGCTGCGGGCGCTGGGGGCGCCGGCCATCACCGACCCGGCGTTCGACGCCATCTATGACGCCTTCCGGCACCCGCGCGCCACGCGCGCCGAGCTGCCGCTGCTGCCGCCCGAGGCCGCCTTCGCCTACGCGCGGCGCGTGCGTGAGGCGGTGCGCGAGCACCTGCACCGGCTGCCCCAGGACAGCACCGCGCCGCTGCTGGCGGGCGGCTACGTCTTCGGCATGGTGGCGCAGCACGAGCAGCAGCACGCGGAGACGCTGGCCGCCACGCTGCAGCTCATGACGTCGCCGGAGTACCCCGTGCCCTCGGCGCGCCCGCGGCCCCGGCCCGGCGCCGTGCCGCAGGCAGAGGTCTTCATCCCGGGCGGCGAGGTGCGGCTGGGCAGCACGTCGCCGTGGGCCTACGACAACGAGCGGCCTGCGTTCTCCCAGCACGTCGCCCCGTTCCTGATGGACGCGCACCCCGTCACCAACGGCGACTACCTCGTCTTCGTGGAGGCGGGTGGCTACGAGGACGCGCGCTGGTGGCACCCCCAGGGCTGGGAGGTCGTCCAGGCGGAGGGGCTGAAGCACCCGGGCTTCTGGCTTCCCCAGGGCGGCCACGCGTGGCTGCGGCGGCGCTTCGGCCAGGTGGAGCCGCTGCCCAGGGACGAGCCGGTGCAGCACGTGTGCTGGTACGAGGCGGACGCCTACGCGCGCTGGGCCGGCAA
Organism: Myxococcus vastator; assembly: GCF_010894475.1. Taxonomy (GTDB): domain Bacteria; phylum Myxococcota; class Myxococcia; order Myxococcales; family Myxococcaceae; genus Myxococcus; species Myxococcus vastator. The sequence goes on from NZ_JAAIYB010000140.1 coordinate 13,308, forward strand.
GCGGCTGCCCACCGAGGCCGAGTGGGAGAAGGCCGCGCGCGGCAGTGACGGCCGCCCCCGCGAGTACCCCTGGGGCGACGCGCCGCCCACCCGCGCTCACGCCAACCTGGACGGGAGCACCTGGGGCCCGGCGCCGGTGGGCAGCTACCCCCAGGGCGTCAGCCAGGACGGCGTCTGGGGGCTGCTGGGTGACGTGTGGGAATGGACCGCGAGCAACTTCCGCCCGTACGCGGGCTTCAGCGCCTTCCCCTACCCCGAGTACTCCGAGGTGTTCTTCGGCGAGTCCTACAAGGTCCTCCGGGGAGGCGCGTGGGCCAGCGCACCGGTCGCGGTGCGCAACGGCTTTCGCAACTGGGACTTCCCCAACCGCCGGCAGATTTTCGCCGGCTTCCGCTGTGCACGGAACGCGAGGTGAGGTGAGGCGATGCGGGTAACAACGGTACCGACGGTGGCGACTCCGGGTGAAGACGCGCAGCACACGCCCGGAGTCCAGGTGGACGTCTACGTGAAGCCGGGCGACGCGAAGCGCGCCCTGCGGGAAGAGGCGCTCCAGGGGTTGTGCGGCGCACCCAAGGAGCTGTCTCCCAAGTGGCTCTACGACGAGCGCGGCAGCCAGCTGTTCGACGACATCACCCGGCTGCCGGAGTACTACCCGACGCGGCGCGAGCGGGAAATCCTGCTGGCCCACGCCGGGGACGTCGCCCGCTTGAGCGGCGCGGACACGCTCATCGAGCTGGGCAGCGGCACCAGCGAGAAGACGCGCCTCTTGCTGGACGCGCTGGAGGCGGCGGGCCAGCTGGCGCGCTTCGTCCCCTTCGACGTGAGCGAGGCCTTCCTGCGGCGCGCGGCGTCGGGCCTGGCGCGCGAGTACCCGGGCATCACCGTGCACGCGGTGGTGGGGGACTTCGAGCGGCACCTGGGCCAGATTCCCAGCGGCGGCCGGCGGCTGGTGGCCTTCCTGGGCGGCACCATCGGCAACCTGAAGCCGGCGCAGCGCGCGCTCTTCCTGCGCCAGCTCTCCGCCGGGCTCCAGCCGGGAGACGGGCTGCTGCTGGGCACCGACCTCATCAAGGACCGCGAGCGGCTGTACGCCGCCTACAACGACAGCGCGGGCGTGACGGCCGAGTTCAACCGCAACGTGCTCAAGGTGCTCAACCGCGAGCTGGGCGGAGACTTCGACCCGGAGGCCTTCGAGCACTTCGCGCCCTTCGATGAGAAGAACGCCTGGATTGAGATGCGCCTGGTGTCCCGGCGCGCGCAGACGGTGCGGCTGTCCACGCTGCGCAAGCAGGTGGACTTCGCCGAAGGGGAGGTGCTGCGCACGGAGGTGAGCTGCAAGTTCCACCAGCGGCAGGTGGCCTCCGAGCTCTCCGCCGCGGGACTCACGCTGGCCGAGTGGTGGACGGACGCCGCGGGCGACTTCGCCCTCTCCCTGGCCTTCAAGCGCTGAGGCGGGGTGCTGCCTTCAGGGGCGCAAAGGCGGGGACTCACCCCGCCTTCGCGCCCTTCGCGGTGCTTCAGCGGCGCGGGTTGCGGCGCGACGAGCCGCCGCGCACGGGGATGGGCACCGGCACCGGGGCCGGCCGCGTCCAGGCGGCCCAGAGCGCCCCCAGCCCGGCGACCACGAGGCCGCCCACGGCGATCAGCTGCTCTCCGACAGGTGCGATGTCCACGGTGGCGAGCTGGAGGGGGAGCATTCCGGAGAACGACATGCGGGGACTCCTTGCGAGGGCACTGCGTGGAGGTCCTGGATGGGTTCGAGACGAGCACCCAACGCAGTCCGGGAGGGTCAGGTTAAAGATTCGTGACGACCAGGGAAAGTCCCCGAGCGTCAATGCCGGCGCGGTGTGCACGGAAGTGCACCCTGAAAATGCATAACCTTGGGACACCCGAGCCGCGCCAGATGTTCACGAGGCGGTAGCGCACGCCTGCTCGCCTGCCCCGACTCGGCCAGGAGGTGACACTCCCACCTGCCTGGAGGTGTGAGGGCCCTGGACGCGCGGTGCTGCTCACTCCGGCAGGGCGCCCTGGACCTGGATTTCGCGGCAGGCCTCGGTGGCCCGCAGCACGTCCTCGGCGGACGCGCCCGGCAGGCTGGCACAGAGGAACAAGTCGTTGCCCACGCGCCGCGCGCCGAAGAAGCCGGGGGCCTCCTGGCCCACGCCCCCATCCGCCAGCCGGGGCGCCAGGGTGATGCGCAGCAGCGAGTAGCGCTCCGTCTCTTCTTCCTGGTCCAGCGAGAGCTCGAAGTCCTTCAGCTCCTCGCGGACGCGGCCGACCAGGGTCTCCACGGAGGGCAGCTGCTCGCCCTCTCCGCGCCGCAGGTCCACGCGGAGCACGGGCCGGCCGGGCGGGCCCGCCTGGAAGCTCTCATCCGGCGCCACCAGCGCGGACCAGCCGTCCGGCAGCGGCACCTTCACACCGGCGCGGATGGAGGACGGACGGCCGTCATCCTCTCCGGTACCGGAAGCAGCATCCTCCTGGCCACAGCCCTTGCAGCCGCCCAGGAGGGAGAGCGCCAGCAGTGACGCTGGCGCCATGTGCTTCCAGGAACGCACGCCTACTTCTTCTCGCCACCCGGAGGCGGAGGCGGCCGGGCGCCAGGGGTGCCCAGGTTCTCCATCTTCAGCGAGCCCTCGAAGATGACCCCGCGGTCCATGGACAGCGACGGCGTCTCCAGGTTGCCCTTCACGCGGCCGGGCGTCTTGAGCTCGATGATTTGCGTCGCCTTCACGTTGCCTTCGACCTGGCCGTTGATGATGACGGTGCCAGCCTGGATTTCGGCCTGGACCTTGGCGCCATCCCCAATGACGAGCACGTCCTTGGTGATGATCTGCCCCTGGAACTTGCCGTCGATACGGACCTGCCCTTCGAAGGTCAGCTTCCCTTCGAACTCGCTCCCCTTGCCCAGGAGCGTGTGGACCTCACCAGAACGCTGCGACACGGATTCCTCCTCCCGCCTGAACAGAGGCTTGCTGGATGCTTCGTCTTTTTTCCCGCCAAGGAGCGCCACGTCCTACTCCTTCCTGAGAAGCTTCAAGAGCCGGTCGAGGTCATCGTACGAGAAGAAGTCCACCTCGATGGTGCCCTTTCCAGGGCTTCGTTCGGTGAGCCGGACCTTGGTACCCAGTCGCCGCTGAAGCTCCTCCACCAGTGCCTTCACCTGCGGGCTCTGCTTCGGTGCCGCCTTGCCCGCGTCCTTCTTCCCGCTGGGGCGACTCTGCTGGACCAGCCGCTCCGTGTCACGCACGGAGAGCTTCTTCTCCGCGACTTGCCGGGCCAGGTTCTGCAGCTCCGGCAGCCGGGGCACGCCCAGCAGCGCGCGCGCGTGGCCCATGCTGAGCGAGCCGTCCGCCACCATGCCCTTGACGTCCGCGGGCAGCGCCAGCAGGCGCAGGGCGTTGGCCACCGTGGAGCGCTCCTTGCCCACGCGCACGCTGACCTGCTCCTGCGTGAGCTTGAACTCCTCCACCAGGCGCTTGTAGCCCTCCGCCTCTTCAATGGGGTTCAGGTCCGAGCGCTGGAGGTTCTCCACCAGCGCCAGCTCGAAGGCCTGGACCTCCGTCACGTCGCGGACGATGGCGGGCACTTCCTTGAGGCCGGCGGCCTGGGACGCGCGCCAGCGGCGCTCGCCCGCGATGATGCGGTAGCCGTCGCTGGCCTTGCGGACGAGGATGGGCTGGAGCACCCCCTGCGCCTTGATGGACTCGGTGAGCTCCTTGAGCTTCTCCTCGTCGAAGTAGCGGCGCGGCTGGTCCTTGTCGCGGTGGATGGACTCGATGGGGAGCTTGAGGACGCCGGCCTTCGGGGCCTGCTCGCCCTTGCCGGACCCGGTGGCGCCCGCCTGGGGGATGAGGGCGGACAGCCCGCGCCCCAGGGCCCGCTTCTGCATGTCTGCTTTCACCACGTCGTGACTCCAGCCAGGGCGCGGCTCAAGCCACGCGCCTGCGAGGGCTCTTGGGGGTGTCCCGCTTCATCAGCTCGCGGCCCAGCGCGAGGTAGCTCTCACAGCCCTTCGACTTGATGTCGTACAGGATGATGGGCTTGCCGAACGAGGGGCACTCGGACAGGCGCACGTTGCGCGGCACGATGACCTCGAACACCTGCTTCTTGAAGTACCCGCGCACCTCCTCGACGACCTGGTGGGCGATGTTGGCCCGCGAGTCGAACATGGTGAGGAGGATGCCCTCCATCTTCAGGTCCGGGTTGAGGCCCTGCTTCACCAGGTCGATGGTGTGCGTGAGCTGGGAGAGGCCCTCCAGCGCGTAGTACTCGCACTGGAGCGGGATGAGGACGGAGTCCGCGGCGGCCAGCGCGTTGAGCGTCAGCAGGCCGAGCGACGGCGGACAATCGATGATGATGTAGTCGTACTCGGGGGCCAGCGGGCGGAGCGCGTCACGGAGGCGGAACTCGCGGTTCTCCTGGTTGACGAGCTCGACCTCGGCGCCGGTGAGGTCCGGCGTGGCGGGCACCACCTGGAGGTAGCGCAGCTCCGTGGGGTGGAGCAGCTCCGTGATGGGCCGGTCATTGAGCAGCGCTTCGTAGATGGTGCCGTGGATGTTGTCCTGCTTGATGCCCAGGCCACTGCCCGCGTTGCCCTGCGGGTCCATGTCCACCAGCAGCGTGCGGCGCTCCGCGGAGGCCAGGCTCGCGGCGAGGTTGATGGCGGTGGTGGTCTTCCCGACGCCGCCCTTCTGGTTGGAGATGCAGATGATACGACCCACGGTGGCCCATCCTCTCTCTCCCCGGCCGCTGGCCAGGGCCCGTGCGTGATGCAGTGCACGGTTGCGCGCTGATCCACGCTGCTAGCACGCGGTTTGGTACCGGATCAAATTCACGGCGAGCCTTGCTCCCCTGCTCTCTTCACGGGGTTACGCGGCCCGGAGGCCGGTGGCGGGTCCCCGGAAGGAGCCTGGAGGCGGGCCGGGGTGCCAGCGTCAGCCCCCTATATAATGATGCGGCCAGCGCCGCGGGCCCGTCGGTGCCTGGGCCTGGCGCGTGACGCTGCACGGTGAACGCGCCTGGCGGCTTGTTCCCCGTGGAACCGCTTCGAGGGCGCGCGGGTGGCG
>NZ_JAAIYB010000141.1 GCF_010894475.1 Myxococcus vastator
GTGCAGTATAAGGTGTGTATAAGAGACAGCCTCCGCAAGCCGCTCCGCCTCGAGCCGGGCCTCCTCCGCAAGCCGGGCCTCCTCGGCAAGCCGCTCCGCCTCAAGCCGGGCCTCCTCCGCAAGCCGCCGCTCCTCTTCGAGCCGCGCCTCCTCCTCCGCCCGCTGCCGAGCCGCTTCCTCCTCCCGTCGGACCCGCTCGCGCTCCTCCCAGTCCTCCACGGAGAGCGCCTGCACCCAGCCCTCACGCTCCAGCACGAGCAGCAGCGCTTCCTGCGCGGGCGTCAGCGACTCCGGCTCCCGGAACTCCGCCAACGTCTCCAGGAACGCCCGCTCCGAAGCATCCGCGAGCCACGGCCCACAGGCCTCGACATCCTCACAGCGGAACACCCGCGCCGCCGCGCCGCCATGAATCGGCCCCTCCAGCGCCGCGCGCACCACCCGCACGCCCGAGATGGGCCGAAACCCCTCCGCCTCCACCGTCCCCGGCTCGAACGCGGCCTGCTCCGCCAGCGCACTCAAGCGCCGGACCTGCGCGAGCACCTGCTGCTCCGCCACCACCTCCGGCGCCAACTCGAACGCCTCCAGCGTCTCCTCGTCCGGAGCCCCTGCCCCACCCCGCGCCCACAGCGTGTCCAGCGCCTCCGCGTCCAGCATCCCGGACTGGAGCAACGCCTGCGCCGGGCTCTGGAACCCGAAGCCCAGCTGCGTCCCCACGAGGTTCCCCTCGCGCAGCCACAGCCGGGACTCACGCCCTCCCGAGGAAAGCGTGAGCCGCCCGGTGGCGCGGGACTTGTGGGCGGAATAGAGCGCTTCGGCGGCCTGCGACGGGGTCATGCGTCGCCGCAGTGTAATCCCTCTACACGGCCCCTCAACTTGCCGGGGGCGCTTGCCTGCCTGCTCCGGTGAAACCGACCTGTCGCAGGGCCTCATAGGTCCCGATTCCCACCGACGTGGACAGGTTCAGGCTCCGGCGGTCCTCCAGCATGGGAATGGTGACGGCCGTCCCTGTGCCCCCCTCCATCACCTCCGGCGCCAACCCGGACACCTCCGAGCCGAACACCAGGTGGTCCCCCTCCTCGAACCGGGCCTCATACAGGGATGTCGCGGCCCGGGCGGAGAAGAGCCACCGCCGGGCCTCCGGGTAGTCCGCCACATAGGCCGCGTAGGTTGGATACAGGCGGAGAAATACCTTGTCCCAGTAGTCCAGCCCGGCCCGCTTGAGCTGCCGGTCGTCAATGGAGAAGCCCAGGGGCTCCACCAGGATGAGCCGGCAGCCCGTCACCGCGCACAGGCGGGCGACGTTGCCGGTGTTGGGGGGAATCTGGGGAGAAACGAGGACCAGGTGGAGAGGACGCGCCAGGGGCTCGAGCATGGGGTAGAAGGCGCTACATGCGCTGGAAGGTGAACAACGAGACGCGGCAACGGCTGCTGGCGGACCGGGCCGACAAGGCCACCTCGTTCCTCCAACGGTTCAAGGGACTCATGGGGCGCCGCTCGCTGGAGGTGGGCGAGGGGCTCCATATCGTCCCTTGCAACTCCATCCACACTTTCTTCATGCGCATCCCCATTGACGTGCTGTTCCTGGACGCCCGGGGCCGCATCGTCAAGCAGATGCCCGCATTGCCGCCCTGGCGTGCGACATCCGTGTATTTCCAGTCACGCTCGGTCCTGGAGCTTCCCGCGGGGGTCCTGGCCGCCAGCGGCACCCAGGAAGGTGACGTGCTGAGCTTCGAGCCGGTTCCTTGAGGCCCTGCCCGAAGTGCCCCTGCCTGTCCGGCCGGGATGCACGAGTTTTGACCGATTTCCGAGCGCTTTGTTAACCTCCGGCGCCACGTTTTCTCGCCCTTTTAGAAGAGTTCTCGCGCATGCGCATCGAGGTCGCTGGCAGCACCCACGTTGGGATGAAGCGGAATCACAACGAGGACAACTTCCTGATGCTCCCGGAAGAGTTTCTCTTCTGCGTGGCGGATGGCATGGGGGGCCACTCGTCTGGAGAAATCGCCAGCCGCATCGCGGTGGACGAGCTCGGGGAGTTCTACAAGCTCACGGCCAAGGACCAGGACTGCACCTGGCCCTTCAAGATGGACAAGACGCGCAACTATGACGAGAACCGGATCGCCACCGGCATCAAGCTCGCCAACGCGCGCATCTTCGAGAAGGCCTGCTCCGAGTCCAAGTACAAGGGCATGGGCACCACCATCGTCACGGTGCACTTCGGCCAGAGCGCCGTCTACGTGGGCCACGTCGGCGACAGCCGCGTGTACTACTTCCGCGGCGGCGCCCTGAAGCAGGTGACGGAGGACCACTCCCTCCTCAACGACTACCTCAAGGCGAAGAAGCTCTCGCCGGAGGAAATCGAGAACTTCCCCCACAAGAACGTCATCGTCCGCGCGCTGGGCATGAAGGAGAACGTCCAGGTGGATGTCTCCCGCGTGGAGCCGCAGGAGGACGACGTCTTCCTGCTCTGCTCGGACGGCCTGAGCGGCATGGTGACGGACGCGCAGATGCAGGAAATCCTGCAGCGCACGCCGGAGCTGGAGAAGGCCTGCTCGCAGCTCATCGACATGGCCAACGCCGCGGGTGGCAACGACAACGTCACCTGCGTGCTGGCCCGCTACCACGCCGCCTGAGCGGCGGCGCTCAGCGCCCCTTCAGCGGCGCGGCAATCCGGTGCGCGCCCCAGGCGAGCACCTCGGAGAGCGACTCCCCGGAGGACACCTCGGTGTCCTCGAAGACGGTGGCGCGCGAAAGCCGCGCCCCTGAAGCCACCTTCGCGCCCGGCTCCGGCGACACGCCCGGCCCCACGGAGGCCCCGTCCGCCACCGCGCTGCCCCGCCCCAGGTACGCCGGGCCCTCCACCGTGCCGTCCACACGCGCCTCCGCGTGCGCCCAGGTGCCGCTCGCGCCGCGCGCGGTCCCCGCCAGCGGTGAGTCCGCGCCCAGCCACTCCAGCCGGACGCGGCCGGCGAGCACGTCCTGCACGGTGGCGAGGTAGCGCGACGGCGTGCCCAGGTCGGACCAGTACCCGTCCACCCGCACGCCGCGCACCGTCTGCCCCGCCGCCATGGCGCGCACGTAGACCTCGCGGTTGATGTCCTCCGCGCCCTCCGGCGACATGAAGTCGAAGACGCGCGGCGACATCACGTGCACGCCGGTGAAGTGCCACGGCGACAGGCCCTCACCGCCGGGGCCGTGGCCGGCGATGCGGCGCACACGGCCTTCCGCGTCCAGCTCCACCGCCGCGTAGCTCTCCCCCGCGGGCATGGGCTGCAGCACCATGGTGGCCAACGCGCCAGAGGCCTGGTGCACGGCCACCACCGGCCGCAGGTCCACCGGGTAGAGGATGTCGCCGTTGAAGACGATGAAGTCGCCGTCCGACAAGAAGTCCCGCAGGCCGCGGATGCCGCCGCCGGTGCCCTGGATGACGGGCTCGTTCACCCTGTGCAGCGGCAGCCCCGCGCGCGCGCACTCGGCGCGGGCCACCGCCGCCATGGTGTCCGGCAGGTGGTGGGTGTTGATGCCCACCGCCGTCACGCCCGCGGCCTTCAGCACCGCCAGGTGGTAGCGCAGCAGCGGCTGCCCCAGGAAGGGCATCGCCGGCTTGGGCCAGCGTTCGGTGAGCGGGCGCAGGCGCGTGCCCAGGCCCGCGCAGAGGACCATGGCCTTCATCTCAGGCCGCCAGCTCCGGGACGTACTTCGCCACCAGGTCCTGCAGCTTGCGCAGCTCCGGCCGCCGCGCGAAGCCGTCACGCACGTAACGCAGCGACGCGGGGATGGACACCAGGAAGCCCGGGTTGCCCTTCACGCGGTGGATGAACTCGAAGCGGCCCGCGTCCTTCAGCTTGCGCTGGATGGTGAGCAAATCGAAGAAGGCCTTGAAGGACGCCGCGTCGATTCGCTCGCCGCTCACCTCCTGGAAGGTGGCGATATAGCGGTCCAGCATCGCGTCCACGAAGTCGCGCTCCAGCTCCACGTAGCTGTCGCGCAAGAGCGCCACCAGGTCGTACTGGCGCGGGCCCTGGAGCGCGTCCTGGAAGTCGATGACGACCAGCTCGCCCTCCTTCACCATGATGTTGCGGCTCTGGTAGTCGCGGTGCGTGAAGCCGCGGGGCGCGGCGGCCAGCTGCCGGGCGATGTCGCGGAAGGTGGCGTCCAGTTCGGCGCGCTCGGCGTCCGTGGGCGTCTTGCCGCTCCACGCCTCCAGGCCCCACTCGCGGAAGTGGTGCAGCTCCCAGTCGTAGAGGTCCTCGTCGAAGGCGCGGGTGAAGGCCAGGCAGTCCGGGTCCTGCTGCTTCTCCGCCGCCGCGCGCAGGCGCGCCAGCAGGTCCACGGCGCGGGTGTAGAGCGCCTCGTGGTGCTTGCCGCCCTCCAGCGCGGACTCGAAGGTGATGTCGCTCAAGTCTTCAATCACCATCATCCCCGCCGGCTCGTCGTAGCGGAGGATGCGCGGCACCCGCACGCCCAGCTTCTCCAGGTAGCGGTGCACGTTGAGGAAGGGCAGCTCCTGGGGCGGCTCGCCCTGGGTGGCCTCGTCGCTCTTCTTCGTCGAGTCGGGCGGCATCACCATCACCACCCAGCTCTCGGGCGGCGCGCCAACGCGGTAGTACGAGCGGCTGCTCGCCTCGCCCTTCAGCTTCGTGATGGGGGCGCTGGGAACGGGACGGCCAATGGCCTGTCCCACCTGGTCGCGCAAGGCGGCCTCGAGTTCCATATCGACGGGGTTCTCCGGAGGGGGTTGACGCAAGTCGCACCCGAGTATCGGAGGCGCGCCCATCCGGGTCAAAGGCCTGTCCGAGGGGATGCCCGCCCGCCCCCCGGGCTGTCGCCAACCCGACGAGCGGCCAGCCATCCTCCACCTACGTCCGGGTGCGTCGGAACTCCCTGCCCACCGGGGTGGGTTCAACGCTCTCCAGGGGCGCCAGAGGCCACACGCTGTCGACCGGGCCCGTGCGGCGGCATATAAGACGCGCCGCGAACCCTCATTTACTTACGGAAGCCGCGATGGACATCCACGAGAACATCCTCTCCGCCATTGGCAACACGCCGCTGGTCAAGCTCAACAAGCTCGTCGGGCCGAACGACGCGACCGTGCTGGTCAAGTGCGAGTTCATGAACCCGGGCGCGTCCATCAAGGACCGCATGGCGCTCTACATCCTCGAGAAGGCCGCGCGGGAGGGGAAGCTCAAGCCCGGCGGCACCATCGTCGAGAACACGTCCGGCAACACCGGCATGGGCGTGGCGCTGGCGGCGGCCGTGAAGGGCTACAAGTGCATCTTCACCATGCCGGACAAGATGTCCCTGGAGAAGATCAACCGCCTCAAGGCGCTGGGCGCGCAGGTGGTGGTGACGCCGACCAACGTGCCGGCCGAGGACCCGCAGAGCTACTACGAGACGGCCAAGCGCCTGCACCGCGAGACGCCGGGCGCGTTCATGCTGAACCAGTACCACAACCCCGACAACATCGAGGCGCACTACAACACCACCGGTCCTGAAATCTACGAGCAGACCGAGGGCAAGTTCGACTACTTCGTCGCGGGCCTGGGCACCGGCGGCACCATGAGCGGCGCCGGCAAGTTCCTGAAGGAGAAGATTCCCGGCCTCAAGAATGTCGGCGTGGACCCGGAGGGCTCCGTCTACGAGGGCTACTTCAAGACGGGCAAGCTGGGCGAGCCGCACGTCTACAAGGTGGAAGGCATCGGCGAGGACATGCTGTGCGGCGCCATGGACTTCACCCACCTGGACGACGTGCGCCAGGTCGATGACCGCCAGTGCTTCATCGCCGCGCGCCGCCTGGCGCGTGAGGAAGGCATCTTCGCCGGCGGCTCCTCGGGCGCGGCGATTCACGTCGCGGTGCAGTTGGCCAAGGAAGTGGGCAAGGGCAAGACGATTGTCGTCGTGCTGCCCGACTCGGGCAGCAGCTACATCAGCAAGTTCCACTCGGACGAGTGGATGCGCGACAACGGCTTCCTGGAGGAGAAGGGCGCCGGCACCATCCGCGACATCCTGGGCGACCAGCCCAAGGACGTGAAGACGGCGCGCCGCGGTGACAAGGTCGACCAGGTGGTGGAGACGATGCGCGGCCACGGCATCAGCCAGATGCCGGTGGTGGGCGCCGACGGCCGCACGGTGGGCATGGTGCACGAGTATGACCTGCTCAACGCGCTGGTGGCCGGCAAGGCGAAGTTCTCCGACACCATCGACAGCATCATCGCGCCGCTGCAGGGCGCGCTGTCGCTGGACACCAGCATCGCCCGCCTGCGTGAAGTCTTCGCTCAGGACAACGTGGCGGTGGTGAAGGACGGCGAGAAGGTGGTCGGCATCGTCAGCAAGATCGACCTCATCGACTACCTGCACCGCACGGCGGCGTAGTCCCCGGCGCGCTCGCGGCTGGGAAGCACCGAGGGCCTCCACGTCTCCTCAGCGGAGACGGGAGGCCCTTCGTGTTCACGGACGCCGGCCGAAGAGCACGTTGGCCAGCTCCGTCATCACCACCTCGTCCTGCTGGTTGCGCACCTCCATGCGGAGCTTGATGGCGCCCCGGTCCGGCTTGCTGCGCGACGGCGTGGCGGAGACGACCTCCACGCGCACGCGCAACGTGTCCCCGGGGCGCACGGGCTTGAGCCAGCGCAGCTCATCCAAGCCAGGCGAGCCCAGGCTGGACGTCTGCCCCAGGAAGCCCTGCACCAGCAAGCGGTGACACAGGGAGGCGGTGTGCCAGCCACTGGCCACCAGGCCCCCGAAGATGCTGCCGCGGGCGGCCTCGTCGCTCAGGTGGAAGGGCTGCGGGTCGAACTGCGTCGCGAAGGCGATGATTTCCTCGCGCGACACCACGTGGGGACCGTGTTCGCTCACGTCCCCCGGCTGGAAGTCCTCGAAGTAGCGCATGGGCGCTACTTCACCTCGGCGGGTCCTTGGGTTCCAGTTCCTCCGGGTGGAACACGCGCGAAGCGACGCGGTCCAACACCTGGGAGTTCCACTTGATGCTGGCCTTCATCAGCCGGCGCATCTCCTTGGCGAAGGCGCGCTCGGCCGGCATGCGGGTGTACGTCCGGGCCAGGTAGAGGCCCCGGTTCTCCCGCTCGTAGTCCACGGTGCCGCCGCCGGCGTCCGTGCCCTCCCGCTCCTCGGCCTGGAAGCCTTCGATGACGCCGGGCTTGGGCGGCTCGCGGAAGCGGTACACCAAGGCGCTGCACTTCAGCGCCTGGGTGTCCTCCAACCACTCGAAGTACAGCGATGCGCCCCCCGCGTCGAGCCCACCGAAGCCCTGGGGGTTGATGCCCGGGCTGGGCGGCGTGCCCTCTTCATGGAGGAAACCCTGGACCAGCCGCTGGGCAGACTCCCGCGTCAGCGGCGTATCCGCCGGGGCAGCGGGGCCCAGGCCCGAAATCCAGGACCTGAGCAGGCCAGCGAGGCCACTGCGGGGAGCGGTCGCCATGGGTTACTGGTTGAAGTTGCCTTCGCGGGCCTGGTCGAACGGCACGCGGTTCTTGAGGTAGACGTCCTCGAACTTGTGGCCGTCGAACGGGTTCAGGTGGAACTCGTTGAAGTGGTGGACCTTGGAGCCCTCGCCACCGTCCGCGATGGGGTTCCACTTGTCCGCGACGGGGCCCAGGCCGAACATGCTGGGGACCGGGTCGCCACGGTTCACGTAGTGCACGTAGTTCGGGCCGTCCGGGTACGTGGTGGCGGCGGCGCCGAACGTCTCCACGTCAATCTTCCCCATCATCGACTGGGCGTCCTGCTTGGACATCCCGTCTTCGATGCGCAGCCGGTTGTACACGTCGTTCAGCGCGCGGCTGGAGATGAGGCCACCCTGGCTGTGCGCCATCAGGTGCACGTCACGGCCGGCCTTGATTTCCGTGTAGAGCGCGTCCGCGAGGGTGTCCACGGCGGGGTTGGTGCCCTTGTCCAGCTTGTCCTTCACGCACTGGGCCAGGTCCGCGCCCATGCCCTCGGTGGCGTTGTGGATGCCGACGACGCGCGAGCCCGTCGCGTTGGCGATGGCCTGCAGGCTCTCCGACTGGGCCTCCTTCGACGTCAGGATGCCGTTGACGTAGAGGACCGTCGACTGCGGGTTCGGGTTGTTGGCCGGCGTCACGCCCGGGATGTCCGCCAGCGGGGTGCCCGGGGGGAAGGTCGCGCCGTCCGCGCCCAGCAGCTTACCGTCGTGCACGCGGTCCGGCTGGTTGCCGCCGCCGAAGAACTCCTGCACGCCCCGAGTCGCGCCACCGACGACGTTGCCCACGCCCCGGGCGGCGCCGGAGGCGGCGTTCTCGAAGCCATCCACGAACTGGCCGACCTTGCGGCCACCGGCGGCAGCGGCGTCCTTCACGTTGTCGACGGCGTCGCCAACGACGTCCTGCGTGCGGTCAATGGCCTTTTCGGCACCGGTACGGACCTTGTTGATGAACTTCCCGATGGGGTTCATGGGGGCTCCAGGACGATTTGAAAGGGGTGGACTGCTGGTGAGGGGATTATCGTCCCAGGGTCTGGGAAGTTGCGGTGCCCCTCACTTTGCCGCACTGCGACAAAGGATCAGCGTCCGAAGACGCGGTCCGCCACCCGGTTCAGGACGGTGCTGCTCCACTCGAGGCTGGCCTTCATCAGCCGCTTCATGTCGTCGTTGAAGATGGGGATCTGCGGCGCGGTGGTGTAGGTGCGGCTGAGGAACAGGGACTTGTTCTCCGGCTCGAAGTCCACGGTGCCACCGCCGGTGTCCGTGCCCTTCTTCTGCTCCTCCTGGAAGCCCTCGAGGATGCCCGGCTTGGGGGTGTCCCGGAACCGGTGGATGAGGGCGCTGCACTCCAGCGCCTGCTCCTTGTCGTGCCACTCGAAGTAGAGCTGAGCGTCGCCCAGGGCGACGCCGCCGAAGCCCTGCGGGTTGATGCCGACGCTGTTGGGGTTGCCGTTGGCGGCGAGGAACGCCTGCGCCAGCATCTGCGCTTCTTCTCGGGTCATGGGGGGTCGGTCTCCAGGGACGGGCACTGTCTGAGCCAGTAGCCTAGCAAATCAGCCCGCCGCCTCCAGCCTGGACGGCGGGCCACGCGCCCCTGGCGGCTACTTCGCGGCGTCGAGCGCCTGCGCCAGGTCGTCCACCAGGTCCTGCCCGTCCTCGATGCCCACCGACAGGCGGATGAAGCCGTCGGTGATGCCCAGCTGCTCGCGCGTCTCCTTGGGGATGGAGGCGTGGGTCATGATGGCCGGGTGCTCGATGAGGGACTCGACGCCGCCGAGCGACTCGGCGCAGGCGAACACCTTCACCGTCTTGAGGAAGGTGCGCGCCGCCGCAAGCCCCCCCTGGATGTCGAAGGTCACCATGCCGCCGAAGCCCTTCATCTGCTGCTTCGCGAGCGCGTGCTGCGGGTGCGACTCCAGGCCCGGGTAGGTGACCTTCTTCACCTGGGGGTGCGTGGCCAGGAACTGGGCCACCTTCATCGCGTTCTGCGCGTGGCGGTCCATGCGCACGTGCAGCGTCTTCACGCCGCGCAGCACCATGAAGCTGTCGAAGGCGCCGGACACGCCGCCCACCGCGTTCTGGAGGAAGTACATCCGCTCCGCCACGTCCTCGCGGCTGGTGCAGACGAAGCCGCCCACCACGTCGCTGTGGCCGTTGATGTACTTGGTGGTGGAGTGCGCCACCACGTCGAAGCCGAGCTCCAGCGGGCGCTGGAAGTACGGCGTCATGAAGGTGTTGTCGGCGACGGAGAGGATGTTCCGCTTCTTGGCGACCTCGGCGATGCGCGCCAGGTCGATGAGCTTGAGCATCGGGTTGGTGGGGGACTCCACCCACACCATCTTCGTCTTCGGCGTAATCGCCGCCTCGAAGTTCTCCGGCTTGGACAGGTCCACGAAGGAGAAGTGCAGCCCGGCCCGCCGGAACACCTTGTCGAAGAGGCGGAAGGTGCCGCCGTACACATCGTCCGAGACGACCACGTGGTCGCCCGAATCCAGCATGTGCATCAGCATGTCCGTGCCCGCCAGGCCGGACGCGAAGGCCGCGCCGTGCTTGGCGCCCTCGAGCGCGGCCAGACAGGCCTGGAGCGCGTTGCGGGTGGGGTTCTGCGTCCGGCTGTACTCGAAGCCCTTGTGCTCTCCGGGGCCGTCCTGGACGTAGGTGGAGGTCAGGTAGACGGGCGTCATGATGGCGCCCGTGGTGGGGTCCGGCTCCTGACCGGCGTGGATGGCAAGCGTGTCGAAGCGCATGCCGGGGCAACTAACACAGTCCCTCCCGGCCGCGCAGCAGGACCCGCCTATTCGAACGTCCCGTGACGCCCCGCCCCCTGGGCAAAACGCGTGGCGCCGACAATGGACTCCGACTCCAGCACCTTGACGCCGCGGGCGAACTCCTGACGCAGTGCTTCCTCGGTGCCCAGCCCCGCCTGGGCGTAGGCGGAGCGCCGGTCCGCGTTCATACACGCCTGAGGGAAGGCGGCCACCTGGCGCGCCAGGGACTCCGCGGCCTCGCGCGCCTGCCCCCGGGGCACCACGCGGTTGACCAGCCCCATGGCCAGCGCCTCCTGGGCGGACACGGGCCGGCCCGTGAGGATGAGGTCCAGCGCGCGCGACAGGCCGATGAGCCGCGGCAACCGCACCGTCCCCCCGTCGATGAGGGGCACGCCCCAGCGGCGGCAGAAGACGCCCAGGACGGCGTCCTCCTCGGCCACGCGCAAGTCACACCACAGCGCCAGCTCCAGCCCGCCCGCCACGGCATGGCCGCAAATGGACGCGATGACGGGCTTGGACAGCACCATGCGCGAGGGGCCCATGGGCCCATCCCCGTCCAGCTCCAGGCGGGGCATCCGGCCCTCGGAGACGGCCTTCAGGTCCGCTCCGGAGCAGAAGGTGCCCCCGTCTCCATGGAGCACGCCCACCCGCGCGTCCGGGTCCGCGTCGAAGGCACGAAAGGCCTCCGCCAGCGCGTGGGCGGTGGCGCCATCCACGGCGTTGCGCACCTCCGGGCGGTCCAGGATGACGGTGGTGACGGGGCCGGTCCTCTCGACGCGCACGCTCATGGCGGCGGAGTCTTCTTCCCTCGCGTCCGGACCGCAACCGGTGCCCGAGCGGCACAGCGGGCAGGCCGGACACCCCGTGGCCGCCTTTCGGAGCTTGTCGGACGTCGGAGACTCAGGGATGAGGGGGGCCGCGGTCGTCTGGACGGAAGGACGCTTGGGCATGGCTGACAAAGAAGGCACTCACGACACAACCGCCCCCGAGGGCATGTTCGCCAACCGCCTGCGCAAGGGGGACAAGCGCTTCCGCAAGTGGGCCCGGACGCAGGGCCTGACGGCCTTTCGCGTCTACGACAGGGACATCCCCGAGTACCCCTTCGCCATCGACTTCTATGGCGACTGCGTCCACGTCGTGGAGTATCCCCGCCGGCGCGCCATCGCCTCCGGCGCCGCGGACACGCAGCGGGAGGAGGTCCTGGCCGCGGTGACGCAGGTGCTGGCCGTGCCCCCCGAGCGCATCTTCGTGAAGACGCACACGCCCCAGCCCTGGGGCCGCTCGCAGTACGGCCGGGTGGGCCAGGACAGCGGGCGCATCGTGGTGGAGGAGCAGGGCCTGAAGTTCTGGGTGAACCTGGGCGACTACCTGGACACCGGCCTCTTCATGGACCACCGCAACACCCGCGCGCGCGTGCGGGAGGAGGCCCGGGGCAAGCGCTTCCTCAACCTCTTCGCGTACACCGGGGCCTTCACCGTCTACGCCGCCGCGGGAGGCGCCGCGAGCACGACGACGGTGGACCTGTCCAACGCCTACCTGGACTGGGCCGAGGACAACCTGGACCTCAACGGGCTGGCCGACGCGCGGCACACGCTGGTGCGCGCGGATGCCAAGGCCTGGGTGGAGGCCCAGGCCGACGCGCCGGAGCGGTACGACCTGGTGGTGTGCGACCCGCCGTCCTTCTCCACGTCGAAGAAGATGTCGGGCAGCTTCAACGTGCAGCGCGACCACCCTCGCCTGCTGGCCGCCATCCGGGCGCTGCTCGCGCCCGGCGGCGTCCTCTACTTCTCCAACAACTTCCTGGGGTTCCAGTTGGAGCCGAAGGCCACGCGGGGAATGGAGGTGGAGGAAATCACCCCTCGCTCCATCCCCGAGGACTTCCAGCGCAAGGAGATCCACCGCTGCTGGCGCATGGTGGCTCCCTGACGCTGGCGTCCGTCCCGGCTACAGCCAGCAGACGCTGTCGATGCAGCGCTCGCCGGCGGGGCACTCGCAGTTGGCCTGGCAGCTGTTGCCGCTGCCGGTGTTGACGGGCTTGCAGACGCCGTCCGTGCAGGCCTGACCGGACGGGCACTCGCAGTTGGCGCGGCACACCGGGGTGGACGTTCCGGAGTCCTGCACCGGCGGCGGCGCGGGCACCTTGCACTGGCCGCTGGAGCAGACCTGGCCCGACGGGCAGTCGCAGTTGGCCTGGCAGGCCGGGCCCGTGCCCGCGTCCGGCGGCGGAGGCGGCGGGGCCGGCGGACGGCAGTAGCCGTTGGTGCAGACGTCACCCGAGGGGCAGTCGCAGTTGGCCACGCACGTCTGGCCCGGGTCCGGCTGCGGCGCCTTGCACTGGCCATTGAAGCAGACCTGGCCGGCGGGGCACTCGCAGTTGGCGCGGCAGTCGCCCCCGTCCGGGATGGGCATGCAGTAGCCAATCTGGCAGCTGTAGTCGTCCGGGCACTGGGTGGTGGAGTCGCAGGCCGCGCGGCACTGGCCATCCACGCAGTCCTTCCCGTCGGTGCAGTCCGCCGCGGTGGAGCAGGTGTTCGGGTCCACCGGGCGCGGGCGGCACAGGCCGCTCACGCAGGTGTCCGTGGCATCACACCAGGAATCGTCATAGCAGCCGCGGATGCACTGGTTGTTGATGCAGTAGCTCCCCGCCCCGCAGTCCATGTTCACGCGGCACTGCTGAGAAGAACCCCCGTCCACGCCCGCATCCGGGCGCGTCCCACCGTCGGAGCCAGCGTCCGGACGCGTCCCGCCGTCCGTCCCCGAGTCCGGGCGCGTCCCGCCGTCGGAGCCAGCGTCCGGCCGCGTCCCGCCGTCCACGGCGCCGTTCCCGACGCAGTAGTGGTCGTCGCACCGCTGGCCCGCGCCGCAGTCGGAGTCACGCGAGCAGAACTGCGAGCAGACGCTGTTGATGCAGACCTGGGACCCGGGGCAGTCCAGCGAGGACGAACACTCGCCCGAGTCAGGAGGAACGGTCCGACAGACGCCGCTGCGGCAGCTCTCACCGATGTCGCAGTCCCGGTCGGTCGAGCAGTAGCAAATGTCGTCGTCGTAGTCGTCGTACCAGTCATCCTCTCCATGGACGATGCAGCCCGGGAGGACGGAGAGGACGGCGAGCAGCGGCAGCCACATGAGGCTACGTATGGGGGTGTTCCGCATGAGTGGGGACTCCGAAAACTCAGGGGGTACCGGTCCGGCCACCGGAGGTGTTGCCCGGTTTCAGCAGCGGTGGACTCCGTAGCGCAGACGGATGATCAAAAAATTTATTTGATCGGCTTTCGTCTTTCCGGAGACCCATGGCCATGGAGGTATGTAGTGGCCCGGACCTTTCAGTGGAGGGAGCCCCCCTGGTGTTCCTGCGTGGAGCCCGCTCATTCGCGCCCGTCGTCGGCCAGGACGAGGTGCGGCTCCAGGCCCTGGTCCGGCGCATCCAGGAGGGCGACCTGACGGCATTCGAACAGCTCTATGCCCTCACGCAGGCGGAGGCCTCGCGCACCTTGTGGCACCTGGTCGGCAACCGCGTGGACGTGGAGGACCTGCGCCAGGAGGCCTACCTCCGGCTGCTGACGGCCGTGAAGAGCTACCGGGGCGAGTCCCGGTTCCGGACCTTCTTCTATCGCGTGTGCTCCAACGTGGCCCTGTCCCACCTGCGCTGGAAGCGGCGCCGGCCGGAGGACTCCGTCTGGGAGCTGCCGGAAACGGCGGCGGAGGGGGAGGACCCCGAGCGGATGGCCTCGCGGCGTCAGGCGGCCCGGCTGGTGGAGCTGGCGCTGGAGCGGCTGAAGCCGAAGAAGCGCATCGTCTTCGTGTACTACGAGCTGTGCGGAATGAACCCGGACGAGATTGCCGAGGCCGTGGGCAGCTCGCCCAACACCGTCCGCAGCCGCCTCCACCATGCGCGGCTGGAGTTCAACGAAGCCATGCAGCGACTGCTCGGCGCCAACCGTCCCGGAGGTCTCCATGGCTCGCCATGAGCACCGCTCCCTGTGGGCCCTGGCCGCGGACGAGCTGGACGCGGCGGCGCGCGGCCGGGTGGAGGCGCACGTCGCCACCTGCGTTGAATGTGCCCAGGCGCTGGAGCAGGTGCGGCAGTCCCGCGCGGTCCTCCACGAGGCACGCGGCACCCTGCCCCCGCCGCGCACGGACGCCATGGGCGAAGGACTCCGCGCGGAGGCGGCTCGGCGCCTGGCCCGTGGCGCGCCCAGGGCCCGCTGGCCGTGGGCCGTGGCGTTCGCGGGCGCCTGCGCGGCGATGCTGGCGTTCTGGATGGTCCGCGCGCCTCGGGCGATGGACGAGGGCGGAGCGCTCGTGGCTCGGGGGGAGACTGCGTCTGGTGTCTCCGTTCCGTCGCACGGCGGTGACATGGTGCCCACGGGGCCCTCGGCTCCGGAGACCGCCGCGCACGCCGCGACCGGCGGCGAGCCGCCTGTGCCCACGAACGCGGCGGAGCAGCTCGACGCCACCACGGAGACGGAGCGGGTCGCCGTCGCGGGGGCCATCCTGCGCGAGGCGGGAGGCACGGAGCGCGCGCTCAAGCCCGGCATGCGGCTGCGCTCGGGTGTGGCGGTGCGGACGCCCGCGCGCTCCAGCGCGTTGCTTCGGCTGCCGGATGAGAGCCGCGTTCGGCTGTCGGCGGGCTCGGAGGTGGAGCTGTCCCGCGCGGAGTCTCGCGATGTGCACCTCACCGTGAACAAGGGGCGCCTGTCGGTCGAGGCCTCGCATACCGCGCGCCAGGGCTTCGTGGTGGAGGTGGCGGGCCTGCGCGTCTCCGTGGTGGGCACCCTCTTCACGGTGGAGCGCACGAAGGACGGCGCCGCCGTGGCCGTCGCGGAAGGGAAGGTCCGCGTCGAAGCGGAAGGCCAGCCGCCGCGGCTGGTCGGTCCTGGCGAGCGCGTGGAGCTGCACGCGGCGAAGCACACGCTGAGCCCTCGGAAGCTGTCGAAGCCGGACCTGCGGGCCATCGCGGAGCTCCGGGACCCGGAGGATGAAGTCGCTGTGAGCCCGCCCCGCCCCACCAGCGCGCGTCCGCCCTCCAGTCAGAAGCCCGAGCCAACGGACGCGCCCGCCCCCACGACACCAGGCGCGGTGGCGGCCGTGACGCCCACGACGCGGGAGCCCATCGGCGAAGCCCCGGCCCCCGAGCCCGCGCCGCCGCCGGCGAATGCACTGGCGCCCGTGGCCGCCGCGGGCAGCACGCCGGCCACGCCCTCGTCTCCCGTGGACCCGAACCACGACGAGTTCGCGCCCTACCCCGTGCCGTCGGTGAACGTCCCTTTGCCGGCCGAGCCGGAGCCGCCGCCAGACGCCGTGGCGAAGAAAGCCTCGAAGAAGCGCGGGCCCATGATTCCCATGGCCCTGGTTTCCAAGGACGCGGACGAGCGGTTCCTGGGCTACGCCCGGCTCCAGGTGAACTCGCGCAAGTGCGAGCGCTTCCTCGTGGGACTGGACGAGATTGCCCAGCGCAGCCCCCGGGCCGCCCACCGCGAACAGGCGCGCTACCTGCGCGCGCGGTGCTTCGAGGAGAAGCTCGAATCGCACCGGGCCCGGGACGAGTACCGGCAGTACCTCAACGACTTCCCGCGAGGACGCTACGCCAAGGAGGCCAAGACGGGGCTGCTGCCCTGAGCGGGCGGCAACGGGCCGCGGACTCAGCTGCCCGTGCGAGGCAGCTTCTGGGGCGGCTCGGTGGCGTTGCCTCGCGCCACCAGCTCGCGCACCACGGACTCCAGCGCGCGGATGCGGCGGCCCGCGCGGCCCGGGGCCCACTGCGGCACCTCCGGGCCCTCCAGCTGCGTCATCGCCTGCTCCACGCCGCCCGCCTTGCCCTTCAGCGCGCGCGCGGTGGCCAGGCGCACGCTGCTCGCCGGGCGCCGGGTGATGCCACCCGCCCACAGCAGGTCCAGCGCGAACGTGGTCCACACCGCCAGCTCGTCATCGGGACGCAGGAAGGCCTCGAAGCGCTTCATCGCCTCGGCCCGGGGCTCGCCCGCGCGGAGGATGTCTTCCGACAGCTCCACATGCAGCGGCGTGCTGTAGGCCAGGGGTTGCTCGGGCGCGATGATGGCCTCGAAGCGCTCGCCCGTGGCCGGACGGCACGCCACCGCGTGCACCAGCTCCGTGGGAATCTCCTCGGCCCCCGCGGGGTGGGCGTTCGCCTCGCCGTAGAAGACGACGAGCTTCTCGAAGCGCTCCGCCAGCGTGCGCAGCTCCAGCGGCGGACGCCACGGCCCGAAGTAGATGCGGCGCCGGTTGGGCGAGGTGCGCGTCGACTGCCGCGCCAGCTGCGTGTCCACCATGTACTCGAAGGCCCGCAGCATCGTGTCGAAGCGCGCCGGGTCGCCTTCCAGGACGCCCAGCATCTCCACCACCGCCTCGATGGTGGACACGCAGTGGTCCGCGGGCTCCGCGCGAATGCGGTAGTTGCTGGGCCGGCGCGGCACGAAGCCGATGCGCGGCAGCCCCGCCAGCACCGGGTTGCGGGATACGACCTTCTTCGCCTGCGGCCAGGTGCCGTCCACGACGATGAGCGTCTTGGGGGGATTCAGCCGCGCCTCCTCCACGGTGATGGCGTCCTCGCCCGGGAAGAGCACCGCCACGGAGTCCCGCTGCGCGGCCAGCTCCTCGATTCGCCGGTGGCCGGAGAAGTCCACGCCCTCATGCAGCTCTGAGTTGCTCAGCGACAGGTGGGCCATGCGCGCGGTGCCAATGGCCACGCGGCTCTCACGCGGGTGCTGGAGGAACACGACGCGCGTGCGCGTCTCCAACCGGGGCGGCAGTTGCGCGCAATAACACGCGCTCTCGGGACGGCGGCAACGCAGGCAGAGGTTACGCACGGCCACCGCCTTTACGGCACGCCCCGGTGAGGGGCAAGTCCCACCACGGGAGCGCCGGGCAGGCCGGGTGCCCGGGGACCGGCTTCCCCAAGGCAACGGCGGCCGGGCACGAAGGCCCCGGTCGGCGCCGCTCCGCATTCACGGCGACCCGAGCCCGCCTTCGCGGCATGACGGCGATTGTCACTGCTCGGGCAGGCCGCGCTCTCGCGCCCAGCGGCCGTGGGCATGTCGCCGCAACACGGCGAGCCGCGCTGGGTCCATCAGGGACTCGAAGGACGCGAGCCACTCGTCCATTTCGCTGCAGTGCGCGTCCCGAGGTCCTTTGAGCGCATTGCGCATGATGGAGCCGTTCCAGGTGTCGAACTCGCGCGCCGCCGCGTGGTCGAACGCCGCGCGGCCCTCCTCGGTGGCCAGGTACTCGCCCAGGCTCGCCTCCATCCAGGTGGAGAGCTGCTCGTCGCCGTGCTGGCCCCGGCAACTGAGCAGCCGGGCCGCCGCCAGGGCGCAGGTGTCGGGAGCCCAGCCATGACGCTCGATGAGCTGGTCGAGCGTGCCCCACTGGCCGACTTCGTGGTCCAGGTCGCAGCTTCGCAGGAAGTCGATGTACGCGGGGAGCCAGGTGCGGTCGCGCAGGACCAGCGCCTCCATGGCCTGCGTGCCGGCCGGGGTCTCCGCATCGGCCCACATGCGGTTGCCATTGGCACCCGCGCCGGTGACGACGGCGTAGTCGCGCAGCAGCGGGTGCAGGGACTCGAAGTGGGCGGCGTGCTCACACACCTCGTATTCGCTCAGCTCCCACTGGGCGGCGCCATCGGCGGTTGCCCCGCGCAGCGAGAACGTGAACGTATGCAGGCCGCCGTCGCCGCTCGCCTGCCGAGCCCCCTCCAGGGCCCGCATCACCGCACGCAGGACCTCGCGACACGTGTCCTCCGCGGGGGGGCCGTCCTCCACGGCGCCGGCAATGGGAATCACGGACGTGACGGGCGCGCGCTCGTTCTTGCCTCTGGACTGGATAAGCAGTTCGGTTCCCACGCTGGCGGTCCCTTCGTCATGTTCGGCTGGCGAACACTACCTCTGCCGCGGGCGACGGAGTACAGAAGCCCGGTGAACCTGCTGCTCCTGGTGGACGAAGACCTCCTGCCCGACGGCACCGCGCGCCTCACCGGACGGCGGGCCCAGCACGCCCGCGAGGTGCTGCGCGCCGAGCCCGGCGAGTCCCTCCGCGTAGGGCACCTGGGAGGCCTCACCGGCACCGGCGAGGTGCTGGAGAACAGCGCGGGCGTGCTGCACCTGCGCGTCACCCTCACCGAGCCCCCGCCCC
>NZ_JAAIYB010000142.1 GCF_010894475.1 Myxococcus vastator
GGAAGGGCTCGGGGCCCATTGGCCGGCTGTCCCAGAAGGAGCGCTGGCACTGGGTGGTGGCGCCGCGCAGCACCATCATCCAGACGGGGCCGGTGCACTCCGGGCTGTGCACCGAGCCCCAGGCGGCGCTGGAGCACCTGCTGGACACGGTGGTGCGGCTGAAGCGCGCTACTCCGTCACCCGGCGGCCGGTGAAGCGGACGGCGGAGGCGCAGCCGGAGGCCACCGTGGAGCCGGTGACGGGGTCTCGCTCGACGTGTTCGTTGCGGACCCAGAGGGTGCCCTGGATGGTGTCTTCCAGCTTCTTGGTGTCGATGGCGATGCGGAACGCGTGCTCGTTGCCCAGGGCGGACAGCTCGTGCTCCTCCTCCAGGCGCGTCTGGATGTGGAGGAAGTGGTAGCCGCCGTCCGCGCCCACCGAGCCCATGAGGACGTCCGGCGCGCCATCGCCGTTGATGACGTAGGCGTTGTTCGGCGTCTGGAAGTCGATGTCGGGGACCTCGAGGAACATCGAGTCCAGCTCACCCTTCCGGATGGTCCACCGCTGCTGCGCCTCGAGGCCCACCGCGGGCCCCTGGGCCGGTTGGACGTACTCGGAGCACTCCGTGGGCACGTTGGCCAGCGTCTCCGTGTCCAGCGTCACGTCGTAGAGGTACGTGTCGTCCTCGCCACATCCCGTGAGCGCCACCACCACGGCGGCCATGGCGCTCCACTGGTCTCCACGCATCGGTCTCCGCTCCTTCCGTCACAGGGCTCGCGCCACTGTGGCACGAGCGGAGGAGCCTACTCCGTCACGCGCTTGCCCGTGAACGGGATGGTGATGGCGCACTGAGGACTCGTATTCCATGCTCGAAACTTGAGCATGCTTCGAACCCACATGAATCCCTGAATGGTGTCATCCAGGGTCTTGGTCTCGATGACGATGGTGAAAGCCTGATCTGTCCCCGGGTGCCCCATCATGTCGAAGCCTTCCGTGAGGTAGACGAATTGAAATCCCCCACCTGCGGCAGCCGCCCCGGGAATGACGTCTGGCGCGTCATCCTGACGGTCGATGACAAACGACCCGATACCCCGGGTGGAGATTTCGACATCGGGAATCTCCAGCGACATCGATTCCACTTCCCCTTCGCCTCGCTGAAAACGCCACCGCTGCTGCGCCTCCAGTCCTTCAACAGTCCGCTCTTCCGGGACGGCCTGCCTGAAGCATTCAATCGGGACGTTGCTCAGGGCCGCTTCATCCAGCGTCACGTCGTAGACGTACGTGTTGTCCTCGCCGCACCCCATGAGCCCCACCATGGATGCGATTGCCACTCCCCACGTGTATCCCCGCATGAACAGCCCTCCTTCGGTTACACCGCTGATGACCCGGCACAGGTCGCCGAGCGCCGTCCCCCCTCGTGGGCCCGGAGCCTTCAGTAGAAAACCACAAAGCGGCTGGAATCTGGCTCCAGTCGTTGCCAGGTGAGGTGCATCTCGGCGCCGCGTCCTCGTTTCCCCGCACGAACAGTACGGCCGGGCAGGCAGGCCCCCGAAGTGTCGGCCGCCTGACGCCGCCCCGAGCCAGAGCGCTTGGCGGTTAGTAGTTTCGTCCCAAGGCCCACCGGAGGGAGCCTTCACGCTGCCCATGAGTCCATCCCCGCTGCGAATCGTCACCTACAACGTCCGCTACTTCGGCCACATGCTCCGCGGCCTGGCGAGCACCGTGGGCCCGAAGCGACGGGTCGCCGCGGCGTTGGCGTCACTGGACCCGCTGCCAGATATCGTCTGCCTGCAGGAGGTGGAGACGTCCTCGCTGCGCAGCAACATCGTCGACCGGCCCAAGCAGCCGGGCGAGACGCAGCTCACCGCCTTCATGGGCCGGATGGTGGAGACGTTCGACATGTTGGGACGGGAGATGCCCTACGAGGCCTTCTACTTCCGCGCCCACCACTACAAGCTCGGCGAGGTGTCCCTCTACACCACCGGCCTGGCGGTGCTGGTGAACACGCGCAAGCTGGAGGTGGCCACGCACAACGTGGACGCGCCCCAGGCCATCACCCACCACCACGTCCAGCGGCTCAAGGACCGGAAGCAGAGCCGCATCTGCGCGCACATGCGCCTGCTGCGCCGCGAGGACGGGCACCCCTTCCACATCTTCAACACCCACCTCAGCCTGCCCACGCCCTTCGCCCGTGAGTTCTGGGCCACGCGCGACAAGATGGGCTGCGGCGTCAACCAACTCCACGAGGCCCGCAAGCTGACGGACTTCATGCACGGGCTCACCGGTGACGAGCCCTCCATCGTGTGCGGCGACTTCAACTCACCGCCCGCGTCGCCCGTGTATCGCTACCTCACCACCGACGGCCGGCTCACCTGCGCACAGGCCGCCGTGGGGCAGATTGACCCGAACGTGTCGCGCGGCTTTCCCACCGCCGGCTTCATGCACATGCGGATGCACCTGGACCACGTGTTCTCCGGCGCCGGCGTGCGCTGGCTCGACACGCAGGAGACGTCGCCTTTCGGGGACCTCCACAGCCGCTTCCACGGGCTGTCCGACCACATGCCCATCGTCGCGCGCTTCGCCTTGGAGAGCGGCAGGACGCTCATCACACCCCCGCCGGGCTCGATGCCGCTGTAGTGGCGGGCTCACGTCCCTTCGGACAGTGCCCGCTCCACCTCGGCCCACGCGTCCAGGAGCTCTCGCGTGCGCAGCTCGGCGAGCGCGTGGAACTCCGGCGCCAGGTGCGCCACCTTGTCCGGGTGGTACTGCACCACGAGCGCCCGGAAGGCCTTGCGCGCCTCATCCAGGGGCGTCCCGGGCACGAGGCCCAGCACCGTCCACGGGTCCTTCTTCGGTGGCTCGGGCGGAGGCGCGCGCGTCCCTCGAGGCGGCGTGGTCTCATCGTCCCAGGCGGTCCGCTCCCGTGGGCCCGTGGCGCGGGCGTTCGTGCCGCTGGCGGGCCTGGGCGGTGAGCGGGGCGCGGGCTCCGCGCGGCGACGTCCCGGCCGCTGGGCCGGGTCCGGTGGGGGCACGCGCGCGGTGAGCCTGCTCAGGGCCTCTTGCAGGAACCAGAGGTCCTCGAAGGGCGTGCCCTGCTTGCGCACCACCGCCGCCGGACGGGCGTCCCGCAGCAGCAGGTAGCCCGTGGCCGCCGCGTACGCGTCATCCCGGCTGTCGGGGTGGAGCCGGTCCCCCAGGTCTCCCAGCGGGTCTCTCCACATGCCATCCGTGGTGCCCTCGTCGGCCACCAGCACCTGCGACAGCACGTCACCGTGGAGCCGCTCCAGCGTGGCGAAGGGCTCGCGCCCCTCCGGAGGACGCATGGCCGCGCCGTGCCGGACCCCTGTCACCAGCAACAGCCCACGGGTCGAATCCACCCGGGAGAAGAGCTGCTCACGCACCTGCCTGTCGGAGAAGAAGAGGACCCACTGCACGGTGGCCAGAGCCTACCCGGTCAACGCCGT
Source organism: Myxococcus vastator (assembly GCF_010894475.1). Classification (GTDB taxonomy): domain Bacteria; phylum Myxococcota; class Myxococcia; order Myxococcales; family Myxococcaceae; genus Myxococcus; species Myxococcus vastator. Next base: position 3,444 of record NZ_JAAIYB010000142.1, read on the forward strand.
CCCGCGTGGGTTCAGGTGCATGTCGTGAACGCCCCAGTGGGGCGGAGCGCGGCCCTGGCGTCATCTTCATGACTTCGTCGATACACGACGCTCGTCGGCCCCCCGGTGCACTCCTCCTCGACGGTGGCGCGGGCTTGCGGAAGAGTCCCCGGTGCCCATGCGCTGCTGCCACCGTCACGCCTCCGAGTCCATCCCCTCCGGCCCCCGCCCGTTCTCCCTCCCTGGCGCCACCGAGCACTACGCCGCCGAGCGGCCGGTTCGCGCCGAGCACGTCCGCATCGAGGTCGACCTCGACTTCGACGCCCACCGCATCAAGGGCCTGTGCACCACCCGCGTCTCCGCCGTCCGTCCCGTCCACACCGTCACCTTCGACGCGGTGGACCTCAACGTGTCGGACGTGCGGGTCGACGGCCGCGCCGCGCGCTTCTCCAACTCCGGCGCCCATGTCCGCGTGGAGCTGCCAGCGCCGCTCGCCGCCGGACAGGCCTGCGAGGTGGCCATCCGCTACACGGCCCAGCCTCGCCGTGGCCTCTACTTCTGGGCGCCGGACGCCGCCTATCCCCACCGTCTCCGTCAGGCCTGGACGCAGGGTCAGGACATCGACGCGCGTGCCTGGTTCCCCTGCCTGGACACGCCCGCCCAGAAGGCCACGTCCGAGGTCATCGCCACCTTCCCCGAGGCGATGACGTCCCTGTCCAACGGCACGTTGGAGAGCGACCGCGTCCACGACGGGCGCCGCACCCAGCACTACCGGATGGCGCAGCCGCACGCGCCGTACCTCGTCACGCTCGTGGTGGGTGAATTCGAGGAGGCCACCGACACCGCGGGCACGGTGCCCCTGCGCTACCTCTTCCCCAAGGGCCGCAAGGAGGACGCGCTGCGCTGCGTGCGCCGCACGCCGGAGATGGTGCGCGTCTTCCAGGAAGTCACCGGCGAGCCCTACCCCTGGAGCAGCTACGCCCAGGTCTTCGTCACCGAGTTCATCCTGGGCGGCATGGAGAACACCTCCGCCACCAGCCTCACCGACACCGTCCTCCACGACGCGCGCGCCCAGCCGGACTACAACGCCGAGCCGCTCATCTCCCACGAGCTGGCCCACCAGTGGTTCGGTGATTTGCTCACCTGCCGAGACTGGCCCCACGGCTGGCTCAACGAGGGCTTCGCCACCTGGTTCGAGTTGCTCTGGAAGGAGCGCGCCGACGGGCAGGACGAGGCCGACCAGCACCGGCTCGTGGATTTGGAGGCCTACCTGGCCGAGGTGCGTGAGCGCTATGCCCGTCCCATGGTCGCGCGGCGCTTCCACGCCCCCATGGATGTCTTCGACCGGCACCTCTACGAGAAGGGCGGGCTGGTCCTCCACGAGCTGCGCCGCCGCCTGGGTGACGACCTGTTCTTCAAGGGCCTGCGCCACTACGTCGCGCGACACCGCCACGGCTCCGTGGAGACGGTGGACCTGGCCCGCGCCTTCGAGGACGCCACCGGCCACAACCTGGACGCCTTCTTCGACCAGTACGTCTTCGCGCCCGGCCACCCCGAGCTGAAGGTCGACGTCCGCTATGACGCCGAGGAAGCACGGCTGCGCCTCCAGGTGCGCCAGACGCAGTCCACGGCGGACGGCGTGCCCCTCTTCCGGCTGCCGCTGGAGGTGGCGCTCACCGTGGACGGCCGCGACACCGTCCATCGGCTGGAGGTGACGGACGCGGAGCACGCGTTCCACCTGCCCTGCGCCAGCGCGCCCTCGCAGGTGCGGGTGGACCCTCGGCGCGGGGTGCTCGGCACGCTGGCGGTGGACAAGTCCGCGGGCCTTTGGCTGGAGGAGCTGCGCGCCGCGCCGGAGATGCGCGCGCGCACCGAGGCCGCCGTGGCGCTGGGACGCGACGGCAGCCCCCGCGCAGTGGACGCGCTGGGCACGGCGCTGGCGGACGCGCGGCTGTTCTGGGGCACCCGCGCCGCGTGCGCGAAGTCCCTGGGCCGCATCCGCACCCCCGAGGCCCGCGCGCGCCTCCTGGCCGCGCTGTCCACCGAACATCCCCGCGTGCGCCGCGCCGTGGTGGCCGCGCTGGGCGAGTTCCGCCGCGACGCGGAGGTGGCAGCCCGCCTGCGCGCCCTGGTGAACGGCGGTGACGCCAGCTACTTCGTGGAGGCGGAGGCCGCCCGCAGCTATGGCCGCGTGCGCGCGCCGGACGCGTTGGGCGTCCTGGAGGCCGCGAGCACCCGGCCGTCGTACCAGGACGTCATCGCCGTGGGCGCGGTGGAGGGGCTCGCCGAGTCTCAGGACCCGGCGGCCTTCTCCGTGGTGCAGGCGCGCACCGCCTACGGCCACGCGGCGCCGCTGCGCCGCGCCGCCACGCTCGCGGTGGCGAAGCTGGCGGAGGTCGCGGGGCGAAAGCGCGAGGCCGTGGACCTGCTCGCGGAGCTGCTCCGCGACCCGCTCTTCCGCGTGCGCATGGGCGTCTTCGAGGCGGCGCGCAACCTGGGAGATTCGCGGCTGGTACCGGCGCTGGAGCAGACGCCGCTGCTGGACGCCGTCGCCCGGCGCGCGGCGCGGGAGACGGTGCGCTTCCTGCGCGAAGGTGAACCGCAGGCCCGCGAGGTGGCGTCGCTGCGCGAAGAGGTGGACCGCCTCAAGGAGGAGACGCGGGCCCTGCGCGAGCGGCTGGAAGGGCTCGCGCTGAAGCCACCCGAGCCGCCGCGGGGTGGCGCGAAGCCCGCGCGAAAGCAGGCCACGACGCGCGCGAAACCCGTCGCTCGCAAGGCCAGCGGCCGGACACGCAAGGCCACGCGTCGCTAGCCAGGGGCCCGCCCGCTCGCCTGCCCGTCGAACCTGGCGTCCGCACGCCGACCCCCGACGTGGGAGGCGCGGGCTGTGCCGCCAATGCCTACTTGTATAGAAAGGGACACGCCCTCCGCATTCCGCGTCGAGGCGTTTCGAGCGCCCATGTCCCGGGACGCTGGCACGACGGCCAGCGCGTTTCCGAGGGAGAGCATGGCCTCAGGCATCGACGAGCTCAGCGCGTGGCTGGAGGCCGCCGTGGACCCCTTCGTGGCCTGCGACGCCGGTGAGCACATCCGATTCCTCAACGCCGCCGCGGAGCGCCTGCTGGGGTGGACGCGGGATGAGCTCATCGGCCAGCCGGCATCCCGGCTCTTTCCCCAGCGGCTGCACCACCATGAAGGCGAGAGCCTGCTGCGCCACCTGCTCTCCCGGCGGACCGCGCTCGGAGGTCGAGCGACCCGGGTGCTCGCGCGTCGCAAGGACGGCGCCGAAATCATGGTGGAGCTGACGGTGGGCGCCTCCGGCAAGGGCCGCGATGAGCACATCGCCCTCACCTTCCGCCGCCTGCATGAGGTCGTCGACATCCTGGCCGAGCCCGTGGAGCGCGCGCTGCACGGACGCGAGTCGGAGAGCGTTCCCGGCGACGCGCTCTTCCGCACCGTCGTGGAGAACGCGCCCCTGGGCATCATCTACTTCGACCGGAGCGCCGTCGTCATCGCGTGCAACGAGCTGTTCGTGAGCATCATCGGCTCGCCCAAGCGCCTGTTGGTGGGCCTCAACATGCTGTCGCTCCGGGATGAGCGCATCCTCCACTGCGTCCGGGAGACGCTGGCGGGACATACCTGCGACTACGAAGGCGAGTACCGCGCCATCACCTCCGGCAAGAAGACGCCGGTCCACGTCCGCTTCGCCCCGTGCTTCAACGCGGCCGGACAGGTGGAGGGCGGCATTGGCATCGTCGAGGACATCACCGAGCGCCGCCGCGCGGACAGCGAGCGTGAGCGCCTGTACCGCGAGGCCCAGGAAGCCATCCGCGTGCGCGACGACTTCCTGTCCATCGCCTCGCACGAGCTGAAGACGCCCCTCACCCCGCTGAGCCTCCGGCTGGCCACGCTGGAGCGCCGACTGGCGCGCGGCGAGCGCGTGGAGCCCTCCACCCTGCGCCAGGCGCGCCACCACCTCTTGCGCATCACCAGCCTCATCAACGACTTGCTGGATGCCTCACGCATCGAGGCGGGGCGGCTGGCTCTGCACCGGGAGGCCACCCGGCTGGAAGGCCTGGTGGAGCACGTCCTCCATGCGCTCGAGCCCCAGCGCGGCGACCACACCGTGCGGTTCGATGCGCCCGAGCAGCCCGTGCAGGTGAACGTGGACCCCTTCCGGATGGAGCAGGTGCTCGCCAACCTGGTGGAGAACGCGTTCAAGTACAGCCCGAATGGAGGCACCGTCCGCGTGAGCCTGCGCCAGCGCGGCGGGCTGGCGCTCCTGTCCGTCTCCGACGAAGGCATCGGCATCCCCGAGGACCAGCAGAAGCTGCTCTTCGACCGGTACTTCCGGGCGCGCAACGCCTCCGCCCGCTCCTTCGGCGGCCTGGGGCTGGGGCTCTACATCAGCCGGGACATCGTCGAGCGTCACGGTGGGCGCATCTGGGTGGAGAGCGAGCCGGGCCATGGCTCCACCTTCCACGTCGCCCTGCCGTTGATGGCGGGCACCCCCGCGCAGCCGGACGTCGAGGAACCCGGACAGCTCATCCACTGAAACTCCGCCACCCCGCCTTCCGCAAAAATGACAGGTGTGGGTGTCTTCCATTGGCCAGCAGGCCAGGGGAAGCGCCTGGATTCGCACGCTTTCAGCGCTGGCATGGCGGCTGCTCTAGCGAAAGGCGGAGGATGGACTTCGAGGGAGGCTGACCATGATGACCGACACGCCTGCTTGGACTCGTGACAATGAAGGCTGGCTCGTCCGCGTGAAGGTGGGCGGACGCATCCAGGAGGTGCGCTGCACCACGGAGAGCCAGGCCCGCTACTTCGCCACCGTGCTGGCGATGAACCCGCCCATGCCGTCGAAGCTGCGCAACTAGGGCGGGTCCGGGGTTCAGGGATTGAGGCGGACGATTTCGGCGTTGAGCACGTTGGCGAAGCCCACCCAGCCCAGGTACGGCATCACCATCCAGGCCGCGGGGCGGTCCACGTCCTTGGTGACGGCGACATACGCCGTCACGCTGCCCAGCAGCGCCAGGTTGTCCGCCAGGGCGCGGCGAGGCTGATGCCTGCCGAAGAAGAGCCAGGACCAGGCGGCGTTGCATCCCAGCTGGATGCCCCACCAGCCCAGGGCCTGGGAGCGGGCCGCGCCCGCGGGCGCCGTCCAGACACGCCAACCCGACAGGGCGATGAGGCCATACAGCACCGTCCACACCGGGCCGAAGACCTTCGGTGGCGGCTGGAACCCGGGCTTGCGCAGACGCCGGTACCAGCGCGTGTCCGCCGAGCTGACGCGAGCGCCCAGGGCCGCCGCGCCGAACGTCAGGGCGCCGAAGATGCCCAGCGCCACCACGGACTCCTTGCGCAGCGTGGGGTTGAGCGCCGTGCGCAGCACCGGGTCAGGCATGCTTCGTGTCGTCGGCTCCAGCGTCCAGTCCATCCGCGTCCTCCCTTGGCGGAGCACCCGCCAGTGTCGGATGGAAGGTGGTACCGGAGGCCCCTGGCCGCCACCCCGGCTGGCGCCGGTGTACAAGGCGGATTCCCCCTTGTTGACGAAGAGGCGTCTCATGGCGAGCGCAGAGGAAATCCTGGGCTTCTGGTTCGGGCAGCCACGCGAGCGGTGGTTCCTGCGAGACGAAGACTTCGATGATGAATGCCGGCGCCGCTTCCTGCCCGCCGTCGAGCGCGCCGCCGAGGGCGACCTGGACGACTGGCGGAACGAGCCTCGCAGCTGCGTGGCCCTGCTCCTGCTGTTGGACCAGTTCCCGCGCAATCTCTTCCGCGGCACGCCCAAGGCCTTCGCTTCGGACGCGCGAGCGCGCGAGGTGGCCCGGCACGGATTGGCGCGCGGCCTGGACATGTCCCTGCCGCCGCTGTGGCGGTGGTTCATGTATCTGCCCTTCGAGCACAGCGAGTCCGTCAACGACCAGCGGCTGTCCGTGGCCCTCTTCGAGGTGCTCGCGCTGTACCACGCGGACAGCCAGGAAGCGCTCGACTACGCCCGGCAGCACCGGGACATCATCCAGCGCTTCGGCCGCTTCCCGCATCGCAACGTGACGCTGGGCCGGCCGACGACTCCGGAGGAATCCGTCTTCCTCCAGGAGCCGGGCTCGGCGTTCTGAGCGTGGGTCACACCCGCGGCTGCGTGCCCGCGCGCTTCTCACCGGCAGGCGCCCCGCGCGCCTCCTCGCTCACGCCCGCGGCCAGCCAGCCACGCACCCAGAGGAGGTGCTGCCCCTCCGAATCCAGCGCGAGCTGGAAGCGGTCCGCCAGCGTGTCATGGCCCAGGTCGCGGGCCAGCTCGATGAGCATCTCCCAGCAGGCGTTGTCCGTCAGCTCCGCCACCAGCAGCGCTTCCAGGGACTGGCGCAGGTTGGCTCGCGGGTCCGCGATGAGCATCGGGAGCCCCTGGGACACCACCGCCGTGACTTCCGCGCTGGGCGTCACCGCCGTGGGGTCCGCGCCCAGGGACTTCAGGGCCTCGGTGAGCATGAGGAAGTGGGACAGCTCGTCGTTGTAGATTTTCTCCAGGCCCTCACGCGTGGGCCCGCCTTCCCAGCCGCCGTAGACGTCGAACTTGGCGAGCGCGCCTTCATAGAGCCGGGTGCCGCTGCGCTCGAAGGCCAGCCGCTCTCCCAGCTTGTCGATGAAGACGGTGGGCTTGGAGCCCTTGAGCGCATCCACCGCCGTCTTCGCCACGCCCTTGAGGCTGGCCGGCGGAGGCACGCTGCCCAGGCCTTCGGATTCCCGCGCGTAGAGTTGCCGGACCTGGAGGAGGAGCGAGCCGTCTCCCAGGTGGCTGGGCTGGTGCTTCTCCGCCTCCTGGATGATGTCCGCGCTGTCGATGGGCGAGGTGGCCACGCCCGTCCGGTTGCGCCCCATGTCGCTGGTGGTCGTCTTCATGTCAGTGAACCTTCTTTCCCTCGAACGTGGAGCCCATGCGCGGCGTGCGCGCGGCGAGCTCCGTGCCCGGAATCCATTTGTAGCCAGCGGCCACTGTCTCGGACGGTGAGCCGTCGGAGTTGAGCTGGTCGCGCCAGATGTACGAGCGGTGGTCGCGTGGCAGGTCCGCCATCCGCACGTAGTCCTGCCCGTTGGAGGCCATGTCCTCCTCCTGATTCAGTGTCTTGCGAACGAAGTCGCGGTGTTCCTTGAAGCCGATGGGCTCCGGCAGCGTGCTGGGGAGCACCTCCGCCGCGTCACGCTTCTCCACGCGCTGGAAGATTTCCTTCACGTAGTGGAGCTGGCCCAGCTCGTAGTCCAGGAAGCGCTGCCATATCTCCTTGATGCGCGGGTTCTTCTCGAAGGCCACGCACGAGTAGAAGTTGTAGACCTCCATGGCCTCGTGCAGCAGCCACCGCTCCAGCATGGACTCGCCCGGGTCCAGCAGCGACTCGTACATGGAGGTGTGCTGCTCCTCGATGGAGGCAATCTCCGCGTAGAGCTGCCGCGCCACCGGGTCACTGAAGAAGGGGCCCACCGTCATGTAGTAGTCGTGCGTCTGATTCTCCGACGCGGTGATGCTCATCGCGTGGAGCTTCGTCAGCGGGTGGGCCGTGCGCTTGTCGTAGGGGCGGCGCAGGTCATCCACCGGATGGCGATGCTCCACCGAGGTGGGCCGTCCGGGGATGATGTCCGTGTACGACTGGGTGATGGTGTTGGGGTCCTTCCCCTCCAGCCGGTCGTAGAGCGCGGAGTAGCGATACAGGTGGTCGAAGTCCTCGAGCAGACCGAACCGATACGTCTGGGCCAGGTAGGGGTCCGGCTCGCGCAGGGCCACGCTGGCCGTCACCTCGATGGCCACCTGCTCAAAGCCCAGGGTGGTCTCCAGCGGCGTCTGGTCAGGAGGGTTGAGCCAGTTGATGAGCGTCTGTTCGTACTGCTCCAGCCGGCGAATCATCGCCAGCGGCTCCCGCAGCTCGCGATTCATGCGCGCGAAGGCATGCTTGGTCCGCAGTGCGTCCGCCATGATGCCGTTCATGTAGATGACGCACACGCGGGTGAAGGCGTCGTCATCCAGCTTGCTGTAGGGGCGCCGGACCAGGTCCTTCCAGGTGAAGACCTGCTTGTCGAGCGGGACGCCTTTTTCTTGGAGGATATCCAGGGCCACGTCTGACTCCTTGGTTGCGAAAATCCGTGTCGAACCGAGTGCAAAGGTCCGGACGGCACCGACAGGTGGCAAACGGTCCACGGGTTTTCGGAAGGGTGACGTCAGAGGCTCCAACGGCCCGTCTGGATGCCTGCCACGGACGCTGTTTGAAAACTCAGGTTTCACCGTGAATGCACGGATGAGACACCGAAAGACGCAAGGTGACTGCCTTCTCCCCCGCCGCTGGGGTAGTGTTCACTCCAGCACGCTTCGCAAGAGGGGGACGTGGCAGGCGAGCGCTGGAAGACGGTCCGTTCACGGTGGCAGAACCACTGGCGGCTGATGCTGGGCGTGGCGGTGCTGGCCACCACGCTGGCCGCCGTCTGCCTTCACTTCGACGCGAAGCTGGGCGGCCTGCTGGAGGAAGCGGAGCGCTCCGCCTACGACACCGTCGTCACGCGCTTCACCGAGCGGCGCGAGGTGTCATCCCAGGTGGTGCTGGTCACCATCGACCAGCCGAGCCTGGAGCGCATCCGCGCCAACGAGCAATACGCGCTCAACTTCGGGAGCTGGCCCTACAGCCGCAACCTCTGGGCGCGCGTGGTGGAGCAACTGGAAGCCGAGGGTGCCCGGGCCATCGTGTTCGACGCCGTCATGGACGAGCGCGGCACCGACGAGTCCATGGACCTGACCTTCGCGCAGGTGCTCCAAGAGACGTCCACACCGTTCTACCTGGGGGTCTCCACCCACGCGAACGCGCCGCTGCTGCCCCCCGCGGACTTCGGAGCGGCGGTGGTGGAGGTGGACACCCCCATCCAGGCGGCGGACGCCTTCCCGGAGGAAGCCGGCGCGGAGACGTTCGAGGACGGCGCTCCGGAGGCGGTCCTCCCCGCTGTTGCCCCCGAGCAACTGGCCCGGGCCCTCGCGTTTCCGGTGCGCGCGAACGGCCGGACGCTGCCCGCGCTGGATTACGCGACGTCCTCGGGGGAGCGGCTCCCCAGTCACCCGGTGCCGCCCATTCCCGTGCTGGTGGGCGCGGTGGATGGCTTCGGGTTGGTGGAGCCGGAGTCGGACGCCGACGGCTTCATGCGCCGCACGCGCTTCGTCTATTCGGATGGCCCCAATGCCTTCGCGACGCTGCCCGTGCGCGTGGCGGCGGACCTGCTGGGCGCCAGCGCCATCGAGTTCGCCGGGCGCACGCTGCGGCTGGGCTCGCGCACCTACGCCGTGGACGCGGATGGCAGCGCGGGCATCGACTTCGGTGGGCAGCTGCATGACCGCTTCACGAGCGTCCCGCTCATCTCCGTGCTCGACGCGTGGGTGCACCGGGGCCAGGGCCAGCCCACGGGGCTGCCGCCGGACGTCTTTCGCGGCAAGGTGGTCGTCATCGGCGGCAACGCGGTGGGGCTCAACGACGTCAAGGCCACGTCCTTCTCGTCGCATGAGCCCGGCGTGGTGAAACAAGCGGCGGTGCTGGACACGCTCCTGGGCAACGGCCGCTTCATCACCCGCGCGCCGCTGGGGGTGAGCCTGGCGCTCGTCTTCGGAGTGGCCTTCGCGTCGGTGGTGCTGCTGATGACGACGCGCTGGACGCCGCTGGAGATTGCGTGGCCGCTGGGGCTCTACGCGGGCATGAGCTGGGTGACGGGCCCTGTCCTCGGACTGACGAACACCTACGTGCTCACCGCCCTGCCCGCGCTGGCGGGCGTGCTGGCCAGCGTCAGCGCGGTGGCCTTCAACCACCTGGTGGCCAACGAGGAGACGGCGTTCATCCGGCAGGCCTTCAGCCGCTTCATGGAGCCCAAGCTGGTGGAGCAGATGATTGCCCAGCGCGAGCTGCCTCGGCTGGATGGGGAGAATGTCGAAATCACCGCCTTCTTCAGCGACATCCGGGGCTTCTCCACCTTCAGCGAGCGCTTCAAGGACGACCCGCGCAACCTGGTGCGCCTGCTCAACACGTACCTGACGCGGGTGAGCGCGGCGCTGCTGAAGGAGGGTGGGTGCCTGGACAAGTACATCGGTGACGCCGTGGTGTGTCTCTTCGGCGCGCCGATGCGACAGGTGGACCACGCGCTGCGCGGCTGCAAGGGCGCGCTCGCGGCGAAGGCGGCGGTGGACCGGCTGCGCGACGAGTTCCGCGTCCAGGGGCTGCCGGACATGTACACGCGCATCGGCGTGAACACCGCGGTCAATTTCGTGGGCAACTTCGGCAGCGAGCAGCTCTTCAGCTACACCGCGATTGGCGACGGGATGAACCTGGCCGCGCGGCTGGAGGGCGCGAACAAGGCCTATGGCTCCGTCATCATGATTGGCCCGCGCACGTACGAACTGGCGCGCGAGCACATCGAGGTGCGGGAGCTGGACCGGGTGCGCGTGGCGGGCAAGACGGAGGCCGTCACCGTGTACGAGCTGCTCGCGCTCAAGGGCGGGCTGGACGCGCGCAAGCGGGAGACGGTGGCGCGCTACCACGCGGCGCTGGCGCTCTACCGCGCGGCGCGGTTCGAGGAAGCGGCAGCGGTGCTGGAAGCGCGCCGCGCGGAGGACCCGGAGGACGGGCCCACGCAGGCGCTGTTGGAGCGCTGTCAGCGATATGCGAAGGCGCCGCCGACGGACTTCGACGGCGTGGCGAACCTGGACAAATGAGCGGTGCGGAAAGGAGTCGGGGAGACATGGGGATGAAGACGCGGGTGGCGTGGACCGCCGCCCTGCTGGCGCTGGCGATTCCGGCGGGGGCGTCGGCCGTGAAGGTCGGCGAGCCGCTGTACGTGAAGGCGAAGAACACGCGCGTGCAGGCGAGCCCGTCCGGTTCGGTCAACGCCGTGGCGGTGCTCCAGCCCGGAGAGCAGGTGACGTGGGGCGGCGCGGACGCGAAGCACAAGCAGTGGCACAAGGTGACGACGTCCACCGGCAAGAAGGGCTTCGTGTTCCAGACGAACCTGTCCACCACGCCGCCCAACATGGAGCTGGTGACGCAGGGGAAGGGCACCCGGCAGGTGGACCCGAAGAAGTTCGTCGCCAGCGGCGCCGCGGTGAAGGCGCTCAGCCCCGGCGCGGAGCAGTACGGCAAGGACAAGGGCGGAGACCACGGCAAGGCCGTGCGGGACATCCAGGCGCTGGAGACGCTGGCGAAGTCCGTGTCCACGGCGGACATCGCCGCGCACGTGACAGCGGCGGGACTCTTCCCGGTGGTGGGCGCCAGCGACACGGTCGCGAAGGCCGGGAAGAACAAGCGGAGCGGCAAGCGATGATGCGAACGGGCTGGAAGGTGCTCGCGTTGGTGGGACTGGGCGCGATGACGGCGTCCTGCAAGGGCTTCAATGCGTCCTCGCTCACCCGGGGTGGGAACCTCCTGGGGAAGCTGAGCGCCGCGGCGGAGGACGCCAGGTCGTGCCAGAAGCTGCGCGCCGACCCCAGCGTGCAGGAGGAGTACGCCCTGGGCGGAGCGCTGGCCATCAACTTCGTGCGACGGGGCGACGGGCTGCTGCTGAGCGGCTCCAGCGACGCGCTGCACCGCTACATCAACGTCGTGGGGAAGAACCTGGCGGCGCAGTCCGCGCGGCCCACGCTCGAGTGGACCTTCGGCGTGCTCCAGGACGCGTCCCAGTTCAACGCGATGTCCGCGCCCGGTGGCTACGTCTTCGTCACCCGGAAGCTGCTCCAGGGGCTGGAGAACGAAGGCCAGCTGGCCGGCGTGCTGGCGCACGAAATCGCCCACGTCACGCTCAAGCACGCCATCCGCCAGTACGGCGACGCGAAGGTGAAGACGTGCGAGCTGGTCACCTACGGCGAGGCCGTGCTCTCCCCCACCGCGGTGAAGGTGCTCTCCGCGGGCCGCGATGGCGACGGGACCTTGGACTTGGACAAGGAGCCGGGCCTGCTGGGCCACCTGAGCGAGAAGACCATCGACCTCATCGACAAGGGCCACGCCAAGGAGCAGGAGCTGGAGGCGGACCGGGTCGCCGTCGAGCTGATGCTGTCCGCGGGCTACACGCCGGACGACTACCTCGCCCTGCTGGCCAAGACGAAGGACGGGGGCAGCACCTTCGCCAACCACCCGGGCAAGGACGAGCGCCGGCGCAACATCCTCGCGCACGTCCAGGCGCTGAAGCAGCCCGCCGGGACCTTCAGTGGACTGGCCACCGAGGGCCTCCGCTCGCCGCCGCTCAGCCCCGCCTTCGCCGCCGTGCGCGGGGCGGCGAAGCTCACGAAGTAGCCGGGCGGCTTCAGCGCACCGTGGCCTGACTCAGGGCCCGGTGCACCGACTCCAGGGCCTTGCGCGCCTCCAGCAGCTCGGCGCGCTCGGCGGTGAGCGAGGCCACCTGCTGGGCCAGCACGTCGCGCTCTCCCTGGAGCGCTTCCACCGCGCGGTGCAGCGACGTGGACTCGTCCTTGGCGAACTCCAGCTCACCGGCGAGCCGCTCCTCCTCGGCCAGGCTGTCCACCAGGGCCTGCTTGCCGCGGGCGACCTCTTCTTCCAGGGCCTCGCGCTCCTTGGCCGCGGCATGGAGCGCCTGCCGCGTCTCCTGGAGCGACAGCAGCGCCTCGTCGCGCTCGCCCTCCAGCGCGGACAGCTCGCGCTCCAGGTCGGCCAGCAGCTTCACCCGGCCCTCCATCTCCGAGGACAGGCGGCGCGCCTCGTCCATGCGCAGGCGGGCCTCCTCCGTGGCCTTCTCCGCCTGACGGCGCGACACCTCCAGGTCCTGCGTGAGGGAGAGGTTGAGCGCCTTCACCTTCACCAGCTCCGCCTGGAGGTGGGTGATGCGCTCCACGGCGCGCTGCCCCGCCTCCGCCACGGTGGCGGGCAGCGGCTCCGGGCGCGGATTCTCCCGCACCGCCTTGAGCCGGGCCTTCAGCCGCTCACGGCGGGCCGAGGAGTCCTGCCCGTCCTCGCGCGGCGGGGCCGGCCGCTGCACCTCCACCTCGGTGGGCGGCGCTTCGACACGGGCCACCGGCTCCGCGACGGTGGCGGTGACGTGCGGCATGGATACGGGAGCCGAGGCCTGCGTCATGGGGTGCGCCTCCGGAGGAGGACTGACGGCGTCGAAGTGCAGCGCCGGGGGCGGCGCGGCGAAGGTGACGGGCCCGGTGGACGGCTCGGTGTCGAGCAGCGCCTCGGCCTCCGGCGGAGCCCCGTACGTCACGGGCACGTCGGCGACCGCCTCGGGCTCCGGCGGGGGCTCCTCGTAGACGGGCGCTTCGTCCGGCTCGGGCGCGGCGTAGGCGACGGTGTCCTGCTCGGGCTCCTGCTCCGGCTCGCGCAGGGCGGCGTCCATGGCCTGGGCGGCGCTGGGGCGCGGGGTGCGGGCGCGTTCGATGCGGGCGCGCACCTCGGCGGAGAGGTCGGGGGCCTCGGCGACGGGCTCGGGTGCCGCTTCGGCCTCGGGCTCGGAAGGCGTGGGCTCGACGGGGTCGACGAGGCCCGTCAGCGCGCCCAGGCGGAGGCGCGGCTTGGCGCGGGACACGTTCTGTTCAAAGGCTTTCTTCATGGTTCTCAGCCGGCCTGCTGGGTGCCCTTCGTCTGGGCGGCGGCTGCCGCGGCCACCAGCCGGGGCAGGATGTTGTCAATCATGGCCTGGATGTCGTTGGCCCCCTTGGACGAGGGGTCCGCGACGAACACCGGCCGACCCTCGCTGGAGGCCTGCGCGAACTTGGTGCACTGCCGGATGATGGTGGGCAGCAGGAACTCCGGATAGTGCGTCTGGAGCGCCTCCAGCGCCTCCTTCGCCAGCTTGAAGGTGGCGTTGAAGGAGTTGACCACGATGAAGACGTGGTCGAGCACGTGGTTCAGGTCCTCCTCCAGGCTCTGCACCGTTTCGAACAGCAGCTTGAGGCCGTGGAAGGACAGGAAGTCCGCGAGCACGGGGACGAACAGGTCGTTCGCCGCCATCAGCGCGTTGAGGTTGAGCAGGCCGAAGGACGGCGGCGCGTCGAAGACGACGACGTCGTACTGGGCCTCCACGTCCTTGAGGGCGTTGCGCAGCTTGAACTCGCGGCCGGCCATGGGCATCAGCGCGAGGTCCACCGTGGACATGGTCAGGTTGGACGGGACGAAGTCCAGGTTGGGCAGCGTGGACTTCTGGATGACCTTGGACAACGGCGTCTTGCGGACGAGCACGTCCAGCAGCGTCTTCTCGAAGTCCTCGCCTTCGTAGCCCAGGCACTTGGTGGCGTGGCCCTGGCTGTCCAGGTCGATGAGGAGCACCGCGTAGCCCAGCTCCGCCAGGCGCCAGGCGTAGGACGTGGACAGCGACGTCTTGCCGGTGCCGCCCTTGAAGTTCAGGAAGAGCTGGCGGCGGTGGCCCAGCCGCGCCGGGAAACGGTCGAGCGTGGTGCGCAGGTCCCAGATGTCGTCCGGCGTGTAGGCGTCCTTCCGCGATTCCTCCGGAATCTGCTTCGGGGACACGCCGAGCATCTCGGCGACCTGCTTGGAGCTGTACGTCGGCGCTTCCATGGACGACCCTTCGAAAGACGTGCGGGACGGCTACCTTGCCTCAAGCGGCGAAGTATTTGTGCCCCCTTCGAATCACCGCTCCCCGGGCGGACAACAGGGTGAGCGCCTCCTGGGCGAGCTCCGCGGGCGCCGAGAGCGCGACCGCCAGCTCGACGAGCGAGCGGCCCCGGACGGCGACGCGGACTTCGGTCAGCATCTGCGTGCAGAGGGCTTCCACCGGCGATGCACTGGGGCGCGCGGGGGCCGCCGGGCGGGACGGCGCCGCGGCGGCAGCGGGAACACGCGGCGCGGGGGCGGCCTGCCCGGGCACCGCGCCCATGGCCACCAGGGCCTCCTGGACAGGGGACAGGCGAGCGGCTGGGGCG
>NZ_JAAIYB010000143.1 GCF_010894475.1 Myxococcus vastator
CCCCCCCTGAGGCAACCCTCCTGATGTCGCGGAACACCCAGGCAGGTCATGGCATGCGACGGGAGGCGTCCCACCGGCAGCCTGCCAAGGAAGCGGGCGCATGCCGGAGGCCAGGACCGCCAAACCGGAAGACGCGCCCGCCGCCCGGGGCTCCGAGCGGCGGCACGCGAGACACAGTCCCTGGGTGAGGCTCAGGCGGGCTGCGGCACGCGGGAGGCGTCCGGCGCCGGCTCGGTGGCGACCGCCGTCGTCGCGGTGAGCGCGGGCTGCGGCACGGGGGCGATGATGGACTCGCCCACCGTCTCGCCGTGCTGGCTCAGGTCCAGGCCTTCTTCCTCGTGCTCCCGGGTGACGCGCAGCGGGACGATGCGGTCCACCACCTTGTAGAGCAGGAACGAGCCGGCGAAGGAGAACACCGACACCAGCACCAGCGCCAGCATGTGCATCATGAAGGTGCGCGTCTCGCCGTGGATGAGGCCCACGTCCTTGGCCAGCACGCCCGTGAGCACCATGCCCACCACGCCGCCCAGGCCGTGGCAGGGGAAGACGTCCAGCGTGTCGTCGACGGAGGTGCGGTTCTTGAAGTGCACCGCCGCGTTGCTCACGAAGCTGGCGACGAGGCCCACGACGAGGCTCTGCCCCACGGTGATGAAGCCGGCCGCGGGCGTCACCGCCACCAGGCCCACCACCGCGCCGATGCACGCGCCCATGGCGCTGGGCTTGCGGCCGCGCAGCCAGTCGAAGGCAATCCACCCCAGCATCGCCGCCGCGGACGCCGTGTTGGTGGTGGCGAAGGCCAGCGTGGCCAGCGACGAGGCCGACAGCGCCGAGCCCGCGTTGAAGCCGAACCAGCCGAACCACAGCATGCCCGTGCCCAGCATGACGAAGGGGAGGTTGGCGGGCGTGTGCGCCGTGTTCTCCACGTGCACCTTGCGGCGGCCCAGCACCAGCGCGCCCGCCAGCGCCGCGAAGCCCGCGGACATGTGCACCACCGTGCCGCCCGCGAAGTCGAGCACGCCCCACTGCCGGAGGAAGCCCTCCGGGTGCCACGTCCAGTGCGCCAGCGGCGCGTAGATGACGAGCGTGAAGAGCACCATGAAGAGCACGTACGCCTTGAAGCGCACGCGCTCCGCGAACGCGCCGGTGATGAGCGCCGGGGTGATGATGGCGAACTTGAGCTGGAACAGCGCGAACAGCATCAAGGGGATGGTGGGCGCCAGGTCCGGGTGCGTCTCACCGCCCACGCCGCTGAACATGAAGAAGGTCCGCGGGTCGCCGATGAGCCCATGGAAGCTGTCGCCGAAGCACAGGCTGAAGCCCACCACCACCCAGAGCAGGCTGATGACCGCCATGGCGATGAAGCTCTGCAGCAGCGTGGACACCACGTTCTTCAGCCGCACCATGCCGCCGTAGAAGAAGGACAGCCCCGGCGTCATCAGCAGCACCAGCGCGGTGGCCGTGAGGATCCACGCCGTGTCCGCGGTGTTGATGGGGCCCCCTTGCTTCACCTGCGCCGCCGGTTCGACCAGCAACCCCGCCACACCCACACCCACCAGAAGGGCCATCGCCAACCACTTCTTCATTGCGCCTCCACCTGGAAGACTGACGCAATGCAGTATGGGGCGAGCCGGGGCTAGATTCAATCTGGGCTGGCCTTATTTTGTTCCGGAGTAGGTTAAATTGGTCCGGATTTAGCCTAAATGACGGCTGTCTGGCAGGCAGGGGCTCACTTCACCTGGATGCGCCCGCCCTTGATTTCCAGGTCTTCACCGCCCTTGAGGACCACGGTGCCCGTGTCCGTCTTCACGGCGCAGGGCCCGGAGCCCTGGATGGTGACGGAGGCCGTCTGGCTCTTGCCGAACGTCACCGACGTCTTCACGCCGCTGCACACCACGGACCACGTGTGGTCGCGTGAATCGCGGTTGTGGTAGCGCACCGTCACCGCGGCCCACGCGGCGGAGGACGCGAGCAGGGAGGCAGCCAGTGTCACCGCGGCGAGCTTCGTCTTCATGCCTTGTTCCCCGCGTCCGGAGCGTTGGTGCCGCGCACACTGGAGCAGGGCGTTGGTGCTTGTCCATGCCGAAGGCTAGAACCCTTGCGCCGTTCGCTTCGCGACCTGCCTCGCGGCGCAGACCGGAGGGAGCCTTTTCAGCATGATTCTCCGCGACGTCACGGAAGAGGACCTTGCCATCTTCTTTGAACACCAGCGCGACCCGGAAGCGCTGCGCATGGCCGCGTTTTCATCGCGGGAACGCGACGCGTTCATGACCCACTGGCGCACGAAGGTGCTCCGCCCTGAAAACGTCACCCGCGCCATCGTCCTGGGGGGCGTGGTCGTTGGGAACATCGGCAGTTGGGAACAGGATGCCAGGCGCTTCGTCGGGTATTGGGTGGGGCGCGAGCATTGGGGCAAGGGCATCGCCACCCAGGCGCTCTCTGCGTTCCTGGGGGTCGAGCCCGCCCGGCCGCTTCATGCGTGGGTCGCGCTTCACAACCTCGCGTCGATTCGCGTCCTCGAGAAGTGTGGCTTCCACACCATGCGCGATGAGCGCCCTCCTCACCCGGATGGCATCGCCGAAGTCCTCATGAGGCTTGGTTCGGCTGCGTGAGGGTGGCCCAGGTCCTCCTGGCCGCCGCTCAGGGCTCCTTGGGCATGTTCAGCGCCATGGCGACCAGCGAGAGGGTCAGGTCCTCGGGCTGGTAGGGCTTGAACGGGTTCAGCGTGGTGCCGGTGGCGTCCAGGTGGTCCAGGCCGGACAGCGTCACCGACTTGGAGCCGGGGATGAACGCGTCCTGCGGGAGCACCAGGCCGTCGGACTTCACGCCGTAGCGCTGCTGCATGTACCCCTCGGCGGCGAACAGCGGCGACGTGGGGTTCGAGCTGGTGGAGGCCATGCACACGGTGGGGATGCCCGGGGGCATCGGGTGCCTGGCCAGGAATGCCTTGCGCGAGTCGTAGGTCAGGTCCTCTCCGGCCTGGATGCTGCCGCCCATCGCCTCGATGGCGCCGCCCACGCCGTAGCGCACGAGCGGGTTGTCCAGCAGGTCCTGCGCCATGGGCGAACCCCCGTAGGGCGACTGGAGGGTGACCAGGGCGCGCACGTGCTCCTGGAGCTCCGGGTACATGGCCAGGGCCGCCGCGGAGTCCAGGCCGCCCTTGCTGTGCCCGATGAGCACCACCTGCTTGCCGTCCTTCGCGGCGTCGAGCACCGCCTGGCGGACGATGGCCGCGTTGTTCTCCACGCCCATGTCCGTGTCCACGGGGACGCGGCCGACCTGGAGGCCCTGGGCTTCCAGCGCATCCAGGTTCCGGTCGAAGTAGAGCTGCTTGGGCGCCGCTTCTGAGAGCAGTCCGCCCACCGCCAGGTACACGCAGTCCTTGGCCTCGGCGGGCAGCACGTCCTTGCCCGCGCGCACGGCCTGGTTGAGCTTCATGAACTCCGCCGTGGAGTCCTTGGCGGGCGGATACGCCTTCTGAATCCAGCCAATCTTGTCCGCCTCGCCCTTCCCAGGCCAGGGGATGGGGAGGCGCAGGGCGTTGGCCTGCGCCAGCGCGTTCGACCGCTGCATTGCCGCCGGGGAGCTCGCCGTGAAGCTGTCGCCCTCCACCACGGCGTTGATGCCCTGCGCGGCCTTGGCCGGGACAGGCGCCTCCGGCGTGGCCCGCGTCCGCGTGGAGGGCGTGAGGCTGGAGGGACGTGTGACCTGGACCATGGAGGACCTCGGGAGGGGGAGCCGAGTTGAGGATCGGGGAGGCTTGCCTCCATTGTCGGGGCGTGGCGCCGGAAGTTGCGCCCCATTCCAAGGCCGTGAGAAGACGAGAACTCCGAGTGTGGGTCGCGCTGCGGCAGGTGGCGAAGGAGCCGCCTCGGCGGGAAGTGGACGCGTCAGAGGCGCCGCGGCTTCTCCTGGTGCCGCGGAGCGCTCCACCTCACTGGAGGCTGCGCGGTCATCGTCGCTCAGGGCACGAAGTCCACCGGGGGGATTGGGGTGGCGTTGTAGACGACCACGTGCCCCTTCTCCTCGAAGTAGTTGACGTCCTCGCTGAGGGGGACGGGCGTGGGGCCGCTCGCGACGGTGAGGAGCGACCCGATGGGCGCGAAGGGCTTCGGGCAGCGCCAGGGTTGAGGGTCGAGCGTGGTGTGCTGCGGACAGGGCCCTGGCGTGGCGTACATGAACTCGCAGAGCGCGGGCGGCTGATTCCAGCCGCAGCCGCACGCGAGGTTCACCGGGGGGACGGGGGTCCACGACGGCGCATGCCCCATGGCGCACGTACTCTGGAGCCAGCGGGGGTAGGGGCCCGCGTGATTGATGCACGGAGCGAACGCTCCGCAGCCGCATACGGAGACGTACTGGGCCGTGTTCGGCGCTCCACCACAGGTGGCGCACATGGGGGCCGCCGGAGCTCCCCAGTGGGGCTGGTTGCAGGCGGTGTTCGCGCAGACGACCACCGGCCTGGGAACGGCTGGCGCCAAGGGGTGGGTCACACAGGGGTACGCGCCCGAGCAGGACTGGCACACCCAGTAGAGCTGGAGCTTCGGGTGCGCGCACTTGTGATAGGTCGTCACCGGGTTCGCGCACCGTGAGCAGGCGCCCGTCGCCGACCGGGTCGCGCCGCAGGTCCCGCACCACCGTGTCTCGGTGACCCGCTGACAGTATCCCGCGACACCGGAGTAATTGTCGGGATGGTCATCGCAGTAGAGCTGTCCATCGTGGATGCGCGCCGTCGAGTCACACCTCGCGCCGTCGACGTTGAGGACGGGGCCATTGGGAGCGGGGGCGCACACCGCGCCGCCGCCAATGGAGCTGCCCCACGAGGGGATGAGGTGGACCTGGACCTTCGGCTCGTCTTGCACCGCGCGGTTCGTGTAGAAGTCGTGGAGCTTGCTCTTGTTGTGGTCGAGGCACACCTCGATGCCGAAGGTGACGCCGTCGATGGTCACCACGGAGCCCCCTCCGAGCCCGGAGGTGGTGACCTCCGTGTTCACGTTGGGCCTGGCCCCCAGCGTGTCCCGGGAGCCGCTCGTAGGCAGGGCGAGGCGGTTGGGGTCGTTGTGAATCTGGATGAGCCGGCCGCTCCCGTCCACGGTGTTGAAGTTGGCATTGGCGAAGTTCGGCCCGAGGAAGTCGATCCAGGAGATGTTCTCCTTGTCGACCACGGCGCTCTTCAGCCCTCTTTCCCCGACGTGGGGCGCCGGCCAGCCCTTCTGCAGGAGGGCCACGTTGAACACCTCCGTGGCCTGCGGCTCGAGGAGCTCCGCCTTGCCCGCGACGAACAGCTTGTTGCCCGCGAGCGTGAGCTCGTATCGCCCCGGCGCGAGCTGTGTACAGGTCTCAATGTCGTCATCGGTGCCCGCCGCGTCCGTGATGCTCCAGCGCGCCGTGGGAGCGACGTTGTTCTGAATCCAATCGCAGACCCTGGAGGCGACGACCAGCTTCGTCTTGGGAGGTGTCGGGTCGCTCGACTCAATCCACACCCGGGGCTGGGCGAGCACCGCCGGCGCCGGAATCAGGGCGGGCTTGCCCTGGAGCGTGAGCTTGTATTGGTTGAGCCCGTCATCCACGACGGCCTGGATGGCCGCCGTGAAGAGGCCCTGCTCGACCTCCCACGCCGGGTCTGGCTTCGTCGCCGCGCCGGTGACGGTGAGCACGGTGTCGACGCCCGTCTCGTCGACTTCGGAGACCGTCACCGCGTGCTTCACGGGGTCCTTGTGGGCGAGCCGAGGACCGCCCGGCTCGCCGTGCGGCAGGTATCCGATGGCGGTGCCGAAGACGAAGAGCCAGTCGGCGTAGTTGACCTTGTCCGTCTCCTCTCGCATCGTGTGGACGATGGATGAGAGCTTCTCGACGGGGTAGCCGCCCTTCTGTCCGCGGAAATAGAACTCGGGCGCCATGAAGACCTTGAGGACGTCCTCCGAGGGGTCGACGTTCGGCGCGGCGAGCTGGATGGCCTCCTTCATGGCGTCGCAGCGCGTGGTGATGTCGGTGTCGTCGTCGACATCCCCCAGGTACGCGCCCGCCTGGGTGCCCGGCTTGACGTTGAACGCGACGAACTGCACCTGCTGGTAGTTGAACGCGCGCACCAGCGTGGGCATCACCGCGACGGCCAGCCCCAGCTCCTCGTCCTCTCCGCTGTGCGCTTGGAGCTGCACGCGGTAGGGCATCCTGGCGCGGTCGACTTCGGACCGGTCCCACCGCTTGCGCGGGTCGTTCAGCAGGTCGTACTCCCGCTGTACCCGGAGCGTGTCCTCGGAGAGCGGCGCGAAGAAGACGCGCTGGTCGTCCTTGTCCCAGATGCTGAGCTGCCCGCGGACGAGCTTGTCGTTGTCGCCATCGAGCGTCCACTTGACGATGAGGGAGGCGTCGTCGAGCGGCGTGGTGGGTTCGTGCTTCCAGCGCGGGCTCCACGGCTCGATGAGGAGCCGCGCCTTGGCGTCCGCGTCGTCCTGGTAGTAGCGGACGAGCACGTTGTACGGGGCCGGGCCCGGGCCGACGTAGACGTCGGACACGCCCGCCTTCCGCAGGACGCCCTTCGTCGCTTCGCTCTTCCCCTGCCAGTCAGGGGCCTGCTGGGCGTCGGCGGGCGGGCGCTTGTCCACGACCACCTGGAAGCTCCGCCGCTGGAAGAGGTGCGTGGTGCCCGGCTCGTCCAGGGTATCGCAGGGCACCTCCACCCACTCCTTCGGCTGGGTCAGCACCACGGGGTCGGAGCGGCGGACGTCGTAGTACCGCGTCGCGTGGACCTCGAAGTCGACCTTGCTCGCGCGAGCCGACACGCCCTCGAGCTGATACTCGACCTCACAGGTGTCCGTGCCGGGCTTGAACCAGCGGGTGAGCTGGGTGATGGAGACGGCGGGGACGGGGCGCCTGCGCTTGACCTTGATGGTGTGCGCCTTCTCCAGCTCCAGCGCGGGCGCGGGCTGCCACGGCACGGGCTTGTAGATGACCTTCGTCGTGCCGAGGTCCGGGTCAAGCTCGGACTGGAGCGGGTCGGCGTCCACCTTGGCGCAGCCCACGAGCTCGACGAGCGCGCGGTTGATCTCCGCCGGGACGCGGGTGCCCCAGTTGTAGAGGGCGACCTCATCGAGCTTTCCCGTGAGGTCATGCTCGTCGAGAAGCGCGCCGAGCGTCTTCTTTCCGAGCGGGAGCTCATGCTTGGGGGCGCGTGCATCGAAGACCTTGCTCATGACCGCCTCACCTCACGCCGTGGTCATTTCCACGAACTCGTACACCTCGGGCTCGCCGTCGTCCGGGAGCTCGAGTGAGACCACCTCGCACCGCGTCGCGGGGCCGCTGGCCTGGGGGATGTCGTCTATCTTCATGGGCTCGCCCGCGGTCTCGAAGGACTTCGGGTCCGCGCCCTCTGGCCATTGGACGGTGAGCCGGGCCTGGTCGAGCCGCTGGGTGTCGGCGCCCGGCACGTCATGCACCACGTCGAACGTGAGCCACGAGAGCCGCTCCACGTAGAAGGTGAAGCAGTGCGCGCCGCGCGGCAGCTCGACGGTGGCCGCGTCCAGGAGCTGCTTCACGGGGTCGAAGAGCCGGTGTGGCGCGTTGTCGCCGAAGGTGAGCGTGAGAGGGTAGGTGTTGGGTTCCAGCGGCTCGCCTTGCCACCGGGCGCGTCCGTCACCGTCGGTGGGGTGCTCGAACTCCAGGTCGCCGAGCTGGACGCGCACGCCGGGCACCCCAGCGTCATCGTGCTTGAGGCGCAGCAAAACCTCGGGCCTGGCCAGGACGGGCACGGGAATCACGCGCACCGGGCACTCCTGCGCGGGGACCCGCAGGTTCTCCTCCGCAGGCTTCCCGAAGATACCCTCCGGGTCCGGCAGATCGACGGCGGTGACGTGGTACTCCCCTGGGTTGCAGGGCAGGAAGCGGGCGATTCCATCCGCGTCGGTGCGCTCCTGCCGGTCGATGCGGACGTCGGAGCGGCGGTAGCGGGGCGGCTTCTTCTTGCCGACCCGCTCCTCCGTGTACATCCGCCCAATCCCTGAGATGGCTCCGGCCGCGCCCTGGATGCCCTCGCCGTCGTCCTCCCGGTACACGATGAGCAGCAGCCCCGTGTTCATGAAGGGGCAGGGCATGACCGCTTGCCCCAGGAACCGCTTCGCGGCCCGTTGCGCCACACGTTTGGCGGCCTCGAAGTTCACGGGAGCCCCTTGCCGGAGGAGGCCTCCAGCCGTGCATAGACAGCATCCATCCGCACGGAGGGCGGGAGCTCGGGGTCGCGCAGGAGGCGGCCCATCCAACGCGTCCTGGCCGCGTCCTCGAAGCCGGGGCCCAGTTCGTGCAGCAGGAAGACGTAGCGGGAGACCTCACCGCCTCCCGTGAGCCCGAGGCGGCTCGCGCGGGCAATGCCATCCTCGATGAGCGCGCGCATCGGTTGGCGCTCGAGGACCCGCGCATCCCCGGGGAAGACCTCGGGGAGGGCGCTGAGGATTTCCTCGATGAAATGCTCTTGGGCTGGCGCGTCAAGGGCCTCCAGCTGCGCGTGTCGGATGACGAGCATCCTCGAATAAGAACGGCAGGGTATTCGAGTGTCAATCCTGCTCAAGACATTCTGGCGCTGCCAGCAGTTGCGCGGCCATCAGGGCAATCCACGATGGCTCCGAACACGAGCGCATACGGCTTCGGGATGACATCCATGAACCACGCCGCGCCGAGCATCTGCCACCCTGTTGCCACCGTGGTGGCGGCAGGGAATCACTTGCCCACCGTGGCAGGCGCAACGCGCTACGTCGCATGCGGCGGACCGAACCACCGGGTCAGCGCCTCACGCAGGCCCTGATCCGTGCCTTCCCCGACCCACGCGACGTGTCCGTCCGGTCGAATCAGCACCGCGACGGGCGCGGTGACCGCGCCGAGCACCGGGAGCTCCCATTCCCCCGTGTAGCGAGCAGCGACCCGCCGAACCCGGTCCGCCCAGGGCGTGACGTCGAGCGTGCCGGGCTCGCCCAGGTTGAGCAGCACCGGCCGCGCGTCGTGCAACAGGTGGAACACGCGTCGCGGGCCGTCGGCGGTGACCAGGTCGAGGTCCGGCACGCGGCGCCCGAGCAGCGGGTGTCCGTTGCCCAGGTCGTAGTGGACGTCCAGCCCCGACATCATCGCCGCGTACTGCTTGCGTGGTGCGTCCATCCGCAGCAACTCCGCCAGCGTCTCGCGCACGGCGTCCATCCGCGCGTCACCGCGGCTCAGCGCGGTCTGCGCCATCGTCTTTCGCAGCGCACGGGCCGCGACGGGGTGCCGCTCGGCCTGGTACGTGTCGAGCAGGTCCTCCGGCGAGACGCCGCGCACGACCTGGGCCAGCTTCCACCCCAGGTTCACGGCATCCTGCACGCCAAGGTTGAGCCCCTGTCCGCCCATCGGCGAATGCACGTGGGCCGCGTCGCCGGCCAGGAGCACCCGCCGCTCGCGGTAGGACGCCGCCTGCCGCGTCATGTCGGTGAACCGCGAGAGGGACGTGGCGCCGCGCAGGCCGTAGTCCGTCCCGTAGAGCGCGACGAGCCCCTCGCGCAGCCCCTCGAGGGTCGGCGCGTCGCCCGTGCCGACCCGCTCCTCTCTCAGCACGACGCCCACGCGTCCGTCCTCCAGCGGGCCCATGGCGTAGGTGCCCTTCTCGTCCCGGCGGATGCCGAACGCGGGCGCTCCGGTCATCTCGACCTCGGCGATGAGGTAGCTGATGGACGCGTCCCACCCCGGGAACTCGATGCCCGCCGCCTTGCGGATGAGGCTGCGACCCCCGTCGCATCCGACGAGGTACTTTGCCCGGAGCGCACGGCCGTCGGACAGCGCGACGTCGACGCCGGTGTCGTCCTGCGCGAAGCCCGTCACCTCGCGCCCGCGGTAGATGGGCACCGCCAGCTCACCCACCCACTCCGCCAGGATGCGCTCGAAGCGCTCCTGCGAGAGCGCGAGCCCATGGTTGTGACGTGTCGGGAAGTCGCTGAGGTCCAGAGGCGCCTGCCCGAACGCGACGTTCTGGACCGCTTGCCCTTGCGAGACGAAGCGCTCGACGACCCCGCGCTGGTCGAGCACCTCCAGGCTGCGCGCGTGCAGGCCGCGCGAGCGCGAGCCGGCGACCTCCTGGCTGGCGCGCCGCTCGACGATGGCCACGTTCACCTGCGCCAACGCCAGCTCCGCCGCCAGCATCAGCCCGGTCGGGCCCCCTCCCACAATCACCACTGTGTGCTGCGTCACCACGTCCGTGTGCATCTCTCCGCCCTCCCGTTCATGGAGCGAAACGGGTGATGGTGGAGCACGACCGGGGGGGCTTGCGGCAACACCCGGGGTCTGGCATCTGCTGGCAGTGGAAAGAGCGGAGAGGGTTGCCGTGGCCCCTCCAGCGGCCCGTCGCGTGCCCGGAAAGCGCGCGCGCCTCCGTCGCGGTCCGCCTTGAAGTGGCCCCTATGTGGGTGAGGCAAAAGCACCCGGCAGCGTGAACGAGAAAGTACTGCCCTTTCCAGGCTGACTCTCGGCCCAGATCCGCCCACCGTGCGCTTCAATAATGCCCTTGGAGATGGAGAGACCGAGCCCCAATCCTCTGCGGTCTTCGCTGCGGGCTTGCCAGAACCGCTGGAACACCTCCTCCAGTTGATGGCGCGGAATTCCAGATCCGGTGTCCACCACCGAGAAGCGAACGTCCTGGCCCACCGGTTCTAGTCGAAGAGAAATACCGCCTCCTGCCGGAGTGAACTTGATGGCATTGGTCAACAGGTTGGCGAGCACCTGAAGGATGCGCTCATGGTCAAACTTCGCCATCAGCGAGTCTCCGCGTATCTCCATATCAAGCGAGAGGTTCTGCACGGAGGCCAGAGGCTGAAACGCCTCGAGCGACTCCCGCACGGTCGCGGTCGCATCCTGTAGCGTGGGGTCGACGCGGAGTACGCCCGCCTCGATGCTGACCAGGTCCAGCAAGTCGTCAATCAGCCGGGTCAGCCGTGCAGTGAAGCGCTGGATCTTCGCAGCGGCTTGTAGGGTCTTCCCGCCCGCCTCGGTTTCGGCAGCATCCCGCTTGAGCAGGGAAGCCTGCAAAGCGATGCCCCCGAGGAGCGCACGCGAGTCGTGGCTGACCATCGCCATGAACCGGTCCCGCGTCGCCAGTCCGTCATCGGCGCTGGCCCGCTCAATCAGCAGCCGAGAGTCGGTCGCCTCTCGTTCCGTCTGAAGGAGTCCAGCCAAGGCGCGCTGGCGCTCCGCGCGTTCGTCTTGCAGTTCGTCATCAGCGGTCGCACGCTCTCCAAGCAAGGCTACGTCCTCATGGTCCCGCTCCCGCGAAATGCTCTGACGCGCCTGGGCGGATGCCTGGCCATGGGCCATCCGTGCATCTGCGTTCTGGCGGCTCTCTCGTAAGACTTCGTCAGCCCTCCCCCGGGCCTTTTGGACGGCAGCATCTGACTCCTCCTCAATCGATGCCTGCCTGTTGCTGTATTCGTCATCAGACCGCTCCCGCTCGAAGCGCAGGCTCTTGTCTGTGTCGTCACGCTCAGGTTGCGATTTCTTGTCCCTGGTGGCCATGCAGAAGTCCCCCTTCCTTGGAACACCCGCTATGGGAGGAGTCATGTCCAAGAGGCAGGCGACCTTGGGCCGACGCTTGTGTGTTGGGCAGGCGCCCACCTTCGTTCGGAAAGATAGGTAGCGACTGAAATGAGGCGGCGCCAACTGCTGCTTCAGTTGGGCGCAAGAGCGGCTGCCTGCTGCCCCTGCAGCGGTGCATGGCCATGGCGGATGTGGCCTGGAGCGAGAGTTGCCATGTCGCAGGCAGGCTTGCGCCCCAGAGACGTGTGGTAGCGGGCAAGACGGACGCGGTGGCGGCCGGGAGGTCGGCTCCCCGGTCAAGGTCTACGACGACGCCGTGAAGCGCTGGACCCTCGGTTCACCTGGCGCATCCGGGACGACGCCAACTCCACCATCGGCAAGACCAATTGCCCAGTCGATACTCCGGTGTCGCCGGGAGGATGGCGCGCGGGCGCGGACGTGATAGGGGCCGACCTGCTAGAGAAGTGACGGGAGTGACCCGCATGATGGGGATGGATTCATGAATACGCATACGAACCCGAGGCGGTGGCCGCCCCCGCCGGAAGTGGAGCAGCAGCTCAACCAGGACCGCGAGCGTTTCCGCAGGTGTCTCGACTACATGCGAGAACACGCGCCAGGCGAGGTCGAGGGCATTTACGGCCCCGACAGCGTGACCTGGGTGCTCTATCGCGAGCCGGTGGTCCTCCTCGGCGGACTGCGCGCCATCCTGCTGCAGCTCGCCCATCCGGCAGTGGCCTACGGTATCTCCCAGAACAGCAACTTCCGGAATGACCTGATCGGCCGCGCACGACGCACCTATACGGCGATGTACCAGCTCACGTTTGGTGGCCTCTCGGAAGCGACGGGCGCCGCGAAGCGGATCCAGAGCGTGCACAGCCGCGTCTACGGCGCACTTCCGGACGGCGCCAGCCCGCAGGGCTCCGGCACCTATCGCGCGAACGATCCTTCGCTGCTGCGTTGGGTGCACGCGACCCTCATCGACACCGCCATGCTGATCTTCGACACCTTCGTGCGGCCGCTCAGCGTCGAGGAGAAGCGCCGCTACTATCAGGAGACGCTGCGCGCCGCGGCGTGCTTCGGAATCCCGCCGGAGCAGGTGCCGCCCACGCTCGAGGCCTTCTACGAGTGGTACAACGGAGAGCTGGTGGGGGAGCGGCTGCGCGTGGGAGACACGGCGCTTGAGCTGGCGGGCCTGCTCTTCAATTCGCCGTTCACCCAGGGGCAGTTCGATGAGGTGCTCACCGCCGGCCTCCTACCGGAGCGCTGGCGCGAGGCGTACAGGCTGCCTTGGGGGCCGGGACAGCGGCTCGCGTGGAGGCTCCTGAAGGGCTCGATGCGTCGGGGAATCCACCTCACCCCGCCAAAGCTCCGCTACGTCACGGCCTGGCATCAGGCCCAGATGCGGCTGGCCATGGCTCGGGGAGAGCGGCCGACGCTCATGGCCCGGGTGCTGAACACCATCGACTCCTACGTCGACGTGCCGTTCAGCATCCGGCCGGTCGCGGCGAAGGCCCCTGTGGACAAGGATTGAGAAAGGATTTGGGCGCTCCGCAAGTAAGCGTTCAGGGGGGATGGGCGATTGAAGAAGGAGCAGGCCAGGAGCCGGCGGGAGGCTTGTCGCTCGTTGACGCTCGTGGGACCTGGGACACGGCCTGTCGTGGCCGAGGTCGACCCCAGAGCAACGGCATGGCCGAGTCTTTCGTGAAGACCTTCAAACGCGACTACGTCTACGTCAACGAACTGGGCTCGGCCGCACATGTCCTCGCCCAACTACCCGTCTGGTTCGACGACGACAACCGTTGCCACCTGCACTGCGGGCTGAAGATGAAGTCACCCCGCGAGCTCCGTGCTGTTGACTCTCACCCCCTGAGCAGTCCGATTTGATGGGGGCAACTCCAAGCGTTCTGCGCCCCATCAGGCACTTTGGCTGCGACGATGTCCCCACTTCCGCCGGCACCCCGCCGGCCACCCCCTTGAGGCACCTGACATGTTCCGACTGGAGTGTGAATGGCTCGATGCGCAGGCCACCGACCGCTCGGGCTTCGACCTGGGGCACATGACCTTCACGAGCAATACGGGGACCTGCACCTCCAAGGGGAGGTCCCCGGACCAGTCCATGATGCTCACCATTTCGTTCGTGGGGCTGCTCGAAGGGCTCCAGGCGCTGGTGGCAGGCGGCGCGAAGGAGCACCTCTTCGTGGGGGCTGACTCGTCGTTCAGCCTGAGCTTCAAGCCGGGAAAGAAGGGCCACATCGCCATCCAGTGCGGCACGGTGTCGTTGGGCGAGGTGGAGTCCCGCGAGCTGTGCCGTGCCGTCCTGGAGGGCGTGGAATCCTTCATGACCCGGCCCGAAAGTGCCCTCCCTCCTGGCGATGCGGCGCGAGGGGACCTGGAGATGACTCTGAGGGAGTTCCGAGTGGCCGTCCCAGGGATGTGAGCGGGTCTGGCCCACACCGACGGGAGTGGGTGGGGCCCGGGTGGCGCTCATTCGCGGCTAACGCTCCTGCCCTCTCTGCCAAAGCGAGGTTGAACTCCGCGGGACGCATGGGCGCCATGGAGAAGTTGGAGGAGTCCCAGGTGTGCGTGGGCAAGCGCGTCTGGCTACCCTTTCTCCACCCCCGTCGGTACATGCAGTCCCGCCAGTCGCGGCTGCACTACTCGCTCACGCAGTTCTTCCACGAGGTGGAGCGGTACCGGCCCTGACTTGGAACTAGAGCCGACTTCAGAATGGGCGCAGGAGGATGATCGCACAGGCGAAGTGGAGAAACCCGAGGAAGTTCTCGGTCTTCACCTCGTGGCGGGTGACGAGGCGACGGAAGAAGTGGAGCCAAGCGAAGAAGCGTTCCACCTTCCAGCGTCGCTTGTAGCGCCGCAGCTCGCGCCCATCCTGCGTGGCCTCGCGCTCGCGGCCCCGGCGGTGTGGAGCAATCAGCTTCACGCCGCGCTCGTCCCCGAGCCGCTCATCGAGTTTGTCGCTGTCGTAGGCCTTGCCTCCGATGGGCCGCTCTGGGAGTTCATCAAGGAGTCCTTCGTCGAACGCGGCCTTGATGACTTTGACCGCGTGGGGCGAAGCGCTTGCGATGCCAATAGAGACAGGAAGACCAGTGCTGTCGATAGCTGCCACGACCTTGGTCTCCTTCCCGCGCTTCGGCTTTCCGACGCAGGGCCCCCTTTTTTCGTGCCCAAGAAGGACGCGTCCGCGAAGCCATCTTCCAGGTCGAAGCCGCCGCGCACCTTCAGGTCGCTGGCCAGCTCTCGCAGCACCTTGCGGAAGGTGCCGTCCTTCACCCAGCATTGAACCCATCGGTGGCACGTCTGGTAGGGCGGATACGTCCTGGGCAGCTCGCTCCATTGCGCCCCGGTGCGCAGCACCCACAGAATGCCGTTCCAGAGGGGGCGAGCGTCCGTCGGTGGCCGCCCGGGTCTGTCCTTCCGCTTCGGCTTTCGCTCGGGCATCAGCGGTTGGATGAGGTTCCATTGTTCGTCCGTCAGGTCCACGCATTGGGTTCGATCACATCTGTTGCGGAGTGCCGAGTCTCGGCAGGAAACTGATCAGATTTCAACGGGTTGCATCGAGCGACTTCGAGATCGGCTTTAAAGGAGGTCGCCATCAGCATCGCCTGGGTGGTAATTGCTGCTCAGGTGTGCTTTGATGTGCCATGTTGACTGTGTCTTGAGTTTGTTTCGAAGTGAGGACTCAAAGGAAATCATGGTCATTTCCAGGCAACGGCTCTGCCGGACGAACTTCCTCCTTGCAGTCCTCCTTTGGGTGTCCGGTTGTCTGCCGACGACGGACACCCCTGTTCCCGAGGCCCCTGAGTCCGCATCTCACGCTCGCGACTCCTCCTCGCAGCTCAAGCCCCCTTCTGTGAGCCTGGAGCGGAGTGGCCTGGCATCCCTATCGCGTATCCGCGACTGGGTGGGTAAGGCGAAGGATTTGAGTGACTACGTCAAAGACTACAACCGGTGCGCGAGCCAGGGCTTCAACAAGCCTGGCTGTTCGGCAAAGGATATGGTCTGGAGTGGTCTCTGTATGGTGTTGGATTGGCAGATGAGTGATATGCTTTCGTTGGATATCGGAATTCCATATGGCGAACTGTGCCTGGGGGGAGCGACGCTCAAATGCTGCAAGTACGAGCCAGCCACAGATACGTCCTGTCACAGCGCCTTCAACTCAGAAACGCCCATCAACTGCGAGGGGAATCCCTACTACACCTCTGCGGAGTCCTATGGACCGTGCCTCGAACCTGAAGAGGGCTCGGGCTGCTTCTGTGACTACCTCCCCCAGTGCTCCAGCCCTGTGGTTGAGCGGTCAGGCTCCGGCGACTGGCGCTTCAATCAGTTCGGAGTGATGCTGGCCGCCGCCATTGAGGAAGGTGCGGATGCGCTCATCCGGCAGCAGCCGGGGGACTTCGTGGACTACGTCGGCTTTGTCGGAACCTGTCCGCACCGGGAGGTCATCCTCACGGGAGCCCCCTTCTCGAAGCCGGACGAGTTTCCACCGGGCTACCCGCTGAACGACGCCTACCATGAGAGCGACAACGTTCCCGAGGCCCGCTACCTGCGCGGGCTCACTACGCTCGCCATCCAGCGCGTGCTCTCGGGCATCCCGAACGTCCAGTCCCGGTGGAACGCCATCGCGTCGCGCCACTGGACGGAGCCGGAGAAGACAGCCTATCTGGCCAACGTTTCGGATCCAGAAGCCGTGCTGGAGAGTTGCGTGGGAGAATTCGGTGTGGACATGCTCCGCCAAGCCTACCCGGGTGAGTATTTGCTGCTCGCGGCTCCCCTCCAGGGGGAGACCGAGCCCGATTGTCCCGCTGGCTGGGTGGGTGGGGCGGCCATCTGTGCTGCAGCGTCGCTCAGTGTGGCGGTGAGCACCTCGGGGGCCAGCGTGACGCTTGTGCCCTCGGTGTATGACCCGAGCGCGAACTACAATGCTGACGGCACCTATGCCGTGCAGCTCGACTGGGGTGATGGTCTTGTGGAGGGCCGCGTCTATGGCGTGTCTGAGCCGTCCACTCACGCGTGGATTCATACGTTCGAGGCTGCCGGCACCTACACGGTGACGGCGCGAATCACCAACACGTCTGGGCTGGTGGGGGAGACAACCACCCAGGTGGTTGTGGCCGAGGGCTCCGGCCAGCCTGTGCGGCGCTCAGTGGAGAGCGTCCAGTTTGCAATGGATGCCTCCGTTACCGCGTACAAACATGGACGCATCCGTGTGGACGTGGAGGGGCTCGACGCGGAGGGCAATGTCCACAAGCTGGGCTATCACTGGGTGACGCTGACCGGTGAGGACTGGACGAATGTCACTGTTCCGCTCTCCTCGGCGCTGAGTCATGGGAGGCTCACTGACCTCCAGTCATTCCGCCTCAGGACGAACCACTACGAGGGGAACGCAGTCTCGTTGCGCGTGTTGCGGCTGTGGGGTGTTACGCTGAACCTGTACGCCTCGCCGGGCATGTCGCCGCAGTCGCGCTCGTACGTGCTGACGAACCGGGACGTGAAGGTCTATGCGCCTGGAAATCCGACCCCCACAGCGCCACTGGTGGAGCCGGGGTCGGGCAAGCTGGAGCTGCCGCTGATGAACGCGGAGATTGTTATTGACCTGCCCACCATCCCGGAGCCGGCTCCTTCGTGGAGCTATGGCTGCCGGCCGGTGTATGGCTCGGATGCGCCGCTGATGCGGACAGCGAACGGAGGCTGCGAGGACATCGCCAGTGGGTTGGTCTTCGCCGTCATCCCATTTCACAGCAACTGGCACGATGCCGTCTGGGACTCGAGCGTTCCGGGCAGCGCCGTTCCGGATGCGCACGACTACGGCAGGGTCAATGACTACTCGGGGGGTTATCCTATTTCGGCGGGGCCGGACGTGTCGGCCGCAGCCTATTGCCATGAGTTGACGCAGGGCGGCTTCAGTGATTGGCGTCTGCCTTCGGATAAGGAACTGGCTAGGGTGACGAGTGCCTCCAGGGCCGGGACCTACTTTCCCCACGCTGTCTCAGAGTATGCCTGGACCTCAACGAACTGGAGCGCCTCTTACGCTGTACTGATCCATCTCTTGGGGGGGAGACACTATGGCATCAAGGCGACCGAGTCCCACCGAGTGGTCTGCGTGAGGAGCGGGCCTCCACCTGCGGAGCATGCGTGTCGAGTGCCTGTCGATGGCGAGCAACTCTTCGTGACGGGATACGGAGGCTGCATGGATACGCGCGCTGGGGGGCTCGTGTGGAGCCGGCCTTCGGTACCGGTGAAGACGTGGCACGACGCAGTGTGGGGCGCCGAGTTGGCAGGCAATGCGCAGCCGGACCCGGACGATGGAGCACGCACGAATGACTACGCCGGTGGAATTGTCCCGGGCGTTTCGGACGCCTCGCTAGATAACCACTGTCACTCGATGGTGGAGGGGGGATTCAGTGACTGGCGCCTGCCTACCGTGACGGAAATCCACCGCGTGAGCGGCAGTGCCCTGGCGAAGAAGTACTTCGATTTCGAGACAGCGGAGTCCTTCTGGAGCGCGTCTGCCTACAGCACATCTGGCACCCTCGTTCAGAGCATCTACCTGGACGATGGTGGCCATTCGTATGACGAGACGACGAAGTACCAGCGCGTGGTTTGTGTGCGGTCCCCGGCCTGAGCCATCCCCTCATATGAAGCCGAGCGTTTCTTGGAAAACCCGATGGCCGTGAAGGAGTTCGGCGAAGCGCTCGACGAGAGGACGTAGGCGCTCCTCCTTCATCATGGGAATGGCTTGGTAAT
>NZ_JAAIYB010000144.1 GCF_010894475.1 Myxococcus vastator
CCCCCTCAACAGGGCCCCCATTCCTCTTATGCGCGCGTGACGTCGATGACCGGTTGGATGCTCCTGCTGTTGGCGATGCTCGCGCCGATCGGCGTGCAGGCCCAGACCCCCGAGGCCGCGGTGGTCGAGGCGGTTGCCCAGGACGCGCACGCCAGCTTCGCTTCGACGCTCGCCAGCCTCCCGCTGACGGCGAGGCGCAGCGCGCAGGCACCTCGCTCCTGGGCGTGAACCTGCCTCGCTTCGCGGTCGCGTCGCTGGGTGGGGCCGCCGGCGGAGCGCTCCTGGGCACGGGTGGCTACCTGAACGCCAATCTCGCGATGTGCGAGGGACGGCGCCAAGGCTTCTTCTCCTTCGCGGCACTCGTCACGGGCGGCACCATCGGTGCCGGGCTGGGCCTGCTGGGCGGGACCCTGCTGGTGGGCCACTGGATGGCGGCGATGGCGCCTGGTGGGGCGTGCTGATGGGCATGGCCGTCGGCATGACCGTGAGCACGACGACCATGCAGCTTCTCGATTCCTCTCACGCCGGCACCATGTTCGGCGCGACGCTCGTGGGCACGGTGCTGCTCGGCGCGCTCGGCTACGAGCTGACCTCCCACCACAGCGCGAAGCAGCTTCGCACCACGCGGCTCTCCGTTCCCTCAGGGCGCGGCGGCCAGCGCCTGGGCCTTGGCCCTTCGGCCTCGCCACCAGAGCGCCAGGGTGATGGGAGAGACGAGCACCAGCATCATCAGCGAGCCGACCACCGCGCCCGCGGTGAGCGCCGCGGCGAAGCGAAGCGCGGCGCCGAGGCCCGCTCGGTGGGGACCCGCTCCGATCCCGAGCTCCGCGCGCAGGTCCTCGACGTTGCGCTCGAGCAGCGCCTCGTAGTCGCGCCCGTAGGTGGACTGCTCGTCGAGCCCGCGGACGAACGCGCGCCAGGTGCGCACCGGGGCCGTCAGCAGCCCCCCGGTCATGCCCGAGAGGTTGAGCACCCAGGCCGCGTGGAAGTCGCCGCAGCCCGCGCCGATCTCCCACGCGGAGATCTCGAACTCGCCAGTGAGGTCGGTGCGATAGCCGGTGAGGACGTGGTGCAGATCGTGGAAGCGCACCGCGCGCTTGCGAGCCTCGGTGTTGGGGAGCGGGAAGGGGAGGGGGCCGAGCTTGAAGTCGACCCAATCGGACGCGTACCCGCCGTCCTCTCCGAAGCCGCTCTCGTCGAAGTAGCGTCGCAGCGCCGTGGCCATGGTCTCCATCGCGTGGACTCCCTCGCAGCGGGCGCAGCTGCCCCGCGGGTTCGCAAGGAGTCTGACGCGGAGACCTCCGTGCCGCACGTCGCGTTCGAGGAGAGGCATCAGGCCCGGCGATGCGCGCGGGGACCGGTGCTCATGCTCCGGCCCGCGGGTGTGCCTGGGCTTCAGGCGGGACGCCGTGTGTACGACCGCGTGAACGGCGGCACCGAGCGCGAGCTCCCAACTCGAAACAGCAAGGCCGA
The DNA here is from genome assembly GCF_010894475.1 of Myxococcus vastator. Taxonomy (GTDB): domain Bacteria; phylum Myxococcota; class Myxococcia; order Myxococcales; family Myxococcaceae; genus Myxococcus; species Myxococcus vastator. The sequence continues at coordinate 1,474 of NZ_JAAIYB010000144.1, forward strand.
CCATGGGGACGTGCCCCACGACCGGCCTCGCTCCTCGGCGTGTCGACGCGGTCCTACAGCAGGGGCACGCGCTTGAGCTTGAAGGGCGAGGGGCTCTCGCTCATCGTGAAGTAACTCGCGCCGTTGGCCTCGTACTCGATCGCCTCACCCTGGCCCTCGGTGGTGTCGGTCAGCGTGACGGGCGTCGCGAAGACGGCCGACTCGAAGCCAAGTCCCGGCGTCGCACGGAACTCGTAGACAGTGCGGTAGGTGCGAAGGAGGAAGCGATCCGCGCATGGGTGGATCGCCGCCGCGGTCGCGGCCGAGAAGTTGGCGTCTCCGTTCAGCGGCAGCTGGATCGTGTGGACGTGGAGCAGCGTGGCCTGCACGCCCGGCGTCAGCGGCTGGGGGAACTTGTACACGCCGCTCTGCCCCGTGCCCCCGTTCTTGGTGACGACGTAGATGTCCCCGGTGGTGGGGTGCACCATCAGCGACTCCGCGTCCTTCGCGCCGTCCGGATAGACGAACGGGAAGGCCTCGGCGACGAGCCCCCCCGAGGTCTGGCCGTTGGCGAGATCCGGCTCGGGCACGCGGTAGATCGTGAACGACGTGGGGCTGCCACCCGCGGGGAAGTTGGCGCTCCACTTCCCGATGTCACCAATGAAGATGCACGAGCCGCTCGGGCAGGGCCCGGTTGCGAGGTCCTCCCAGTCGGCCGGCGTCACGTTGGTCACGTTGAACGTGCCAATCGTGCTCGCGTTGAGCGTGTCGATCGCGACGAGCGCGGTGGTGTCCTCGTTGTGCACGTAGAGCGCGTTGCCGACCACGCGGCTCGCGGCCAGGCCCGAGGGCTCCACGATTTCCGGCGCGGTCACGGTGCCCTGGAGCGTGAAGGTGCTCGCGTACGTGTCGCCGACCATGCAGGTGGGGGCGTTGGCGGCGCGCAGGACGATCACGTGCGCGGTGTTGGTCTGAACGAACGCGGAGCTGCCGGAGAGGCCCGCCTGGAGGCCCGGCGCGGTGAGCGACCGGTAGGCCGCATTGAAGAGCAGTCCGTTGGTGTGACCCAGGCACGCGTCGAAGGCCTCGGTGAAGCCGAGCGGCGGCTCGATGCCGGTGGCAGGGCAGGTGGCGTCCGGCCAGACCTGTGAGCCGTACCAGACGGCGAGGCCACCTGCGCTGCCGGTCACCACGTCGGGCACGGTGAACGACGCGGAGTTGCCGTTCTTCTGGCCTGCGTGCACGTCGATGGGCTGGACCGGATCGACGCCGCTGAAGGCCTCCACGCTCCCCGCCATGTGGGTGGTCGCGTCCAGTTCGAACGCGTAGCTTGCAGGCTCGGAGGCGCCCGCGACGCGGTAGAAGATCCAGGTGCGGATGGCCCAGGCGCTCTGCTCCGAGCGCAGGAACGTCCAGCCGGCGGGCGGCGTGACGGTCGCGGAGATGTTGTTGCGCACGCTCACCCGCGCGATGAGCGCGTCGTTGGCCTCGGTCCCCGACGGCTTGGGGATCGACAGCGAAGCGATTGACAGGCCGCTGTGGTGCGAGCTCCCGCGCAACGCGACCCCCGAGGACGGCGCGACCTCGGCGCGGCGAAGGGCGATGACCTGCGCGACGTTGGTCTCGGCGAACGTCGAGCTCCCGTTGAACGGTCCCTGGAGGCCGGCACCGGCGAGGGGCATGAAGGCGGCGTTGAAGACGAGGCCCTGGGACGAGGACACCAGGCAGGTGTCGTAGGTCTCGGCGAAGCCCACGGGGGGCTCGATCGCCGGGGTCGGACACGCGGCGCCGGTCCACGCCTGCGCGCCGAACCAGACGGCGGCCCCGCCCGCGGTCGAGGTGCTCACCTGCGGCGTCGTGAAGGCCGTCGAGCCGCTGTTGCTCTTGCCGGCGTGCGTGTCGATCGGGTTGGCCGGATCGACGCCGGCATACGCCACGAGGTTGCCGACGAGGTAGCTGGCGATGGAGCTCTGGAAGGTGTGGCTCGCGGGCTCGCTGGCGGTGGCGACGCGGACGAAGACCCAGCCGCGGATGCTCCAGGTGCTCATGTCGGTGCGCACCAGCGTCCAACCTGCAGGCGGGGTGAGCTCGGCGCCGATCTGGTTCCGGTTCGCAAGGTGCGCCAGCAGCACGTCACCGGCGGCGACGCCCGCAGGGGTCGAGAGGGTCAGGCTGGTGACCGTCTTGCCGCTCGCGTGCGTGGTGCCGACGAGGGAGATCTCCCCGGTGGCCGGCGGCTGGAGGGGACGCAGCACCACCGCGTGCGTGATGTTGGTGTTGGGGAGCGTGGAGCTGCCGGTGAAGGCGGGCTGGGCACCTGCGGCCCCGAGCTCCGAGGTGGCGGCGCTGTGCAGCACGCCGCGCGACGACGAGACGAGGCAGGTGTCGAGCTGCTCGGTGAAGCCCGTCGGAGGGGTGTGGACCGCGGGGCACGCGGCGCCTCCCCAGACCTGGGCCGAGAACCACACCGCGAGGCCGTTCGCGGACGACGTGGTGGCGACGGGCAGCGCGAGGCTCGCGCTGTTGCCATTCTTCTGGCCCACGTGCACGTCGATCGGCTGGAGCGGATCCGCGCCCGACACCGCGACCAGGGTGGCCGCCATGGCGCTGGCGAGGTCGAGGGTGAAGGTGTGACTGCTCGGCTCGGCCGCGCTGGCCACGCGGAGGAAGAGCCAGGACTTGATGGCCGAGGCGCTCTGCTCGGAGCGCAGCAGCGTCCAGCCAGCGGGTGGGGTGGCGACGGCGGCGACGGCCTCGCGGTTGCTCAGCTGCATCACCAGCACATCTCCGGCGGCCGTACCGACGGGGGTGGGGATGGAGAGGGCGGTGATGGCCAGGCCGCTCGCGCTGGTGGTTCCTCGCACGGAGAGCGTGGAGAGGCCCTGGGCCGTCGTCGCATCCTGTACGTCGTCGGGCTGCGCGAGCTCAGTCGTTCCACAGGCGGCCATCAGTAGGGCGGCCGCGATCCACAGGCTTCGGAGTGGGGTCATGGGGTTTCGATCGGGTGCCGACTCACCGGACAGGAGGTCCGGGAATCGGCCATGTGAAGGACCCCGAAGCGAGAAGCGCAATCGACTGTCATGACACGGGAAAGCTGCCGTGAAACGGCTGGGATCGTCGGGTGGGATTGAAAGAAGGTGGCAGTCCTGTCCATGCGGTCACGCGGAGTACTTGGAGAACGCGAAGCCCAAAGACATCTGCGCACGGTGCAAGGGCGCGAAGGGCGGTCGGCACCCCGAGGAGTGGGCATCCAGGCAAGCCTCGTGACCGTGGCTGTGACCGGCTCGTGACGTCAGCCGAGGCGTGAATGAGGACATCAAGACGGCGATGGAGCGCGCGCACGTCACGGGAGCAGCGTTCGAGGAGGTCCAGGCGCTCGCAGGTCCGCTAGGCCCCGAGCGTCTTGCGCATGTTTCGGTGAGGGACGCCCACCTCGGTGTAGGGGTCGCCGAAGACGGCGTAGCCCAGCCGCTCATAGAACGGGACCGCGGGGGCGCGCGCGTGCAGGTGGACGTGGGTGAAGCCACGCCGCGCCAGCTCCACTTCCAACGTCCGCACCAGTTGGGCACCCAGCCCCTGCCCCTGGAGGTGGGAGGCCACGGCCATCTGGAACAGCCGCCCGCCGTGGGCCTCCTCGGGGTTGAAGAGGACGCAGCCGAGCACCGCCTCACCCTGGTGTGCCACCAGGTGCAGGCTGTCCGCCTCGAAGGGGAAGGCCACGTCGTCACGCGTGTAGCCAAGCGGCTCGCGCAGCACGCGGAAGCGCAGCTCCAGCTCGCCCGCGTAGAGCGGGTGTCCGGGGTGGATGAAGGTGAAGGTGGCGCCGGCCGTCACGTCAGAACGTCCCCGTGAGCTGGAGCGTGAAGGTGCGGCCGTACTGCGGCACGGGGGCGATGGAGTTCTCGTCCGACACCGGCAGCGCGTAGCGGGCGTCCAGGAGGTTGTGCACGCCGGCGAAGTAGCGCAGGGGGCCGTAGTCACCCGACAGGCCAAAGCCCACCAGCAGCGCCTCCCCGCTGTCCGCGCCGCCCGGGCCGGTGGGCCGGGCGCTCTGGTAGATGGCCTGGGTGGCCACGCGCATGTCGCCGGCGCCAATGGGCAGCATCATCCGGCCCGCCACCAGGTGCGCGGGCGCCGCGGAGGAGACCTCCTCCGAGGCGTTGCGCAGCGTCACGTAGGAGTAGCTCACGTCCACCAGCAGCCAGCGCCCCGGCTGCCAGTGCACGCCGGCCTCGGCGCCCCAGGCCAGCGTGGTGCCGTCGTCGTTCATGAAGCGCAGACAGGCGGCGGTGCCGCAGTCGCCTGAAGGTGCGTCCTCCGCGCTGAGCTGCACCAGGCTGGAGATGCGGTTGTGATAGCCGGCGACGGTGAGGCGCAGCTCGTCCGTCAGGTCGTGCGAGTGCTCCAGCTCGAAGGTGGTGATGGTCTCCGGCCGCAGGCCCAGCGCCGCGGCCTGGGAGATGCCGTCCGCGTAGTAGAGCTCGTAGACGTTGGGCGCGCGGAAGGCGTTGCCCGCCACCAGCTTGGTGAGGCCCCGCTCGTAGGGCCGGGCGATGACGGCCAGGCGCGGGGTGATGGGCGTGCTGTCCAGGTCCACGTACTTGTCCAGACGCAGGCCAGCCGACACGCTCAGCCGCGGGTGGAGCTTCCACTCGTCGAGCAGGTACGCGGACAGCAGCGTGCGCGCCTGGGTCTCCAAGGGCAGGTCACCGGCGTCCTGCCGGACGCGGAGCTGCGCCTGGCCCTCCACGCCGAGCGTGAAGACGTTGCCCTCGAACAGGCCGATGCGCGCGCGGGCCTCGCCGGTGAGCCAGTCCGCCGCGCCGCCCTCGGTCCGGGCGCCGCCGTCCTCCTCCGGGTAGACGTAGGTGCCCTCGTAGCGGCTCAGGTCGAACGCGCCGCGCACGGACAGGCTGAAGCGCTCGGTGAACTGGCGCTCGTAGCGGGCCTCGGCGAAGGCGCGCAGGTCCTCCACGACGTTGCCCTCCGTGCCGGGCACGGTGCCGTAGGGCGCGGTGGGCAGCTCCTTGGTGCGCACGTTGAACTGGGCCTGGAAGGACAGGTCGCCCACGCGGGCCCGGAGCGAGCCCCCTGCGGCGCGCTCCGCGTCCAGTCCGGTGATGATGGGGCCGTTGGCGCCCAGCCGGGTGGTGTCCGCGCCCGTGGCCGTCAAGGCGGCGGCGCTCACCAGCACCGACCGGTTGCCGTCCTCCCACGACGCGGTGGCGTGGCCCCGCGTGGTGCCGAGCGCGCCCACCGCGCCGGTGACTTCCAGGTGCTTGTCCGCTCCCAGGGACTCCCGGGGCACCACGTTGATGACGGCGAAGAAGGCGCCCGTGCCGTACAGGGCGCTGCCAGGGCCACGCACCACCTCGATGCGCTCCACTTCCTGGATGTCCACGCTGAGGTCGCGGGCGGCGAAGCCCTGGCCGGCCCAGACGTCGTTCATGGCGTGGCCATCCCAGAGGATGAGGATGCGCGTGTTGAGGTCCCCCGGCGGGGAGAAGCCGCGCACGCCCATGTACGTATAGGTCCGGTCGTCGGTGAGATAGAAGCCGCGCACACCGGCCACGGCCTCGGCGACGGTGCGCCAGCCGAAGGCGCGCAGCTCCTCCTGGGAGAGTACGGTGGTGGAGGCGGGCGCTTCGTCGACGGCGACCAGGCTCTTGGAGGCGGCGCGCACCGGAGGCGGCGCGTAGCGCAGCTCGGCGTGGACCTTCACTTCCTCCTCGGCCACCACCTTCACCGTCTGGCGCAGCGGGCGCACCTCGCGGCTCTCCACCTCCAGCGTGTGCTCGCCCTCGGGGAGGGTGACGACGGTGGGGGTGAAGCCCGCGGGCTTGCCATCCACGCGCACCGTGGCGCCGTCGCGGTTGGCGGTGACGACGAGCCGCCCGGTGGGCCGGTCCTGGGGCCGCAGCGCCACGGCGACAGGCACGTTGCCGTCGGCGGGGACGTCCACCACGTACTGGCCGGGTGCGTAGCCGGGGGCGCGCACGTGCAGCACGCGCTGACCGGGAGGCAGCCGCACGCGGCCGGGGACGCGAGCCAGGACGTTGCCGTTGGGGGCATCGCGAATCTCGGCGCCCGCCGGCGTGCCCGTCACCTCCACGCCGCCGGTGATGAGCGCCAGGTCGAAGGTCTGGTCCGTCTCCCGGCCGCGCACCAGGGTGAGCGTGGCCTCCGCGGGGCGGTAGCCGTCCTTCTTCACCATGACTTTGTGACGGCCGGGCGTCAGCGCGAGCGTCTGCGGAGAGCGGCCCCGGCTGCCCAGGTCCATGCGGTCCACGTAGACGTCGGCGCCCTTGGGGTTGGTGGTGACGCGCACCAGCGCGACCTTGGGACGGAGCCGGTCCACGGAGCGGGAGACCTCGGCGGCGTCGTCCCTGGGCAGGTCCTCGGCGAGCAGGTCGTTGTAGTAGCGGTACGCCTCGTTGAACTTGCCCAGCGCCTCGAAGCAGCGGGCGATGTTGAAGAGGACGTTCCGGTTGGGCACCAGCCGGTAGCTGGTGAAGTAGGAGCGCAGCGCCTCGGCGTACTGCCCCTTGGAATAGGCATCGTTGCCGAGCTCGAACGCGATGTCCGCTTCATCCGCGTTGTTGTCCGCGAGCACAGGCGCGGACAGGAGGAACATCGAGAGGACGAACGCGAAAGAACGGGAGGCACGCATGGGGCGCCGAGCATTCTTCCCTCTCCGGGGTGAGAGGTCCATGGGGGCTTGAAGGTTGGTCGCTGGGTGTCAGACCTGTTAGGTGGTATCGGGCCTGGACATGCAACGTGGGGTGGGGTTCCACTCCAGGGAGGCGGGGGCCATGATTCAGGAGCAGCCGGTCATCACGGTGAGAGAGGAACGGGACACGGGAATGGGCCACGAGACGAAGCGCCCGGCGACCTACGAGGACCTGGTGGCGCTGCCGGAGCACCAGGTGGGGCAAATTATCGACGGGGAGCTGATTGCCCAGCCGCGTCCGGCCAGTCGGCATGCGCGGGCGAGCTCGGCACTGCTCAGCGGGCTGTTCAATCCCTTCGATTTGGGCCAGGGCGGCCCCGGGGGCTGGTGGATTCTGCATGAGCCAGAGCTGCACCTCGGCGCGGACGTGCTGGTGCCGGACCTGGCGGGTTGGCGCCGCGACCGGATGCCGGAGGTCCCGGATACGTCCTTCTTCACGCTGGCACCGGACTGGGTCTGCGAGGTGCTCTCGCCTTCCACGGCGGCCCTGGACCGCTCGCGCAAGAAGCGCATCTACGCGCGGGAGGGCGTCGGGCACGTGTGGCTCGTGGACCCTCAGGCGCGGACGCTGGAGGTGTTCCGGCTGAGCAGGGGGCAGTGGCTCGAACAGGGCACCTGGTCGGACGACGAGCGCGTCCGCGCCGAGCCCTTCGAGGCGGTCGAGCTGAGGCTCGGCGTGTTGTGGTTGCCGGAGGCGAAGGCGAAGTGACGTCCCCTTCGCCTCAGTGAACCACACCCCGCGCGGACATGGCCGCCTCAGGTGAGGCGGAAGGCTCGCGCATCAGCTTGTCGCCCGCGGCCTGGAGGACCTGGGTGGTGGCACCCTCGGGGTCGCGGAAGAAGGAGGGCGTCCACATGCGCACGAGCTGCCAGCCCTGGCCCTCCAGCACGCCCGTGCGGAAGAGGTCCCACTCCACGCGGTCCGCGGCCTTGGGGTAGCGCGTGCCGTCACACAGCACGCCGACGGTGACGTCGCCCGGCCGGGTGGGGTGCCGGAGCGCGACGTCCACGCAGAAGCCGTCATTGCCCCAGTGGACATTCGACGACACGCGGTGCTGGGTGGCCAGGTGTCCGGCCAGGGCCCGCGCGAAGGCCGAGCCCGCGTCCGTGGGCCGCACGAACACCTCCGCTGTCTGGGCGGGCCGCGGCGTCTGGGACATCGTGTCCTCGGGCTGGCCCTCGGCCGCCTGGGCGTAGGCCGACTCCAGGGCCTCCGCGAAGCGCAGGTAGGCGAAGAGGAGCCAGCCGCCGTTGGGCTGCCGGCCCGCTTCCATGGGGGGCGCGGACAGGTAGGACTCGCGCGGAATCGAGGTGACGAGGTGAATCTGCTCCCGCGCCCGCGTCACCAGCACGTTGAGGCGCCGGCCGCCGCCCGCGCTGCCCAGCGGACCGAAGCGCCGGTAGAAGCGGCCGTGCCGGTCCGGGCCGTAGGTGGTGCTGATGATGAGGTGGTCCCGCTCGTCGCCCTGGACGTTCTCCAGGTTCTTCACGAAGAGCCCCTCGAACGAGCCCGAGCCCCGGCGCACGCGGGCTTCGGCCAGCCGCGACGCGAACGATGCGTCGCTGGCGGCCATCTCGTCGAGGACGTCGTTGAGGGTGTCGCGCTGGGTGAGGTTGAAGCACGCGATGCCAATGGACGGCGGCTCGGGCCGTGAGAGCAGCTCCTTCACCAGCGTGCCCACGGCGCGGGCCTCCACCAGGTTGGTGCGCTTTTCATAGGTGCCTCCTACGTGGAGCAGCCGCAGTGGCGCGTGGGGCACCTGGTGGGATGGGTGCGCGGGGATGGCCTGGAGCCGCTTGTCGTAGAAGTGGTCGTTGCTGAAGGCGATGAGGTCCGCGTTCTGCGAGCGGTAGTGCACGTCCAGGTAGCACTGGTCGATGTCGAGGTTGAGCGCCGCCGACAGCAGGTCCTCCACCTCGGCTTGCTGCTCCTCGAAGAGGCCCTGCTCGTTTTCGGCCTCCTGCTCCGCGCTCTGCACCACGGCGGATTCGAAGAAGCGCGTGGGTGGCAGCTGCTTCGGGTCTCCGGCGATGACCACGCGGTGCGCGCGGGTGAGGACGGGCAGGGCCTCCTCCAGTCGGCACTGCGAGGCCTCGTCGAAGATGACGACGTCGAAGATGGGGCGGCGGGGGAAGATTTGCGCCACGGTCTGCGGGCTGGCCATCCACACGGGGCGGAGGTCGAAGAGCGGGTCGCCCCCTTCGATGCCCTGACCGGTGGCGATGACCTGACGCACGCGCATGGCGCGCTCGCCCCGCAGCAGCAGCCGCCGGCGCAGCTCCGCGCCCTGGCCATTGAGCCGGCCGCCCGTGACTGCGAGCAGCCGCTCACGCTGGCGCTGCGTCCAGCGGTGGACCAGGGCGTCGCGCACGAGGACTCGCTTCTTCTCCTCCAGCGCGCGGTAGTGCGCATGGGTGGTGCGCACGCGCTCGGCGTCGATGTGCTGGAGCGCCGGAGCCTCCCTCAGGCGCGCGGACGCTTCCGCCGCCAGCGTCGCCTTGAGCACCGCGCGCCAGCCCGCCTCGGCCTCCGCGCCCTGGCGGGCCAGCCGCTCCACGGCGGACTCCAGCGCCGGAGGCATGCCCGCCAGCACCGCGCGCATGCGCAGCAGCCCTTCCACGGTGGGGAGCCGTGACACCAGGGCCGAGGTGACGGATGCCAGACGCTCGCCCGCGCGCAGCCCACGTGAGCGCGAGTCGAGCCACGGCGCGCAGAAGAGCCCCGCTTCGGCGAGCCGGGCCTCCAGCCGCGCGACGGCGTCTCCTCGAGCCGCGGACAGTCGCAGGCCCGCCAGCAGCGCCGCGCGAGCCCCCGCGTCCGCCGTCAAGGCCGCCCGCACCGCGTCCCGGCACGACGCGAGCAAGGGCGTGCGCTCCAGCTCCTGCAGCAGCTCGAAGAGCGCCGCGTGGGTGCGAAGCGTCTGGGACAGGGCCTCGTCGGTGAGCGTCGAGGTGTCGCCCGGGACGAGCGTCGTGCGGTGATACTCGGTGAGCAGCGCGCGGGCCTTCACGCCCGTGAAGAACCGCGTGACGCGCTCGGCGGCGAGGATGCTCAACGTCAGGCCGAACTGCTGGAGCACCCGGCGGGCCCCGGCCTTCCGCGCGAAGTAGAAGAACGCGTACCACTTGCGCGCGATGTCCAGGTACGAGCCCAGCGCGGCCATCGCGGGGGCCAGTACACTCAAGGCCTGGGGCTGCTCGCGGTGGACCAGCGCCAGCTCCGCGTCCAGCGGCCCCTCCGCGAGCACCTGCCGCTGCGCCGCCAGCCCGTCGAGCTGGGTCCGCGCGGCCTGGACCCCGTCCGGAGCCGCCGCGCCCCAGCGCGCGAGGACGTCCGGCCGGGCGGACTCCAACAGCGGCGCCAGCCTCTCCGCGAAGGCGGCGCGCGCCGCGCCCTCCGCGCGCGGGTCCGCGCCGAAGACAGGCACGTCCGCTGACACGAGCGCATCGGCGTCCCGCGCCGCGCTGTCGACGGCGCCCAGCCGCTCGCGATAGGTGGCCAGAGGCGTCGCGAGGTAGCTGGCCAGGTCCCCGCCCAGGGCCTCACGCCAGGGGTTCTCCGGGTAGCCCTCCTTGCCACCGCGCTCCAGCGCCTCGCGCACCTCGCGCTCGCACGTCGTCACGTCGCTCAGCCGTGCATCGGAGAGACTCGACACGGCGGGCGTGAGCGAGGCGGGGGCGTCCACGGAGAACCACTGGCCCACCAGCTCGTGGAAGGACGGCGCGGTGCCTCCGTCGGGGCGCTCGGAGAGGGCGCGGTCGGCGGACGTCAGCGCGTCGTGGAGGGACTGGAGCTCCGTGTCGATGCGCGCCAGCTCCTTGGCCACGGCCGCGTGGGTGCGTGTCTCCGGCAGCGCGTCGAGCTGCTCGCGGATGCCCATGTAGAGGTCGCGCTGGTCCCGCTGGGCGTCATGGACGACGGCGCACAGGTGCCCCAGGCCGAGGTGGTCCAGGCGGTGCTTCACCACGTCCAGCGCGGTGCGCTTGTCGCAGACGAGCAGCACGCGCTCCCCGCGCGCCAGGTGGTCGCCAATGGCATTGGCGATGGTCTGCGACTTGCCCGTGCCCGGAGGCCCATGGATGACGAGCCCCCGGCTGCTGCGCGCCAGCCGCACCGCGCGCGCCTGGCACGGGTCCGCGAGCGTGACGAGCCGCTCCTCGTCCGCGCGCTTGAGTCCCTCCAGGTTGGGCTCACCGCCGCCGTGGCCCGGGGGCAGGCCGAGCGACACGTCCACGCGGAGGAAGCTCTCCAGCGGGCCGGAGATGGGCTCGCCGTCCAGGAGCGCGCGCATGTCGTCCACGAGGCTCTGGTTGGACAGGGGATACAGGCCCAGCACGGCGCTGGGGAGGATGGCGGCCTGGGGTTGGGCATCGTCGCCACGCGGAACGGGGGCCAGGAGGGTCTGCGGCGTGAACGGCGCGGGCACGGGCAGCTCCAGGGCCTTGCACACGGCGGCCACCAGCTCGTTCAGCTCGCGCCACGGGTCCGCGCCCGTTTCATCCGCGAAGAGGTCGCCCAGCCGCTGGCCGGTCTGCTGCTCCAGCCAGGCGAGCAGCGCGGTGTTGGGGGCGACGCGGTCCACGCCGGCCTCGGCGCTCTCCAACTCCACCGACGGCATGCGGCCCCTCTTGAGGGTGAGCCGCACGGGGATGAAGGCGATGGGGGCCAGGATGCGCCGGGTGCCGAAGCCGCGCTTGTCCTTGGCGCCGGGAGGCAGGTGGAGCAGGGGGAAGCCCACGTGGAGGACGTGGGCGCCGGTGTCCTGCTCGAAGGTGCGGGCGTCCTCGACGATGGCGGCCAGCTTGCGGAGCAGGGCCTGCTGTTCCTCCTCCGCGCGGGAGGCCGGGTGGGCCTCGTCCGGTGGTGCCTCGGTGTCGGGGGGCACGTCGCGCGTAGGCCCTTGGGGGACGTCCAGCGGAAGCGCGGCGTCGGAGGCCACGTCGCGCGTAGGCCCTTGGGGGGCGTCCAGCGGAAGCGCGGCGTCGGAGGCCGCGTCGCGGGAACGGACGCCATCGTCGTCCAGCGCGTGCGCGGCCGTGGGTGCCGCGTCCAGCATGTCGTCGGCATCCATCTCCGTGGCCTCGTCGTCCCGGGAGCGAGCGGTGCGGACCTGGGCGGAGCCCTTGCGCGCGCGGGCCTCGGGAGGTGGCGGCTTCACGCCGAGCCGGGCCTGGGCCTTTTCGCCGAGCAGGGCGGCCAGCACGGTGTGCGGCGCGGTGCCATCCAGCCGGCTCAGCGTGGCGAGGTCCACGCGCTGGCGGCTGTTGTGCGGCCGGCTGTGGAGGCTGGGGCCGGATGCGAGCGCGGCGTAGAGCCGCTCGAGCATCTTTTCCAGGACGCGGTTGCGGGGCTCGGGCGACAAGGCGGCACCTCTCGACGGGAGGGGAGGCCGCTGTCTCTATCACGCGAGGAGGGCGCTGGGCCCGGGCCTTCAGTCCCCCAGCGCGGCGGCGAGCGCCTGGGCCGCGGCCTCCAGCTCCCGCGCGGGGAGGTGGTCGGCGGGGGGAGCGTCGAAGACGGCGCGGCCCCAGAGCCGCTGCGGCGTCTGGGGATAGCGGGGGACGAGGTGCAGGTGGAAGTGGCGCAGCACATCGCCAATGGCGAAGGCGTAGGCGTGTTCGGCGCCCAGCACCTCGCGCTGGGCGCGCATGACCCGGGCGGTGAAGGGGCCGAGCTCGCTCGCCGCGTCCGGCTCCAGGTCATACCAGGCGCGCACATGCTGGGCGCTGGAGAGGACGACCCAGCCGGGCACGGGGCTGGGGCCCGCCACGCCATGCAGCACCAGCCCCGGCGCGCGGGCGATGACGCCGCCCACGGGCCGCGTCGCACCCCGCACGATGGCGCAGCCCAGACAGGGGTCATTCACATCCAAGACATCCGGCATGGGCTCACGCTAGCAGCCCGCGGAAAGCCCGGGTGGGTCACGCCGTCGGGTCAGCAGTGACTCATGTCCATGGGGGCATTCGGGGTTCTCCGAGTGATCCGTGACACACCCGGCCACCGGCGTCTCGGCGGATGAGAACCGGCTCTGAATCCAGGGGGGCTTCTTGACGGAACGGGCAAGTGTCGGAGAGTGTCCGGCTGGTGCCTCATGGAATGTCGAGGCGGTGATAGTTGGGGACTTTTCTTTCAAGGCGGGGAAGATGAAGAAGCATCTGGTTATGGCCGTGGTTCCGTTCCTGGCGTTCGGTTGTGGCGACGACCTGGTTGACGCGGACGGAGACGGAATCGCGGACGGCGTGCGTGAACCTGACTCGGTGACGGTGGTGACGCCGGCCAATCCCAAGGGCACGGTGTCGGGCCAGGTGCTGAGCACGAGCCTGCAGCCCCTGACGGAGGTCTCGGTGGAGATGACCATCGGCAGCTCTGCGGAGCCGGTGGCGGCCCTCTCGGATGCGAAGGGCAACTTCACCTACACGAACGTGCCGGGCGGCGCGCAGGTGCTGCTGACGTTCTCCAAGGCGGGCTACGCCACGCTGCGCGCGCAGGCGACGGTGCCGACGACGGCGGGCAACGTCCCCATCAACAACGGCAACGCGAGCTTCGGCCCCATCACGCTGACGCGGCTGGACGGCACGCTGAACTTCCTGGTGGTGACGCCGACGGGCCGTCCCGCGGCGGGGACCCGGGCGACGCTGGAGGCCACGCCGGCGGGGTCCATCAACAACGGTGACCAATCCTCGTCGATGGTGAGCTCCGTCGTGGTGGAGGCGACCGCGAACGAGCAGGGCCTGCTGTCCTTCACGGGCATCCCGAGCGCGTCGGAGCTGGCGCGCCTGCGCAACGGCGCCGGGCAGTACAAGCTGTGGGTGTCGCCCATGGACAGTAACGGCGACGGCATCCCGGAGACGGGCGGCTACGTCAGCACGTATTCTGGGGCCGAGGTGGTGGCCAACGGCACCACGCGGCTCATCAGCCTGCCGTACTCGCGGCCGCAGAACGTGCCGCTGAGCATCGAGAGCAGCAACGTGGCCAGCCTCCGGGGCGCCGCCGCCGACCTGCACCCGCTGCGCAACCTGGTTCGCCCCGGCGAGCCCATCCACGTGTTCTTCAACCAGCCGATTCAGCAGGACTCGCTGCTCGTGCGCATGACCAACGAGGATGCGCGTGAATCGCTGGGCGTGACGGCGACCGTGAACAACGGCGGATACAGCGCGACGGTCAACCCCGGGCCCATCGTCGAGGGTAGGGAGTACAACCTGGACGTGCGCGCGGTGTCCGCCGAGGGCGGCTCGCTGTTCAGCTCCCGGGGCTTCTTCTTCGCGGGTGAGCCTCGCGGACCGCAGCAGCCGACGGCTATCGCAGAGTCGCGGTACCATGAAACGTCAGTGACACTCCCGACTTCGGGCCAGTTGAATGTCGGTGAAGATGTTTATGTTTACTTCACGCATCCGATTGCGAGCAAAGTCGCGACTGGGGAGCGCGTTCAAATCTTTTTCAACATCGACTTGAACAACAGCGGCACGCTCGGCGATGCGCAAGGTGAAAAGGGCTTCCTGACGGGATTCGACCTGCTCGAGGCCGAGCCGACGGCCCCGCTGTATACCACCACGCCTATCCAAAACCCTGTGTTCCCAATCATCAGGTCGGGATACAGCTCCCGGTTCCGTTTCATTTATGCTGGGCCGAACAACCCCAATCTGCTCGGAACCGAGATTACGGTGGGCTTCTCGAAGCTGGGGAGTCGCGGGATCAGCGGGACCTACGAGAACATCTGGGGCCAGCCTCTTACGAGCGATGTGGCCATCACGGGGATTGGCGTGCATCCTGCTCCTCCTCCCGCCCTGCCGTGAGTTCTCAGGCACGTCTGCTTCGCTAGACGCTTGGGCTTGAACAGGCACCCCCGTGGGGCATTTCCCCGCGGGGGTGCTGTCTTTTGGAAGTCGAAGTGTGCCGGTCGGAGAAAGTGTCCACCTACCCGGACCCAGGGTCCAAGGTGTGGTGTGCCTCGGGTGGGCTCGGACGGCTCCTGCTCTGTAAGTCATCGAATATCCAAGCCTTTGGGGGCAGCAAAGTCCACCTTTCCTGGGAATGGCTGCTGCATCCGAAAACCGGCCATATGAGATTCATCCGACTCTTGTCAGTGTGGTTCAGTACCTTGCTTGGGGCTTGTATCAACGTGCCGGAAGTTGAGGCCGTGCCTGAACATCCCGATTCGGGCACGCCGAGCCCCACGGTGTCATTGACGTTGTCACGCGCAGTGACCAACAGCGATGTCGTGGTCCGAGCGTCCGTGAGTGGAGGTGCTCCGGACACGGTGGAGTTGCTCGTCAACGGAGTCGTGGTTGCCCAACTCGCGCCGCCGCATGAACTGCGGTGGAGCACGCATGCCCTTGACGAGGGAACGCATACTTTCGCTGTGAAGGCGGCCGTGGGGGAGCGCACGTTCGTGAGTGAGGCAAAGTCGCTCGTCGTGGACCGGACAGCACCACGGTTGGTCCAACAGATGCCTTTGCCGGGAACACGCACTGTTTCGGTGCGGCAGACCATTCAAGCTGTTTTTTCAGAGGCATTGGATCCAGGGACGGTGACGCTCGACTCCGTGGCGCTCTTGTCTGACGGCTCGGAGATTGCCGCCGTACCGCGCCTTTCTTCGGATGGTGCTTCGCTTGAATTGGAATTGGAGGAAGCGCTTCCGGTGGACACCGTCATGAGCGTGAGGCTCGCCGCCTCTCTGACGGATCTCGCAGGTAACGCGGTGGCTTTGCCCGCCGAGGCTTGGGAGTGGACGGCTCCAGGATACCTGTCCCTAGGGGCCGCTGTTTCGAGCGCACCCGAGGAACTTGAGACCGCACAGTTTGCTTCCCTGGCGGTCGATGCGGATGAACAGCCAGTTGTCGCTTATGTCAATGGCTCCATACGCCAGCTGCTGGGGGTCTACGTCAAACGGTGGAATGGAAGTTCCTGGCAGCCAGTGGGCGAGGTCCTGGGGGAGTCAGGATATGGCGCCTACGTTTCTAACGCTACGCTCAGAATTCCTAATGGCCACGCTCCACTTGTTGCCTGGCTCCAATCTGTTTCGGGGAGCCCGATTTCCGCTCATGTCCGCCGATGGGAGAATGGTGCTTGGAATGCTGTAGGGGCGCCCGTGACTCCGCTCATGGAATCGGCAAGCGTTGACTTTTTTGCGTTTGATGCGAATGCAGGCGGCGTCATGGCGATGGCGCTTCGTGAATACCGGGGAGGGCAATCCCAGGTGAGTGTTTGGCACTGGGATGGAGTTGCCTGGGCGGCCCTGGGGGGCGCCCTCAAGGTCAATCCAACGTGGTTGGTGAATGGCGTGGCATTGATGCTGGATACGACGGGACGCCCTGTCGTTCTATGGGGGGAAACGGGCCCGGACCAAAATGCGCAGGTCTACATTCAGCGTTGGAATGGGACCGGGTGGGAGTTTCAGGTCCCTCCCTTGACTGGATTGTTTCGTGGCGTTGCGCTCGATGCCTCCGATAGCCTGATCCGAGTAGGCGCGGCCCAGAACTCAGACGGCGCGCTGGATGCGCTCGTCTTCCGTTTCGACGGGAGTTCTTGGGTGCGGATGGGGAATCGTGTCGGTGGGCTGTTCCCGGGGACAACCGATACTGTCATCTCAATGCTCGGTATCGACAAGGGGGGCGATACGGTGGTCCTCCTCAGTGAGCCTGAGTTCGCTGGCGAACCTGAGGTTTCGTACGTCCAGCGCTGGGATGGCGCGGCCTGGAGTCCCGTGGGTGGTTTGCTGCGCCCCCAACCGGGCAGAGTGCCCCTGTACAGCCGCGTGGCGATGAATGAACTGGGCCAGTCCGTACTGGCCCGCATAGAGGCGATTGGTGGCGATTTCAACCACACGCACCTCTACGTCTACCGCTCCAACAACTGAGCACCCGTCGTCGTTCCGCCGCCCGCC
>NZ_JAAIYB010000145.1 GCF_010894475.1 Myxococcus vastator
CGGGGACGCCGCCGCCCAAGCCGCCCTCCGGCGGCCCGCCGCCCAAGCCGGCGCCAAAGAACCCGGGGTTCATCACCGCCACCATCGACGGCAAGGAAGTCGTGGTGAAGCCGGGGACGAACATGATCGAGGCGGCCAAGGCGGTCGGCTCGGACATCCCGTACTACTGCTACCACCCGCGCCTCTCCATCGCGGCCAACTGCCGCATCTGCCTCATTGAAGCGTCCAACGCGCCCAAGATGGTGCCCGCGTGCCAGACGCCCATGGCCGAAGGCCAGGTCGTCAAGACGACCACGCCGAAGGTGAAGGAGCAGCAGCGCGCGGTGATGGAGTTCCTGCTGCTCAACCACCCGGTCGACTGCTCCATCTGCGACCAGGCCGGTGAGTGCAAGCTGCAGGACTACTACATGAAGTACGACTACCGGCCCTCGCGCCTGGAGGGCACCAAGGCCCTCAAGAACAAGCGCAAGGTGCTGGGGCCCCGCGTCGTGCTGGACCAGGAGCGCTGCATCATGTGCACCCGCTGCGTGCGCGTGATGAATGAAGTGGCCAAGGAGCCGCAGCTGGGCGTGTTCGGCCGCGGCAGCCACGAGCGCATCGACGTGTTCCCGGGCAGCGAGCTGGACAGCAACTACTCGCTCAACACCGTGGACGTGTGCCCGGTGGGCGCGCTGCTCAGCCGCGACTTCCGCTTCAAGGCGCGCGCGTGGTTCCTGTCCGCCACCCCGTCGGTGTGCACCGGCTGCTCGCGCGGCTGCACCACCTACGTGGACTGGATGTCGCAGGACTCGTACCGCTACCGCCCGCGGGAGAACGAGGCCATCAACAAGAGCTGGATGTGCGACGAGGGCCGGCTCACCTACAAGTACCTGAACCTGGGCCGCGTGCTGCAGGCGCAGGTGGGCCGCCGCGCCAGCCGCGCCGGTGAGGCGGTGCCCGTCACCACGCGCAAGGAAGCGGTCCAGGCCGCGGCCAAGGCGCTGCGCTCGGTGCAGGGCGGCAAGCAGCTGGCGGTGATGGCCTCGCCCCTGGCCTCCAACGAGGACCTGCTGGCCGGGCTGAGCTTCGCCAAGGGCACGCTGGGCGTGTCCACCGTGTACGTGGGCGGCCGTGCTTCGGGCCCCGCCGACCACTTCCTGATGACGGCGGACAAGAACCCCAACCGCAAGGGCCTGGAGCTCATCGCGAAGGGGCTGGGCCTCAAGCTGGAGACCTTCGACGCGCTCACCACCGCGCTGAAGGCGGGCACGGTGAAGGCGCTCTACGCCATCGGCACCGAGGTGCCGGGCAACGTGGACGCCTTCGCGGAGGCCGCCGGTCAGCTGGACGTGTTCGTGGCGCAGGCCTTCACCGAGTCCGCCATCACCGCGCAGGCCACGGTGCTGCTGCCGGCCTCCGTCCCCGTGGAGGACGAGGGCTCCTTCGTCCAGCAGGACGGCATCATCCAGCGCTTCCGCAAGGCGTACCCGCCCAAGGGCGACGTCGTCCCGGGCTGGGAGTGGGTCCGGGAGCTGACGCGTGAGCTGGGTGGCGAGTCCACCTGGAAGCGCGCCGTCGACGTGTGGCGCGAGCTGGCGGGCCAGGTGGCCGAGTTCGCGGAGTTCAACTGGGAGAAGGCGTCTCCGGCGGACCGGGAGAAGCCGGGCATCAATCCGCTGCCGGCAGGTGCCGACGGTCGCCCCGCGGGGTACCGTGAGTTCGGCACGCCTCGGGTGAGGGGTATCTAGTCATGAGCCGCGTACTGACGATTCTCGTCGCCATGTTCACCATCGTCTTCCTGATGGCGGGTGGCATGGCGTCGGCCTACCTGGTGGGTGGCCTGGTGGAGGAGCACTGGTTCACGGGCGCGAGCCGGCTGACCAACGTGCTGTTCCTCGTCCTCATCTTCGTGATGGTCATCGCCACGCTGCTGACCATGGCGGAGCGCAAGTGGAGCGCGTTCATCCAGGACCGCATGGGTCCCAACCGCGCCCGCATCGCCCTGCCCGGCCTGAAGAACCGCTCGCTGGGCGGCCTCCCGCACATCCTCACGGACGTGCTGAAGATGCTGACCAAGGAGGACCTGATTCCGGCCACGGCGAACCGGTTCATGTTCAACCTGGGCCCCATCCTGGCCTTCGCGCCCACCTTCGCCCTGTTCGCCGTGGTGCCCGCCGGTCCGTCGGTGCAGGTGTTCGGCCGCAACGTGGACATGGTGGTGGCCACGCCGGACTTCGGCGTCCTCTACGTGCTCGCCATCGCCTCGCTGGCCGTCTACGGCACCGCGCTGGCCGGCTGGGCCTCCAACAACAAGTTCGCGCTGCTGGGCGGCGTGCGCGCCACCTCGCAGATGATCTCCTACGAAGTCGCCCTCGGCCTGTCCCTGGTCGGCCTCTTCCTGACGTTCTCCTCGGTCCAGTTCCCCGCCATCATCGGTGACATCGGCAGCGCGCTCACCGGCGGCACGGGCCAGGCCCAGTACCTGTGGCGCACCGACGGCGCCTTCGACCTGGGGCTGCCCGCGTGGGGCATCTTCATCCAGCCGCTGGGCTTCCTGCTCTTCTTCGCCGCGTCCTTCGCGGAGACCAAGCGCGCCCCGTTCGACCTGCCGGAAGGCGAGTCCGAAATCATCGGCTACTTCGTCGAGTACTC
This sequence comes from Myxococcus vastator, assembly GCF_010894475.1. GTDB lineage: Bacteria > Myxococcota > Myxococcia > Myxococcales > Myxococcaceae > Myxococcus > Myxococcus vastator. The sequence goes on from NZ_JAAIYB010000145.1 coordinate 2,632, forward strand.
CGGCATGAAGTTCGGCCTCTTCATGATCTCCGAGTTCGTGGAGGTCGTGGTGCTGGCCGGCGTGACGACGGCGCTGTTCTTCGGCGGCTACCACCTGCCCTTCGGCAACGAGTGGCTGGCCAACCTGCCCGTCATGCAGGAGCACGGCTGGCTGCTGGGCACCATCCTGGGCACGGTGTTCTGGCTCAAGGTGCTGTTCCTCATCTGGGTGCAGCTGCTCATCCGCTGGACGTTCCCCCGCTTCCGCTACGACCAGATTCAGTCCCTGGGCTGGAAGATCCTCCTCCCCATCGGCCTGGTGAACGTGTTCGTGACCGGCGCGCTGGTCCTCTGGGATCCGTCCCTGCGGGCGCTGGCCATCCTCGGCCTGGCGGAGATTGGCCTCCTGGTGGTGTTGACCACGACGACGAAGGTCCCCGAGGGCGGCGGTGCACATGGCGGCGCGCACGGCGCCCATGGCCACGACCACGGACACGGCGGGCATGGTGCCCATGACGTGCCGGCGCACGCCCACGGCGCGGCCCCGGCGTCCACCCACTAGGCCGCACCTTTCGGCCCCAGCATCCGGGAATCGAGAACCATCATGGCCTACAAGGTAAGCAAGGACCCGCGCACGGACATCCGCGAGCGGACCTACGTGCCCAACCTGCTCCGCGGCCTGGGCATCACCGCGAAGCACTTCTTCCGCAACCTCTTCGGGACGCGTGACACCAACACGCAGGTGGTGGACCGCACCGGCGCCAGCCTGATGACGACGGTGGCGTACCCCGAGGAGAAGCCCATCTACCCCGAGGGCTACCGCGGCCTGCACCGGCTGGTTCCGCGCGAGGACGGCAAGCCGCGCTGCGTGGCTTGCTACATGTGCGCCACCATCTGCCCGGCGCAGTGCATCTACATCGAGGCGGGTGAGTACGAGGACGAAGCCTCGGACTCCGAGGACCGCGTCATCGAGAAGTACCCCACCCAGTTCGTCATCGACGAGTTGCGGTGCATCGTGTGCGGCCTCTGCGTGGATGCGTGCCCCAAGGACGCCATCCGCATGGACACCTACACGCACACCCCGCCCGAGTACACGCGGCAGAACTTCGTCTACGACATCCCGAAGCTGCTCAAGGGCCCACCGGTGTCCCACCCGTCGGACCCGTGGAACAAGCGGGAGGGCTCCGAGGAGCCGCACCACGTCCACAAGGAAGCGCACACGCGCATCGGCGAGGGCCTGGTGGAGCTGAAGCTGCCGCATGGAGAGCACGACGGCCACGGCAAGGCGCTGCCCGCGGGGGCCCATGCGGGCCACCAGACGGTCGTCACGCAGCAGGGCCCCATCCAGGTGACGAAGTTCATCAAGTGAATCCCGATTCCCAGTGAGGCCGTACCGGCCTCACCAGGACTCCCGGCCCGCCTACCGCTTCAACGCGGGAGGGCGGGCCGGCGCTTTTCCAGGGGGCTGGTGGTGAAGCTGAACCTCTTCAATACGCTTGATGGCGGCCTCATGGAGACGCCGCCGTGAAGCGCTATCGCTTGTCGGTGTGCAAGGGCTCCAGTTGCAAGGCGGGCGGCGCGGACGCCGTCCACGCCGAGGCCCGGGACACCCTCTCCGCCCAGGGGCTGGCGCCGCGCTGCGAGCTGTACCGCGGCGGCTGCTACGGCTTCTGCCACATGGGGCCGAACGTCGTCATCCGCGAGGACACCGGCCGCAAGAGAGACCCGCTCTCCCCCGAGGACTACCAGCTCATGGGCTGGCCGGGCGAGGTGTACTACTCGGCGATGACGGCGGAGAAGATGCGCCGCGTGGTGGCGGAGCACATCGCGAAGGACGCGCCCGTGAAGGAGCTCTTCGGCCAGCCGGACTCGGACGGCGGCGAGCCGTGACTCACGCCGCCGCGGCGGTGGGCGCCCCCTCCTCCATGCCGTGCACCCCGTCCCAGTCCAAGGGCGGCGGCGTGACGAGGAAGCGGGCGCAGCGGCCGGCGTAGAGCGCGGCGACGGTGTCCTGGTACTCGTGTGAAGCGCGCTCGAAGAGGGCGTGCGCCTCCGCGAAGCGGCGCTGGTGGTAGGCGGTGAGGGCCTGCTCGTGGAGCGCGAGCTGCTCCTGCATGCGGGGGGTGATTTCTCCGCGCCGCGCCACCAGCTCATGCACGCGCACCGGCTGCGGGCGGCCCTTGAAGCGCACCAGGTCCACCACGCGAAAGACGTAGCTGCCGCTGGCGAGCTGCGCGGTGGTGTCCCCGGCCAGCACGTAGGTGCCGTACACCTTGTTGATGGACTCCAGCCGCGAGGCCAGCCCCACCGCGTCTCCGAGCACGGTGTAGTTGGACTTCAGCTCGCTGCCCAGGTCACCCACCACCAGCTCCCCGGTGTCCACGGCCGCGCGGAAGCTGAGGCGGTGGCCGTACTTCTTCTCCCAGGCGGGCTGACGCTCGGTCAGCACCTCCCGCATCTTCAGCGCCGCCTCACAGGCCAGGTGCGCGTGGCGGTCCGTGCGCACCGGCGCGCCCCAGAAGGCCATCACCGAGTCGCCGATGTACTTGTCCACCTGCCCCGCCGTGGACCGCACCACCGCGGAAATCTCCGTGAGGTACGCGTTGAAGAGGCCCACGAGCTGCTCGGGCGGCATGCCCTCCGACAGCCGCGTGAAGCCCTCGATGTCACAGACGTACACGGACATCTGCCGGCGCTCGGGGCGCATCAGGCTCAAGTCCCGCGCCACCAGCCGGGCCACGTCCGGGCTGACGTAGCGGCCGAGCGCGTTGTGCACGAAGTCGCGAATCTGCCGCTCCGTGCCGTAGGCGTAGCGGATGGTCGCGACGAAGGCCCCCACCATGGCCAGCAGCGGCCCGGCCATGGCCACCCACAGCCGCTGGTCGACGAAGACGTACGCGGCGCCGAAGGTGTAGCCCGCGCCCGCCGCCACCAGGAAGCCCACGTAGAGCACGGCGCCGCGCACCGAGCGCAGCAGGAAGCTGAGCGACAGCGCCAGGAAGGCCCCGACGAAGGCCAGCCCCAGCGTGAGGAGCAGGTCCAAGTCTGGCGCCGCGCGGGTGATGCCCTCCGAGCGGAGGATGTTGGCCAGCGCCTGCCCCAGAATCGCGCCCCCGGGCGTCTGGGGCCCCAGGGGCGTGGGACGCAGGTGCGCGGACTCGCCGGCGGTCCGCGTGAGGACGACGGTGCGGCCCTCCAGGTCATTCTCGAAGCGCGCGGGGCGCTCGTCCGCCACGTCGAAGACGTTGAGGAGCACGTTCCACGCGCGGATGGAGCGCGCCAGCGAGCCGCGCGAGCCCCGGCCCGCGTTGGGCGCGTCCCAGCGCAGCAGGCTCAGGCCCGAGGCGCTCATGGGGAACGCGTACTGGTCCCCCACGTGCAGCTTGCCGTCCGCATAGCGGAGCGTGCGCGTCCCAGCCAGCCGCATGGCCGCGGCCAGGGGCAGCGACGGCAGGATGTGGCGCTTGCCGCGCACGGTGTAGCTCATGAGGTGCGCCACGGCGCGCACGCGCCCGTCCCGTCCCGCCACGAGCGTGGACGCGCCGAACCCCGCGCTGCCGTTCAACAGCGGCACCACGGGGTGCTGAACCTGGCGCAGCTCGATGAGGCCCGCCGCGTCCAGTCCCTCCACCTGCACCTCCGCCAGCGCGACGAAGAGCTCCGTGGGGCCCACGCGGTAGCTGTCATCCGCGGCGCGGCGCTCCTCCAGGACGTGCGCGGTGGCTCCCAGGCGCGCGCCCAGCGCCTTGCCGTCCGCTTCGTCCGTGGCGCCGCCCCAGACCTCCACCTGGCTGCCCGCGGGGATGATGAAGGCGGGGCGCTGCGCCGCGAGCACGGCCTGCGCGCGCAGGAAGGCCGCCTCGGACGCGTCATAGACGCCCAGCTTCACGCGGTATGGCCACAGGCGGTTGGCGGGGGGCATCACCCGGGGGCCCTGCGCTTCCCAGGTGAAAGACAGCAGCGCCCGGCCCGCGTCGTTCGCCAGCTGGGCGGCGAAGGCCGCGTCGTCGCAGGAGAGCGACTGCGCGGGCGAGGCTTCGGCGCAGCCGTTGGGGCTCAGGTCGGTGAAGGGCAGGTCCACGAGCACCAGCAACGCCCCCTCCTGGACCAGCCGGTGCACCAGGCGGCCCACGAGCTGGCGCGGCCAGGGCTGCGTGGCGACGCCGGGGCGTACATCCTGGCGGGCCTCGGCGAGCGTCTCGTCGTCAATGGCGATGACGACGGCCTCGTCGGGGCGCTCGGAGCGCTCCCCCAGCTCCCGCACGCGCCAGTCGTAGGTGACGCGCTCCCAGTTCTCCAGCCAGGCCTGCACGGCGTTCACCGCCGCGGAGGGGACCCAGGCCGACGGTGGATCCTTGGGCGGCACGATGCTGGTGGGGCGCAGGTACACGAGAAGCCCCAGCACGCCTCCGAAGAGGAGGGCCATCAACAGCGAGACGCCAAGCCGCTTCAGGAAGCGCCGGCCTGCGGAGTGAACGCGGTGACCTTGCACGGGTGGCCCGGAGGATACCCTGAGACGGGCCCGCGCGCGGGCGTCGTTGCGGGGGCACCTGCTATGCTCGTGCTCCCATGAAACGCACCCTGGTGTCCGCGGCGCTCGCCGCCTCCTCCCTCGCCTTCCTGGCTTGCGACCTGGACCAGCTCACCGCCGAGCACGTCATGGTCGGCACGCTGCTCTCCACCCCGGAGGTCGAGGTCTCCGCCTCCGCGCTGGCCGGCCATGACGCGGGCACCTTCAGCCCGGATGGCGGCGACGTCATCGCCCTGCCCGCGCAGACGGCCGCCATCCTCTTCTTCGGCAGCCGGACGGGGGAGAACTCGCAGCCCTCCGGCCTGGCGGGGGCCGAAATCACGGTGCAGCCGGTGGGGGGCCAGGCCACGGCGCTCGCGGACGAGGGCTCCGGCAACTACCGCCGCACCAGCGTGGGCGCCTCCGACTTCACCTACCAGTCCGGTGCCACGTACCAGTTCATCGCGAACCAGGGTGGCACGCGCTACGTGGGCCAGGTGGACGACGCGCCGGTGAAGGAGACCATCGCCGCGCTGCACCCGCCCGAAGGCTTCCTGCGCATCGACGCGAGCACGCCCCTGTCCTTCGACCGGCCCGCGGCCCCGGCGAACACCGAGCGCACGCTCGGCTTCGTCACCGTGGTGCCCCTGAGCGCCGAGGGCGCGCAGGGCGAGCCGACGTACACCAACCTGCCCTCCACGCCGGTCCAGTTCCTCCAACTGGTGGGCCTGCCGGGCCCGTACCGCGAGGCCCGCGTGACGATTCCGGCCACCGCGTTCCCCCAGCGCGAGCAGACCTACCTGGTCATCTTCCACGCCGTGCGCATGGGCGGCGCCGAGTCCGGCAACCTGTTCCTCGGCAGCGCGCTGCTGGCGGGCACCGCCGAGGTGGGCGTGGTGCGCACGCGCTAGGAAGCCCCCCCGGCGGCGCGTCAGCCCACTTCGATGTCCAGCCCGATGCGCCCCTCCAGCTTGAGGCGCAGCAGGTGCCCCGCGAAGCGCTCGGACTCCTCGCGGGAGAGGACGTTGCGGAAGGCCGTCCCGTCCGAGACCTCCACCTCCAGCACCACGCCCCGCTGCAGCAGCCGGAAGAAGTCCTCGCCTCCCGCGGGGCGCGGGACGAACAAGGGGAGGAAGCCCTTCAGCGGCACCACCTCCCCTGCCCCCCGCACGCGCGCCTCCAACCCCGCCGCGTCCGGACGCACCTGCTCCGCGGCGACGCCCTCATCGGCGTAGAGCGGCGCGGGCGGCAGCGACACGTCCTCGGTGGAGTCGTCCAGCAGGAAGCCGTACCGGGACGGAATCCTGCCCGTCAGCAGGAAGCACAGCAGCACGGGCGTGTCTCCGGACACGCGCTTCAGATGGAGAATCGCGCGCTCCGTCCCCACGCGGCGCAGCAGCAACGTCAGGGACGGACGGCTCGCGCTCAGGTAGCGCTGGATGCGGTCCTTGAGCGTGGCGCGAATCTCCGCGAAGGCCTCGGCATGCTTCGCCTCGCTCTCCGCCTCGCGCAGGGCCAGCGCGTCGCGGGCCTGCGTCAGCTTGTCCTCCGCGTCCCGCAGGAAGTCCCCCGGCGCGGCCGGCGGCGTCACCAGCGCGGGCTCGGCGCCCGGCGGAGGCGTCAGCGCCGCCGCGCGCACCGCGCCCAGCAGGAACGAGCCCTGCTGCTCCAGCCGCTCGCGCTCCTCGCGGAAGCGCAGCCGCGACGCCGCATGCTCCACCTGAAGCTCCAGCCACGCCTCGTAGCCGGACTCCAGCGTCTCCAGCGCGCGCAGCCGCGCCAGCGCCGCGTCCGGGCGCGCGCCCTCGCTGGCCCCGGCGTGCTTCACCATCCCACCCTGCGTCGTCTCGCTCACGGCGGTGGACTCTAACCGGCTCCAAACGGGAAGGCCCCCACCCGCGGCCGTTGCCGGCGCGAATGGAGGCCCATGGCCCCGTCCGGGGCCGTGTACGGCGGAGGCCGCGAATCAGGAGGTGCGGGACACGGTGCCCTGCGGGCCCGTCTGCGCCACGCCCTCGGACGAGCGGCCGACCGCGTTGGTCAGGTACTCCTGGCCGGTGTGCAGGCGCTGACGGAGGTCATCGCGCAGCTGGTTGCCCGGCTTGGGCGCCAGCAGCAGGCCCAGGCCCGCGCCCAAGAGGATGCCCGCGGCGAAGGCGCCCACGACGGGCAGCAGCGTGTCCACCGTGTCCCGGCGCGTCTCCAGGCCCACCAGGTGCAGCAGGTCGTCCTTGTCCAGCTTCTTGAGGTTGTTGAAGTTCACCATTTGCGACTCCAGGGGTTGTGGGGTGGAGGAGAGCCCGGCTCAGTACGTCGGCGGGCGAGGAGTTCCTGCGGAGCTGGCATTCGCCGACGCGGAGCCCTGCGGGCCCGGACCAGCCATACCACGTCCAGTCTGATAGCCCTGGAAGGCCGCTTCCGCCATGCCCATCAGCTCATCCTTGACGAGCGGCAGCGCCGCCAGGCGCACGCCCAGCCGGAGGATGCGCGCCGTCAGCGGCGTGAAGAGCCCGCCGCCCAGCAGATAGCCGACGCCCACGGCGGCCGCCATCATCCCGTAGGGGTTGCGCTCCACGCGTCCGCGCAGGTCCAGCGTCTGTCCCAAGTCCGTCACCGCGCTGCGCGCGTCGGACCAGAGCTGCTGCGCGTCGCTGCCGATGTGGTCCACCCGCTGCCCGAAGCCGCCCTGCGGGTCCTGCGGCGTGCCATTGCTCGATGCACCTGGAAACGTCGTCATGCGTTCACCCTCTCGTGTGGTTCCAGCGCGCGGCTCAGCGGCGCGAGGCAATGCGTCCGACGAGGAAGCCCACGGCCACGGCGCCCAGCAGGCACGTGCCCGGATTGGCGCGGATGAAGCTCACCACGCGGTGGTTCAGGTCCACGATGTTCTGACGGGCCTCGTCGATCTGCGGCACCACGCGGTCCTGCAACTCACGGGCCCTGTCGGCCATCTGCTGCGGATTCATCTCCATCGAAGTCAGCTCCTCATTGGGGGTACTACGGAAGTCGTCAGTCGCGCGAGCCCAGCCACAGCCCCACCACGAACGCGGCGCCCACGCAGGCGTAGGGATTGCGGTTCACCCACTGGCGCCAGTCGGCGGCCACGGCCACTTCCTCGCGAAGGGCGCTCACGGACGTGGCCAGCTCGGCGCGCGTGCGCTCGATTTCGGCGCGCAGGTCCGCGCTGCTGCGGGGACTGTGGGCCTTGGGCTGTCCATTGCTACCGGCCATGCGGGGGCTCCTTGAAGATTTCACTTTTCGTCCCCTGGAGCGCGTTCACGGCCGCGCTGGGGGCGGCGTTGGTGAGCGCGGCCACGCTGAGCGAGAGCTCCTGTGACGTATCGTCCATCATCCGGCGCGCCTTCAGCCGGTTCACCGCCCACATCGCGCCGCCCACGCCGCCCACCAGATTCAGCAGGCCGATTCCGGCCAGCGCTCCGGGCCATCCCAACCACGTGGACAGCCACGCTGCCAGCGCCGCGCACACGAAGCCATAACCCACGAGGATGAAGGGCACGAAGGCCACGATCATCGCCACGTCCAGGCCCGTGGCCTTGACGTCCTCGGCCAGCTCCATGCGCGCCAGTTGCAGGTGCTGCGTCACCAGCCGGCTGAAGCCGTCGGCCATGCGCCCGACGAGCGCGGAGATTCCGCGCTCCGCCTGTTCACTTCCCACGTGCATGCGCTCTCCGGCCGACGCATACGGCCTCTCAGGTGCGGGCCAACCTAGGCATGCACCCGTTCCGCGACAACCACGTCACGGAGTTTTTGTCCGGCACCCGCAAGCGTCGGCCAGTGAACGCGCGCGCCAGCCCATCCGCCCAGTCTACCCGATGAGCTGCACCGGGGGAGAGACGGAAGGCTCCACGGCGATGGGCGTCTCGAAGCGCAGCACGAGGGGCAGGTGGTCAGACGCCACCCGGCTGAGCTTCGTGCGGTGAGGATGGATGGACAGCGGCCGAACGCCCGCGTCCACGAAGATGCGGTCCAGCCGTAGCAGGGGCAGGCGCGTGGGGTACGTGCGAGCGGGCGCGCCGAGCTCCAGCGCCGCGTCGTGGATGGCCTCGCGCACCATTGAGGGCACCGGGCCGTTGCCCCAATAGTTGAAATCTCCACACACCACCAACGGGTCCTTCCGCGCGGCATCACGGAGGATGTCCGAGGACAGCAGCAGCGCCTCCTGCTTGCGCCGCTCGCCCAGGCGCAGGCCCAGGTGGAGGGAGAAGACGTGGAGCTGCTGCCCTTCCCCGATGTCCAGGTCGCAGCGCAGCGCGCCCCGAGGCTCGCGGCGGCCCACGCTCAAGTCGTAGTTCTTCGACTTGAGGATGGGCAGCCGCGACAGGATGGCGTTGCCATAGCGCCGGCCGTTGCGCACGACGTTGGGGCCAAACGCCATGTGCAGCCCGAGCATGTCCGCCAGGTGCTCTGGCTGGTCCTCCCGAGGCGTCACCGCGCGGAAGTCGCCTACCTCCTGGAGCGCGACGATGTCCGCGTCCACTTCGCGGAGCACCGCGCCCACCCGGCCCAGGTCGAAGCGGCCGTCCGCCCCGATACCACTATGGATGTTGTACGAAACGAGCCTCAGCTCCACGCGCGTCGCTCACCCAGGTCAGGACAGAGGAAGGATGCGGCCCGCGGCCATGCGGACGACCGTGACGGGCAGCAGGAGGAGCCGGGACACGGCCTTGACGGCGTCGCCCAGTCCACCCCGCAGGGCCTGGAGCTGGTGCTCCGCCTCGTCGCGAAGCTGAAGCTCCGGCAGCCGCCCGCGCGGCGGCTGCTCGCGCGTGGGGGGCAGCGCGCCAATCGGCGCCGTTCCTCCCACGGCAGGCGCGGACGTCGGACGCGCCTTGCGCTTCGACGTGCCACCTGCCGCCTTGAACTCCGGGCCGTGGGAGAACTTGGCGTCCGGCTCCGGCCGCGCCAGCTCCTCCAACTGCGCCTCCATCTGATGCGCGATGTAGAGCTCTTCCGTCTCCGCGAAGCGCTTGCCGTAGTGAACGCCCTCGTGGCTCTCCATGGCCTCGGGATGCGCCTTGGAATGGGCCAGCCGCGCCTTGTCCTGCCGACGCAGGCTTCGCTTCGGCGCCGGCAGCGTCTTCGGAACCTGGTAGTGGTCAAAGCTATAGGGACGAGGCATCCGCGAATCTCCCAATCAACGAGTCCGTTCAGAAGCTAGGAAGCCCCCAGTCCCCCGGGTACGCCTTGACGGAATGTGCCCTGGTAGCCCGCCTGCCCTACGGCCAGGCAGGCGGCACGCGGACAGGATGCGTCGTCCAAGTACCGACAACCTCTGGTGTCGGCTTCGCGCGGAGGAGGCGTGCGGTCATCCTCCCACCCAGGCGACACGCCGAGCGCTTTCGAGGGGCGGAGCAAGCGTGCGGCGAATCAACGCCACACCCCGGGAAGCGTTGCGCGCGACGTGGTGTAAAAACGGCCCATGCCTTCGCACGCACCCGGCCGGAAGTATTCCAAGTCCCCTTTCCTGCTCCTCGCCCTGCTCGCACTTGGAGCGGAGGCCGGTGCGACCGAAACCGCCTCGGTGCCGGTGCGCGCGTCCAGCGAGGACGCCGCCCAGGAGGCCCCGCCCCAGCTGACGCTGCAGCCCACCGCGGCCAAGCCGGGAGACCCGGTGCTGGTGAGGGTGAGCGGCGTGACGGCGCCGCCCACCGGCACGCTCGCCGGACGCGCGCTGCGCTTCTTCCCTTGGGGCGATGGCTATCTGGCCGTCTCCGGCCTGCCGGTGGAGCTGACGCCCGGCGCCGCGGAGGTGACGGCCATGGGCCCTGTCACCCCGGGCGCGCCGCGGGTGGAGCTGAAAGGCACGCTGGACATCGTGGAGTCCGGCTACCCGTCACGCGAGCTGCGCGTGGCCGGCAAGTACGTGAAGCCGCCCGCGTCGGTGCGCAGGCGCATGGCCGCGGACCGCCGCGCCTTCGCGGCGGCCTTCGCCCAGGACTTCAGCGCGCCGCACTTCTCGCGGAACTTCGCGTGGCCGCGGGAGGACCGCATCACCGCGCCCTTCGGCGACCGCCGCACCTTCAACGGCAAGCTGTCCAGCCAGCACTTCGGCGTGGACATCGACGGGGACCCGGGCACGCCGGTGCAGGCCGCCAACGACGGCACGGTGGTCATGGCGCGCGCCAACTACGCGGCGGGCAACACCGTGCTGGTGCACCACGGCGCGGGGCTCTACACCGCGTACTTCCACCTGTCCCGCATCGACGTGAAGAGGGGCGCGCGGGTGAAGCAGGGCCAGGTGCTGGGCAAGGTGGGCAGCACCGGCCGCGTCACCGGCCCGCACCTGCACTGGGGCGTGAAGGTGGACGGGCTGTGGGTGGACGGGGCGAACCTGCTGAAGCTGGACTTCTTCCCGCACCTGCCGCCCAGCGTCGCCCGGGGCGGCAACGCCAGGCTGGGCACGCCGTAGCCGCCGTCAGCGGTCGTTCCACTTCGGGGGACGCTTCTCCAGGAACGCGGAGATGCCCTCCCCCGCGTCGTCCGCCAGCACGTTCAGCGACAGCTGCGAGGCCAGGTACTCCAGCGCGGCGGGCAGCGGCAGGTCCTCCGCGGTGAAGAAGGCACGGCGCCCCAGCGCCAGCACCGCCTGGCTCTTTCCCGCCAGCTTTCCCGCGAGCGCCCCCACCGCGGCGTCCAGCTCCGCGGCCGGCACCACGCGGTTGAGCAGCCCCAACGTCAGCGCCTCGCGCGCGGGCAGCCGGTCTCCGGTGAGCACCAGCTCCAGCGCGCGCTTGCGGCCCAGGTGACGCTGCAGCAGCGCCATCATCATCATCGGGAAGAGGCCCACGTCGATTTCGGGCGTGCCCAGGTCCGCGCCCTCCACCGCGACGGCCAAATCACACGCGAGCACCAGCCCCAGGCCTCCCGCGAGCGCGTGCCCGTTGACGCGCGCCACGGTGGGCTTGCGCAGTTCCTGGAAGCGCGCCAGCAGCCGCCCGTAGGAGCGGCGGCCTTCGTGCGTGGACAAGAAGCCCGCGTCACCGGCCATGGTGCCCAAATCTCCGCCCGCGCAAAAAACCTTTTCACCCGCGCCCGTGAGCACCACCACGCGCACCGCGGCGTCGGACTCGGCTCGCTCCAGCGCGGCCATCAGCTCGCGCACCACCCCCGGGGACAAGGCGTTGCGGGCCTTGGGCCGGTCAATGGTCAGGAGCGCTTGGGGGCCTTGGACTTCGTAGCGGACTTCTCCGGCTTCCATTCGGACACCTCAGCGGCCTGGGCGCCCGTGAGGACGCCGTAAAGGAAGGAGTCGGCGATCTGCGACTTCGCCCGCTCCAGCGCGTCGGGGTCGCGCGCGTCGGCCAGCCCCACGACGAAGGCGGTGAGCGCCATTTCGATGTTGCCGAAGAGGAGCGCGGAGGCCAGGTGCGGGTCCAACCCCCGCCGCAATTCGCCCCGCTCCTGCGCGGCGTGGAAGAGCGCCGAGCTGAGCCGGATGGCGTCCACGAAGGCCGTCTGCCGGTTGATGCGCGAGCCCGCCGGACTGCGCGCAATCTCCAGGATGAGCACCTTCACCGCGCGCGGGTCCACCCGGTAGGCCTCGAAGGCCACCTCGACGATGCCGTGGACCTTCTCCGCCAGCGAGCCTTCGCCCTCCACCACCGCGCGCACGCGCGTGACGAAGCCGCTCCAGCCGGTGTCGAACACCGTCTCGAGCAGCTCATCCTTGTTCTTGAAGTAGTGGTAGACGAGCCCGTACGCGACGCCGGCTTCCTTCGCCACGTCCGCGATGCGGCAGCCGTGGTAGCCCTTGCGCGCGAACACGTCGATGGCCGCGCGGAGGATGGTGCGGCGGCGCTCGCTTTCGCGCGTGCCACTGTCCGCCGTCGGCTTGCTCTGCTGACCCACGGTTGTCCTCCACCGGCGGGTGATTCGCCAGTCAACCAGTGGGGAACCTACGGAGGGCGGGCCCTGGGGTCAATGCCTTCCTGGGCCCGCCCGGAGAAACGGGCGGCGGCTACTCCACCGTGCCTCTGACGGTGGGGCCCTGGACGACGGCCTCGTGGCCCTCCAGCAGCGCCGCCGTGTACTTGCAGATGGGCGACACCGTCCACTCGGCCGGCGGGACGAAGAGCGGCGGCGGGGGGCCTTCGGCGGGCGGCTCGTGCGCGTCGCTGACCACGTACGTCTCGAAGTTGAAGGACGGGTAGGTCAGCGCGATGCCCGTGCCGGCCGGAGACACATTGACGGGGCCGGTGCCGCCGCCATCGCAACCGTCGTCGTCGCCGTTCTGGGCCATGCGATTGTACCAGGGGTCGGAGACGATGAACGAAATCGCGAGGCCCCCGTAGTGGCTGATGAGCGGCGGCGGCGCGTTGGGCGGCGGGCTGATCTGCCGCTGCGTCTGGTCCTTGTCCAGCCCGTGCGGCATGCCCGTCCAGAGGATGCGCTCCTGCACCCAGATGAGCGTGCTGGCGTCGTGCTGGCCATTCTTGCCCGTCCAGCGGCCGTCGCCGTTGGTGTCCACGTAGCGCTCGCCCGGGTCCCACGTGCCGTTGTCGTCGTTGTCGACGAAGGGCTCGGTCAGGTCCGTGAACGGCTCGCCCGTGTCCCAGACACCGTTGTTGTTGAGGTCGTCGAAGGCCTCCTCACCGCTGGTGATGGCGATCAGCGAGACCAGGTTGTCACGCGGGTTGAGGACGATGCCGGGGCGGATGGGGTCCGGACGGCGCGGCTCCGGGCGGTCCTGCTGGGGCTGCGGGGCGTTGCCGTAGACGGCGATGGGGTTCTCGTCCCAGAGGAAGGGGTGCATCCACAGCGGCGCCAGGTACTCGCCCGTGTGGGTCGCATCCACCAGCGGGTTCCAGTTGAAGACGCCCGGCTCCACGTCCTGCGGCAGCGGCAGGGACGTCTTGTAGAGGACCTCCGCGTTGCCCACCACGTCCGTGACGGACACGGCGCTGGGACCGATGGTGCCCGCCTCCGTGAGGAAGGACACCTGCGCGCCCACCACGCCGTCACCGTTGCGATCTCCCACGTGGGCGATGCAGTTGACCTTCACGCCCGCGATGAGGCTGCGCGTCTCGTCCCAGGCGCCCACGGCGTGATGCAGACCGGAGGCGTTGCCGGAGAACGAGCCGCACTGGAAGGTGAACTGGCGGGAGTTCGAGTTGGTGCCCGCGAAGCTGACCACGGGCGAAACGGCCCGCTTCATCTCGGCGCCCGTGCCAGCGGTGGCGATGACCACGGCGGAGGCCACCCGGCCACCGCGCGCCGTCAACTGCACGGACACGATGCCGTCACCCGTGTTGGTGACACCCTCGGTGGGCGACAGCTCGACGCCCGGAACGGGGGACTCCAGCGTGAAGGACACCGGCGTACCCGCCTGCGGCTGGCCTCGGGAGTCCACCGCGCGGAAGCGCAGCGTGGTGATTTCTCCCAGTCGCGGCTGAGCCGGTGACTGGTCCACGAATTCAAGTGTGGCGGGGGCCGACGGCGAGCATGCAACGAACAGCAGGCTCGCGAAGGCCACCCACGGGGCCAGACCCGGACGCATCAGGGGAAACTCCTTGAAGGCGATGAAGGAAGCGGGCTGTACGCGAGCAGCGCACAGCGCATCTTCCGCATCTTCCTGGGCCACCTACCGTCCAGTCAAGGACAGGACAGGTGGACCGGAGCCCTCTTGCGTCCAGGGCCTGGAATCCCTGGGGTCACGTCAGGCGGCGGTGCCGCTGAACATCACCCGGGCCACGCCCAGGAGACGGTCCACGTCCCGGGCGGTGAGGCCACGGGCGCGCGCGAAGTCAGACAGGGGCCGCAGGAGGTCCTCCGTCTGAGCAAGGGTCTGCTCCGTTCCCGTGAAGAGCTCGCCCAGGCTCACGCCCAGGGCGTTGGCGAGGGCCGCCAGCGTCTCCACATGGGGGACACGCTCGCCACGCTCGATCATGGAAAGGAACGACACGCTGATCTGCGCCCGCTCCGCGAGCTCTTCCTGCGTCCATCGCTCCGGCCGCTGTGTCCGAAGCTCGCGGATGCGCTGCCCAATTCGTTTTCCGAGGTCCGACACGAAGTACTTCTCCTGGCTGTTTCGGGGTTGGAGGAACCACCACCCACTGCTGGTGATTCCTAGCCTCCGGAACCAAAGGATCCGAAATCCGCCACGATGAGGTTGATGCCGGAGAATTCCAGCCCCAGCTCCCGCCGCAGCGTCACCACCCCCTCTACCCGCCAGCAGTCGCATGCAGGCCCATACGAGAGGCCGAACGTCTGCTGAGCCAGAGGGCGGTTTTCTTGAGTTTTTGAATCCTGGTAAAGCGGCTGCACAATTGCTTCGTACCGCACTCCCAGCCCAAATCCGAGCTTCAAACGCGTACCCGCGATGAGGGCTTGAGCCCGTTCGGCCGGAGGGAAGCCGGGTTCTACTCGGGATAGTCCGCCTACCAGGGTATCCAGCGAGCGGCGAAGCACCTCAGGTCCGACGGCGCGGGGATCCACCCCCATGTCGAGCGCGGCGCCGCCGGCCCACAGCAGGTCATCGAAGCGCGCATACACGGCGTGCCCCTTGCCGTTGTCGACATTCACCTCCGCGGAGAGCCCGGCGAAGCGGCCCGCGTTGGGGTCATAGCGAACGGTGCCCGCGGCCGTGAGGATTCCAGCGGTGGCGCTGAGCCGGGCGAAGGTGTCGCGCAGCACGGGCCCCGGGGCGTCCACCTTCCCCGCCGCGGGCACGTGCCGGGTGAGGTCGAAGCCTTGTCCGATGCGCAGGCGCAGCGGCTCGCGGATGTCGTTGCCGCGCTTGAAGCGCAGCGTCTGGTCCACGGCGAGCACCGCGTGGAGGAATCCCTGGGTGCGGCCGTCGCCCTGGAACGGCACCGCGGCGTCCACTTCGTCATAGGGGCGGGCCAGGTCCTCCCCGGAGC
>NZ_JAAIYB010000146.1 GCF_010894475.1 Myxococcus vastator
CGTGGTGACGGAGGCGAACCGCCGCCGGGTGACGGACGCGGCCGGGGTGCGCGCGGCGCTGGGGAAGGGGAGCGCCGGGGCCAGCATCCTCCTGCGAGTGAAGCGGGGCGAGGCGCTCCAGTACATCGCCATCGCCCGGTGAGGGGCCGCCCGGCTAGCGCTTCTTCTTCTTGGCGTCCTTGCCGTTGAGCCACAGGCCCATGGGCTGCCCGCTGCGGCCCTCGGTGAGGAAGATGGCCTCGATGCGCGCCGTGACGCCGTGGCTCTTCCCGCCGCCCTTCTTGGGCAGGCTCCACACGCTCTGCGGGGTGAAGACAATCTGCGCCCGCACCGAGCGCGTGGAGAACAGGCGGTTGAACATCTGCAGGTTCCACCCCGCCGGCATGTCCCCCGTGACGGTGAGGTAGGGGAGGATGGGGTTGCCGCTCCCGTCCGTCTTCTTGGGCGCGCCGTGGGTGAGCGCCGAGCTGCCGCCGGGGAAGAACGGGGTGATGTGGATGCTGTACTCCCCCGTGCCCAGCGAATAGGGCCCCGGGGAGAGCATGGTGGCGTCGTCCTCGGTGACGATCATGTACAGCCGCTTGCCCTGGTACTTCTTCCGGAACGCCTCCGCGTTGGCCTTGCACTGCGAGTCCACGAAGGGCCCGTCGCAGGCGCCCACGTACTTGTCCAGGAAGGTCCCCAGCCCGCCCAGGGGCTCGGCCTCGTCGCGCAGCCTGGCGAAGCGAGGGTCCGCGTCCGCCAGGGCAAGCGCGGGCACGAGGAGGAAGGCGGCGGCGAGGAGGGTGCGGTTCACGAGCGGGGTCTCCGGGAAACAGGGGGTCAGCCTGGAATCGTGCCATTTCGGAAGGCATCCGGCACCCGTTACATGGGTGTGTATGGGTGGATGTAGGTGAAGAAGTTGCCTACATCTGGCTACCGTGTAGGTTGCGCCTGTCACCACCTGTTCCGGGAGCTACCCCCATGTTCGAGCGTCCTCACGAGCGCCGGTCCCACCTCCGTTTCGACAAGGTCTTCACCGTCTACCTCACCACCCAGGATGGGATGCTTCGGGGTGTGGGCCGCAACATCAGCGCGCGGGGCATGTTCGTGGAGGTCCGGGACCAGGTGGGCCTGGGTGAGAAGCTGAAGGTGACCTTCGCCGGCGAGGACGGGACGGAGATGACGTGCCTGTGCGAGGTCCGCTACCAGGTGGCCCTGGCCTTCGGGCGCAAGGACGGGCGCGAGGGCAGCAGCCGCGGCGTGGGGCTGCGCATCGTGGCCTATGAGACGCAGGACGACGCGCCCCTGCTGCTGGTGGACCGCGAGCGGGTGATGCACTGACGTCCTCCCGGGGCCCGGAACAAACGAAAGGGCACGGCCTCCTGGAGGAGGACCGTGCCCTTCGTGTTTCCAGCGGTGGGCGACGTGCCCGGGGCTACTGCGAGAAGCCCTCGAGGAGGTAGTGGGCCTCGATGCGCTTGAGCGCGAGAATCATGGCGGCGCAGCGGGTGTCCACCGTCTCACCGATGCAGTACTGACGGCTGTCGTGCATCTCCGTCTTGCGCGGCTGGTTGCGGGAGATGTCGCGGATGATGCGGTAGTTGCGCTTCATGGCGCGCTCGAGCCGCTGGTCGACCTCGGCCTCGCTCCAGCGCTCCATGCGCTTGTTCTGGATCCACTCGTAGTAGCTCACCGTCACGCCGCCGGCGTTGGCGATGATGTCCGGGATGAGCTCGATGCCGCGCTTCTCCAGGATGCGGTCGGCCTCCGGGGTGGTGGGGCCGTTGGCGCCCTCGGCCACCAGCTTGACGCGCAGGCGCTCCGCCACCTCGGCGGTGATTTCGCCGCCCAGGGCCGCGGGGACCAGGATGTCCGCCTGGACGTCCCACAGGTCCTTCTTGTCGATGCGCTGGGCGCCCGGGAAGCCGAGCACGCTGTGCTTGAGGTTCTTCGCGTCCTGCACGTAGGCGGAGAGCGCGCTCACGTCGATGCCGTCACCATTGAAGATGGTGCCGTCGGCGTCGTTCACCGCGAGCAGGCGGGCGCCCATCTGCGACAGGATGTTGGCGGCGTGGCTGCCCACGTTGCCGAAGCCCTGGAGGATGAACGTCTTGCCCTTCACGGACTCGCCGCGGTCGGCGTAGTAGTCCTCGATGCAGAAGGCGACGCCCTGGCCCGTGGCCTTGTTGCGGCCCTCGGAGCCACCGATGCGCACGTCCTTGCCGGTGACGATGCCGCGCAGGTTGTGGCGCTCGCGCTCGCCGTCCGAGTACTGGCGGTAGAGCAGGGCCATGATGCCGGGGTTGGTGCCCACGTCCGGCGCCGGGATGTCGATGTCCGGGCCAATCATGCTCTTGAGCCGGTACATGAAGCGCAGGGTGATGGCCTCAATCTCCTCGCGGCCGTACTCGCGCGGGTCAATCTGGATGCCGCCCTTGCCGCCGCCGAAGGGGACCTCGGCGATGGCCGTCTTCCAGGTCATCTCCGCGGCCAGGGCCTTGAAGAGGTCCAGGGACACCTCGCGGTGGTAGCGCAGGCCGCCCTTGTAGGGGCCGCGCGCCTGGTTGTGCTGCACACGGTAGGCCTTGAAGCGCTGCGACTCACCGGGGACCAGCTGGTACACCTTGCCGTCGGGCAGGCGCAGGTGGCCCTGGCGGATGTCCACGTCCGAGCCCAGCAGGGCGCGGCCGTTGAGGATGATGTTGCCGTTGGCCAGCAGCTCCAGGCCTTCCTTGTTGCGCACCTGCGTCTCGGGCAGGTTGGAGAAGGTCCGCGCCTTCTCCTCGGAGAGCGGGACGAGGCGGTCCTTCAGCTTCGCCGTCACGTAGAAGATGTGCTCGTAGTCCGGCTCCTCCAGCTCGAGGCGGACGCGCTTGTCCAGCGCGATGAGGTCCGCGGCACGATGGAAGATCTCCATCGCCTCGGTGTAGACGGTGCGCTTGGGCGTAGGGGCCGGGGCACGCATGAAATTCTCTTCGCTGGCCATGACGGAAGATGCTCCTTGTCGCGTCGCCGCTCGTGGGCGAGGCACGTAGGGGTAGCGGCGCCCTTATGTGCATAGGCGCTCCGAGAGTTCAACCGCGCCAAGCACCCGTCCTCTCACGAGAATCTGGAAAGATAACGGGCACTTATCGCAACGCGATGTGTCAGCGGCGACAGACGCGGTGTGTCATCCGTGTCAGGGTGGTCAACCGTGGAGATGGTTGGAAAACCAACGATGCGGGCGCGCGGAAACGGGCCGGGGTGGCGGGGCGGGTGCGTTCCTGCCTTCATTTCTGCTTGCCGGTCATGCGCCGTCATGGTACTCCCCGCGCACCTGTCGCGCCGACATAGCTCAGCGGTAGAGCAACTGATTCGTAATCAGTAGGTCCCCAGTTCAAGCCTGGGTGTCGGCTCCAAGAAGAAAGAAGGGCTGGTTGCTTCAAGCAACCAGCCCTTTTTGTTTTCCGCGGCGAGCAGCGCGGGGCCGCGACCGTTTCAGCGGCCCTGTGTCCTCACCGGAACTCGTCCACGATGTAGACCCCTGCGCGGGGCGAATCGATGATGGCTGTCCCTGGCTTGGACTCCGGGTGCTTTCGGAGCTGTCCGAATCCCAGTCGAGCCACGGCGCAGAGGGGCACCAGATCTCCGCCATTCATCGGTTGGGCCGCATGGTAGCGGATGACGACCTGGGGGCCTCCTGTCCACACGCGGCCGTAGAGCCGAGCGGGTGCTTCAAGGAGCCCGAGGTTCTCGTCCAGTACGCTCTCGATGTTCCCGTCGTACAAGGTGATGGGGCGCGCCCGGGTCTGGTTCGCGTCGAGTTGCACCCAGGCGGACTCACCCACGAACAGCCGGAGGTAGTTCATCACCTCCCGTGACTTCTCGGGGCACGGCTGTGGTCCCGGGCTGCCATCGGGACGGATAGAGACGCCTCCCGTCGCGGAGCCGGGGCAGCCGGAGGACACGACAAGCACGACGGCGCAGCCCAGGAGCGCGAACTTGGTGGAGGCCATGCTGCTCGCTCTTAACGCGCAGTGGTGAGGCAATCCACTCTTCGCTCGTTGTTGCCTGAAAGACAGCACAACCTGAAGGGTATGGAGCTTTCGTTCGGATGCGTGTAGTAGGGACTGCCGCGCGAACTCCGCTGAAGTTGTCAGACTCTAAAGCCAGGCTGCAGCGCGTCCTGATTCCCAGGGGCACCTTCGGGGGATGCCATGAGATGGGTTGCAGTCGTGTCGTTGCTGCTTCTTTCGGCGGGGTGCGCGACCACCCGCGTTGTCCATATCGATGTCGGGAATGGGCAGAAGGTCGTCCACGAGTCGGTGCATGTTGACCCGGTTCAGGTGAGTGAGGACGAGTTCAAGTCCGCCCTCACGCGCCTCATCCTGGACCTGCGGATGGACGTCGCTTTCCGAGAGGCTGATGAGGTGGACGAGCGCGGGTGGTCTCGGTCCAGATCGCTTCTGGCGTCCTCCCAAGGCATCGTCGATTCAGGCTCGGGCAGCTCGCTGGAGACCCTGTACTCGCACATTTGTCCCGATGCGGACGATTGCTTGACCCTGGTGGGCGGAACGGGGCTGACGTTCTCGCGCAAGGACCGGACGTTGATGGCGCTGTCCTTCGCGCTCGACACCGTATGGGAGAGCGTCGAGGTCGAGGTCGGCAAGGTGCTGAACCCAGCGGCGCTGAAGGCCCTGGTGACGTCGGCCGCGCTGACGCTGCTCCTCACGCTGGCGTTGCCCGAGCCCGTCACCAAGGTCATCGCCGTGGCCTTGACGGCGGCGATGGTGGCCTACCTGGGCGTGGTGCCCGTCTGGGAGATTGGGCGCGGATTCGTCCGGTTGTGGGATGATGCGGGGACGGCGATGAGCGTCATCGAGTTGCAAGACATCGGGCATCGGTTCGGGAGGGTGCTGGGGACGAACGGCACGCGCGTCCTGGTGCTTGTCGTCATGACGGCGCTCGGTGGAAAGAACGCGATGGCGGCCCAGGGGCCAAGGCTTCCTGGCTTTCCTCAAGCCGCGCTTCGAGCGCAGGCCGAGGCGGGATTCCAGCTCGGAGCGGCGATGAATGGCGGCGTGACTTCAATGGCGCTTCCTGCCGCCGGTGTGCTCAATGTCACCGTGGCACCCGGAGCTGCTGCCGCCCTGGCGATGTACTCGGACGGGCGGTTTCCTGGCGATGAGGTGGGGCCTGTTCATCATATCTGCACGAACAAGAACCCCATCGCCGACACTACCGGGGGGCCTTGGACGCCTGTGTGTGAAGAAATCTTCGAGAAGGCCGGGATGACGCTTGAGGATGTGGCAAACAAGGTGCGGCTCAAGGGGCATGAGGGACCTCACCCAGAATTTTACCACAATCAGGTGGTGACTCGCCTACAAACGGCCGTGCGTGCTTGCAGAACCATCGAGACCTGTCGCGCTAAGTTGCTGAATGAACTCGCGAAGATTGCAGATGAGTTGCTTACGCCGGGCACTGAGTTGCGTGGCTTCATCGTAAAGTAGGAGGGTAGGGTGGAACGGAATTTCTATTGGGTGAATATCGCTGATGTGCCTCAGTGGTACATCACGACACCTGTGCCTGCGTCTGGTGGAACGTTCGAGGAACCGTGGATGTTCGGAGAGGGGCACCCCCTTCCGGACCCTGGGCCAATCAAGGCTCGGGTCAGAAGGCAGGGTCAGAAGCGTGCCTTTGTGTTTGCGGGGGTTGAACGAACGCCTATTGTCACCGAAGCGGTTGCGAACGTTTTCAGGGCTCACGCTCCCGACGACGTTCAATTGTTTCCAGTGACGGTAGATGGAGAGGCCGAGTCGTTCTTCATTGTCAATGCAGCCAGAGTCCTTGATTGCATTGATGAAACGAATTGCCGAGAGATACAGTGTTATGCTGAAGACGACCCATTTCCTGAATATGCAGGGCAGTTTCGCTGGATTAATGGCTTGCGCATTGACTCCGCGAAGACCGAGGGCGCGCACATCTTCCGACTGAAGAAGTTCAAGATCGCCTTCATTGTCTCGGAGGACATCAAGAACGCGCTCGAAGGGGTCGGGAACCTGGGCGTGTCTTTCGAGCGCGTGACCGAGGCTCCCGACCTTCATTGACGGTCGGTGCTGAGCGCCGAGTTGGCGACGATTCCGAACTTCAAAACGGCGTTCACGAAGTCATCACTTCGCTGTCGCGAGAGTAGACGAGGCCGTCCTTCTGGACCGCGCCGATGCACAGGAAGTCGCCGGAATCGAAGCCGACGTGGAGGACTCGCTGGGCGGCGTCTCCAAGGAGGCTTGGCCCCATGCGCTGTGCGAGATGCCGGACTGCGAGCGCGGCATATGCCAGCGCCAAGGGGTATTCGGCATCGTTCCCGAGGCCTTCCTCGCTCCCGTAGGCGAGCTGGTAGATGGAGTCGAGGACGGTGGAGCCCGCGTCGGGCGTGTCCTTGCCCCACCGCTGCCGAAACAGCCAGTCAGAGTCGGTCGCGTCGTAGGGGGCCCCGATGAGATGGAGGTCCGCTGTCACGCGCCCCTGCACGGTCGGGTTGAAGAGACCAAACCAAAGGCCGGTGATGGGCGCTGGCGGCGGCGCTGTCCTCATGATGGTTTCGAGCCATTGCTGGAGCTGCCGGAGGTCGCCCTCCACCTCCAGCGCCCGCAGGGCGGACCAGCCTGGATGAGGGCGTGCTGCCTCGCAGAACTGGATGATGTGCAGGAGCGCCTCCGCGACGGAGAGGTCCGACTTCACGACGCGCTCAATCTCTCCGAATAGCTTTCTGTAGTCGTAGGCGGGCATGGCGCGATTATACGTGTCCCTTCCGCGAGCGTGCGTGAAGGGCTCTGGGTCAGTGGTGCGCGGGCAGGGGTTCCTCGACGGCCTCGGGCGCCTCGGCGGTGCGCACCTCGACGCGCGGCAGTCGCACCAGCTCCATCGTGGCGGACGCCAGGTCGATGCCCTCCTCGCGGAAGCGCATGAGCACGCGCCGGGAGATGTCGTCCTTCACCTCGCGCACGCCGTACGTCTTCACGAGGAAGCGCACGCTCAGCTCCACCCAATTGTCCGTGAGCCGCAGGTAGACGCGAGGCTCCAACTCGCTGGCATGAATGAGGAAACGCTCGCGCAGGTGGGCCAGCTCCCGGTGGCCCTCCTCGATGATGCCGGCGGTGGCCTCGCGCACGGCCGTCAGCACGGTGGCCTCGGCGCGCTGCAGGTCCGTGTCGTACCGCAGGGGGAGCCGGAGCTCCTCCCAGAGGAAGTTGAAGCTGCGCGTATAGTTGTACGTGGGCTGCTTGAAGACCTCCGCGTTGGTGATGGTGACGACGCGCCCGGTGTACTGGCGCGCGGACACCCAGTGGTGCGGGTCGGGGTTCAGCAGCGCGGGCACCCCCATCTCCATCACCGTCGTCTTGAGCAGGCCAATGTCCAGCACGTCTCCGCGCACGTCTCCAAGCTGGATGCGGTCGCCCAGATCGAACGTCTTGCCGAACACGATGACGAAGTAGCCCGCCACGGACAGCACCGCGTTCTGCGAGGCGAAGGCGAGCCCGCCGGCCAGCAGGCCCAGGAACGTCGCCAGACGGTTGGGGTTGTCGAACCAGATGGACAGGAGCAGCAGCGCACCCAGCGCGCCGAACGCGAGCCGGATGCCCTTGCGCGCCCAGATGGAGCGGCGAGACACGCCCGTGCCCAGCCCCACCACCACCGTCAGCAGCGCGCGCACACCCAGCACCACCGCGAGCACGGTCAGCGACAGCACCACCTTCTGCAGCGTCTCGGCGTTGAGGCCGAGGACGCGGACGCCGAACAGCTCCATGCCCACAAGCTGTGTTGGCCTCCAGGGCGCCACAAGGACGCAGGCGTCACGCGGCGGACAACCAGACAGGCGCAGGCCCGGCGCGGCGCCTGGAGGAATTCGGGCCCGAGGTGAGAACGGGGCGAAAGCACCTGGGCGACGACGACCGTGCGCTGCCCGACAGCGCTTCCGCACGGGCGCGGACGGCGCGGGTGGTGCACTGTTCTCGAGCCGCCACACGCACGGTCGACGAAGCACGGCGCATTTCGCGGAGGCGGCGTTCCGTCTACCTCCCAGGCTTGAACTGGAGGCAGACCATGGCTTCGGACGACAACAACCCCCCTTCCCGCCGTCAAGTCGTCGGAGGGCTGGCCACTGGCGTCGCCGCGGCGCTCGCCACGCCAGCGCTGGCCCAGGACGGTGGGACGGCACCTGCCGCCGCGGCGCCGCTCCAGAACCCTGTCACGCTGTACCCGAAGCCTCCGTTCGCGAAGCAGTCGCAGCCCTGGCCGGGGCTCTCGAGCAAGATGCAGCCCCGGCCGGACCATGGCGAGAAGCGCTACAAGGGCGCTGGTCGCCTCGCGGGCCGCAGGGCGCTCATCACCGGCGGAGACTCCGGCATCGGCCGCGCCGCCGCCATCGCCTACGCGCGCGAGGGCGCGGACGTGGCCATCAACTACCTCCCCGCGGAGGAGCCCGACGCGCAGGAGGTGGTGGCGCTCATCAAGGCCGCGGGCCGCAAGGCGGTGACGCTGCCCGGCGACCTCCGGAGCGAGGCCTTCTGCAAGAAGCTCATCGCCGACGCCGTGAGCCGGCTCGGGGGCCTCGACATCCTCGTCAACAACGCCGCCCGGCAGCAGAGCCACGACTCCATCCTCGACATCACCACCGAGCAGCTCGACTGGACCTTGAAGACGAACCTCTACGCGATGTTCTGGCTCACCAAGGCGGCCGTGCCGCACCTCAAGCCCGGGGCGACCATCATCAACACCACCTCCGTCGTCTCGTATGACCCGCCGGAGAACCTGCTCG
Source organism: Myxococcus vastator (assembly GCF_010894475.1). GTDB lineage: Bacteria > Myxococcota > Myxococcia > Myxococcales > Myxococcaceae > Myxococcus > Myxococcus vastator. The sequence goes on from NZ_JAAIYB010000146.1 coordinate 8,780, forward strand.
ACTACGCGATGACCAAGGCCGGCATCACGAACTTCACCCAGTGCCTGGCCAAGCAGCTGGCGAAGCAGGGCATCCGGGTGAACGGCGTGGCGCCGGGGCCTTTCTGGACGCCGCTCCAGGTGACGGGCGGGCAGACGCAGCAGAACCTCGTCACGTTCGGTGAGAACACGCCCCTGGGCCGCCCCGGCCAGCCCGCGGAGCTCGCGAGCATCTATGTAGAGCTGGCGAGCCCGGGGACCAGCTACTCCACCGGGCAGATTTTCGGCGCCACCGGCGGGCGTGGCGGTCCCTGAGCCGCCTTACGACGGGCGGCGGGCTGCGTCCCCGTCATCGTGGCGCGCCTGCCTGGGGCGAGGCAGCGTCTCCGGGGGCGCGTCCTGCCGGCGAATCACGGACATGGAGCCGTCGGTCTCCAGCACGACGGCCTCCACCGCCTCAAGCCGGGCCACGCCCTGGTCGCGCAGCACGGAGAGCACCTCCTCCTCCACCACCCGGGCCCGGCGCATGGCCTGGGGGAGGAAGCGGCCCTGGCGCACGAGCATGACCGGCTCGGACTTCACCAGCGTGTTGAAGGCGGGCCACCTTCCCGACGTCCAGGTGACGAGGAACTGGAGGCCGATGAGCACCGCGAAGGCGAGCAGGCCCTCTGCCAGGGCCACGTCCTTGGACAGCAGCACCGTGGCCAGCGTCGACCCCAGCGCCACCGTCACCACCAGGTCGAAGGCGTTGAGCTTGGAGAGGGTCCTCGGACCGGAGAGGCGCAGCATCAGCACGAGGGCCACGTAGGCCGCCGCGCCCACGAACAGCACCCGGGCCAGGTCATGCCAATTGTCGAAGAACATCGTCCTCCTGGAGTCCTGCGTGGCGTCAGTGGGCGTTCCGCGTCGTGGAGGCGCTGCCCCCCAGCCCCAACGCTTCCCGGTTCTTGAAGAAGATGAAGACGCCCATCACGACAAGGAAGCCGGAGAAGGCTGCCTTGAGCGTCGCCTGGGAGACGAAGTGGGACGCCCAGGTGCCCAGCAGGATGCCCACCACGGCGATGGCCGTGAAGATGCCCAGGGAGACCCAGGGCACCTCGACGTGGCCGAGGTAGCCGGCGAAGCCCACGAGGGAGTTGAGGGCGATGACGAGCAGGCTGGTGCCCACCGCCTGCTTCATGGGCAGGCCCACCAGCAGCACCAGCGCCGGGACGATGAGGAAGCCGCCGCCCACGCCGACCAGGCCGGTGAGCCCCCCCACCCCGAGCGCGGCCAGCGCCATGAGGGGGAAGGACGCCCTCCGGGGCTCGGGCGCCCGCGCGGCGTCCTTCCGGCCGTTGCGGAACATGAAGACCGCGGAGACGAGCATCACCGTGGCGAAGAGCAGGAGCTGCGTCGTCCCGGAGATGAGCGCGGACAGGCGCGCTCCTGCGTAGGTGCCCGCCATGGCCACCACCCCGAAGACGAGGGCCGCCTTCCACTGGACGTTGCCCTTGCGCCAGTGGCTCGCCGCGCCGAAGAGGCTGGTGACGCCCACCACGGCCAGTCCCATGGCGATGGACTCCTTGGCCCCGAAGCCCAGGACGTACACGAGGATGGGGACGGTGATGATGGAGCCGCCGCCGCCGAGCAGGCCGAGCGACAGGCCCATGAGCGCCGCGAGGGAGAAGCCGAGGAAGGGCATGGTGTCTTTCCTGTCGTGACGCGCGGTCAGCCCAGGGGCGGCGCGGGCGGCTCACGCACGGCGAGCATCCCGCCCGCCAGGTTGAAGAGGTGTTTGAAGCCGCCACGTGCGAGCAGCTCCGCCGCCTGCGCGGAGCGCCCGCCCGAGCGGCAGATGAGCAGCAGCGGCGCCTCGCGCGGCCACGCGGTGGCGGCGGCCTCCAGCGTGCCCAGGGGGACGAGCTCGGCGCCGGGCAGGTGGCCCAGGGGGCCCGTGTACTCGTCCGGCTCGCGCACGTCGATGCGCCGCACCTCGGGGCCGAGCGTGTCGAGCCTTGAGGGCGCGATGTTCTGATAGGGGCGGGGTGTCATGGTCGGGACTCCTGCGAAGGGGCCAAGGAGCTCAGGCTCCCTGGGGTGAGGGCGCCGTGTGTCCACAGGCGCGGTTGGCCGGGACGGCGGCGTCAATCAGCCTGGGCTTGGGCAGGTTGAGGTTCTCCATGATGTGGATGAACTCCTCCTGGCTCTTGCCGGCCACGCGGGGGTTGTGTCGCTTCTCCTCGCCGATGCTCGTCACCGTGCGGCCCTTGTAGTCGTGGGCGGGGTAGACGAGCGTCTCGTCGGGGAGGGCGAAGAGGACGCGCGTGAGGCTGTCGTAGAGCTGGCTCGCGTCCCCGTTCTGGAAGTCGGTGCGGCCGTTGCCGCGCACGAGCAGGGCATCCCCGGTGAAGACGCGGTCGCCGAGCAGGTAGCTGAGGCTGTCGTCCGTGTGCCCCGGAGTGGCGAGCACCTGGAAGACGAGCTGCCCGACGCGCACCTCGTCCCCGTGACGGACCTGGACGTTGGCGCAGCTGGCGCCGTTCACGCTCCCCACCACCGTGGCCTGCGTGCGCTCCCGCAGCGCGCCCGACGCGGTGACGTGGTCGGCGTGGACGTGGGTGTCGAAGACGTGGGTGAGGGTGAGGTCCAGCTCGGCCACCAGCTGCAGGTCGCGGTCGGCCTGCTCCAGCACGGGGTCGATGAGGACGGCCTGGCGCGTGGCCTCGTCGCCGATGAGGTAGGTGTACGTCGAGGACTCGGAATCGAAAAGCTGCCGGAAAATCATGTCGAAGCCTCCTGTCCATGAGAGCCCGAGGCGTGGAAGAAGGATTCAGGCCCTCCTGCTGAATCCTTTCCTGGGCATCTGGCTCTCACGCGACATGACCTCCTCCCTCCTCCTTCCTCTCCTCGGCGGAGCCCTCATCGGGCTGAGCGCCTCCCTGTTGCTCCTGGCCAACGGCCGGGTCGCCGGCATCAGCGGCGTGGTGGGCGCATTGCTGGCCCCCGTGCGCGGTGACATCGCCTGGCGCGTGCTCTTCTTCGCCGGGCTGCTCGGCGGGGGCCTGCTGCTCGCCTGGCTGCGGCCCGGCTCCTTCCCCGCGCCCTCGGCCCCGAGCGCGGGCGGCGTCTGGCTGCTGGCGGGGGCGGGACTGCTGGTGGGGTTCGGCTCGCGGCTGGGCAACGGCTGCACCAGCGGGCACGGCGTCTGCGGCATCAGCCGGGGCTCGGTCCGCTCCATCTCCGCCACGCTCACCTTCATGGCCACCGGCGTCCTCACCGTCTTCCTGGTCCGCCACGTCCTCTAGAGAAAGCCCCCCATGCGTTCCTCCCTCAGTGCGTTCTTCAGCGGCCTCATCTTCGCCCTCGGCCTGGGCCTCGCCGGCATGACGGACCCGGCCAACGTCCTCGGCTTCCTCGACATCACGGGCGACTGGGACTACCGGCTCGCGTTCGTGATGGGCGGCGCCATCGCCGTTCACGCGGCGCTGCGGCCCCTCATCCACCAGCGCGCGCGACCCCTGTTCGCCGCCAGGTTCCCCGCGTTCTCCGCCAGCAAGCCGGACGCGAAGCTCCTCGTGGGCTCGGCTCTCTTCGGCGTGGGCTGGGGTCTGGGCGGCTACTGCCCTGGCCCCGCGCTCACCGCGCTGGCGACCGGGGCCTTCCCGTTGCTCGTCTTCGTGCCCGCGATGTTCGCCGGCTTCTATCTCGCGCAGGTGCTGCAGGCGCGCAGCGGCGCGGGCGCACCGCGTCCGGAGGCGCCTCATGCAGGCGCCGCGTCCGCTCCATAGCCCCGCCTCCGCCGCGTGGAAGCCGAGGGCGCTCCACCTTTCCGAGCGCCCCGGCCTTCACCGGGAACCTTTCACCCGCCCCACCGTGTCCTCATGCCCGTGAGCGCCCGCGCCTTCATTGAACGTGCCCTGGAGCACCTGCCTGCCCTGAGGCGGGTGGGGCGCCGGCTGACGGGCAGTGCCGCGGAGGCGGATGACCTGGTGCAGGAGACGCTGGCGCGCGCCCTGGAGCAGCGCGGCGCGCTGAGAGAGCCCGCGCGCCTGAAGGCCTGGCTGCTCGCCGTGCAGCGCACCGTGCACCTCAACTCCCGCCGGGGCTTGCGGCCTCACCTGGAGGTGCTGGAGGGCGGCCTGGGCCGGTCGCCGCCACCGGAGCCCTCCGCGGACCTGGAGGCGGAGCTGCACGCGCGCACCCTGAGCGCGGAGATGAAGGCGGCGCTCGAGTCCCTGGCGCCGGAGTGGCGCGACACGTTGTGGCTGCGAGAAGTCGAGGAGCTGAGCTACGAGGAGATCGCCCAGGTGCAGGGCTGCCCGGTGGGCACCGTGCGCTCGCGGCTGGCGAGGGCGCGGCTGGCGATGCTCGACTTCCTCGAGAAGGAGAAGGCCCATGGAAGCCTGTAGCGCCCAGTGGCAGGAGCGTCTCTCCGCGTGGTTCGACGGTGAGGCCCAGGCTCATGAGCAGCAGGCGGTCGAGCGCCACCTGGCCCGCTGCGCGGGCTGTGCCCGGGAGGCGGCCCGCTACGCCTCGCTGCGCCAGGCGCTGAAGGCGGAGGGCGCCGCGGAGGCGCGAGTGCCGCCCGTGCTGGAGGAGCGCGTCACCCGGCTGGCGCCGCGCTCCCGGCCGTCCTTTCCCAGGCGGAGGCTGGCGGCGGGCCTGGCCGCGGCGCTGATGTCGGTGGGCGTGCTCTGGACGTCCTGGCCCAGCGGCATGGGCATGAATGAAGCGCTGGCGATGGACCTCGAGCGGCACCACCTCAAGGCCTTCTCGCGGGTGACGCCCTGCGAGTTCGAGTCCTCGGACCCGGCCGAAGTGAAGGCGTGGGTGGAGCGGGAGGTGGGCTATGCGGTGGAGGTGCCGGTGGTGCCCGGGGCGACGTTGCTGGGCGCCCGTCGCTGCCGGCTGCATGGAAAGCTCTCCGCCTCGCTGCTGTACCGGCACGAGGGCGGCAAGGCGATGACGCTCTTCCTTCCCCTGCCGGGCTCGGACGCGGCGCGGGAGGCGGCCCGCTTCGCCGGTGACGGGCCCCGGTGTACGCAGGGGCCCGTGGGTGAGCGCATCTGCGTGGCGCCTCGTGGGGGCGCGCTGGCCGTCTCCGAGCTGGAGCCCGCGGTGCTCCTGGCCGCGCTGGCCCGCCTCGCTCCCTGAGGCGCCTGGGTGCCCGGGCAGCGGCCGGGGCGCCGGGCGGGGAGGGCGCTGAATCCTTTGGCCGCCGCCGCGGCTCTCACCGGGCTGCACGCACTTTCCGGCGGCCCTCTGGCCTCCGGTGCTGGATGGAGCCTCGCCATGAAGGTCGTTCTCGTCATCACCGTCGCCACGTTCGTGGGTCTCCTCTTCCTCGCCTGCGCGCGCCCGCGGCCAGGTGACGCCGCCGTGGGGGCCGAGGCCCGCCGCCGGGTGGAGGCGGGCGCCACGCTGGTAGATGTCCGCACGCCCGAGGAGTACGCCGCCGGGCACCTGCCGGGCGCGGTGAACATCCCCGTGGGAGAACTGGCACGGCGGCTCGGTGAGCTTGGCTCGCCGGGGACGCCCCTGGTCGTCTACTGCCGCAGTGGCGCGCGCAGCGGACGCGCCGAGCGCTTGTTGAAGGCGCAGGGGTTCCAGGACGTCTTCAACCTCGGGCCCATGTCGGCGTGGCCGTGACGCGCGAGGCGGTCGAGGCGCGCCGCCGTTCGGGAACTCCGCGCGGCCCGCCTCGTGTCTCCTTCGCTGTCTCCCGCCAACCTTCATGAGGTGCTCCACGATGTCCCGTCTTGTGTCCGCGCTCTGCGCGCTGCTCGCCCTGGCCTCCGGCTGTGCTTCCTCCCGGCCCCCGGTCGCGGACAGCGCGCCCACGCCGCAGCGCCAGCAGCTCACCGTCCTCTACGTGGCGGACCTGCACGCGCAGCTTCGCGCCCACCCCGAGCTCTTCTGGCGCGACGGAGAGGAGCGCATCGAGCTGGCGGGCGGCTTCGCCCGTGTCGCCGCCGCCATTCAGCAGATTCGGGCCGAGCGCGGCGGGGACGTGCTGGTGCTCGACGCTGGTGACACGATTCAAGGCTCGGGCGCGGCGGCACTCAGCGAGGGCGGGGCCCTCATCGAACCGCTCAACGCGCTCGGGTTGGACGGCGCGGTGCCCGGCAACTGGGAGGTGGTGTACGGCCCCGCGGTGCTGCGCCAGCGCGCCCGCGAGCTGAAGCACCCGTTCTTCGCGGCCAACCTGCGCGACGCGGCCAGCGGCGAGCGGCTCTTCCCGCCGTACCTGGTGAAGACGGTGGGCGGGGTGAAGGTGGCCGTGGTGGGCTTCACGGACCCGGACGTCCCGCGCCGCCAGCCCCCGGGGTACAGCCAGGGTCTGCGCTACGACGGCCCGGAGGCGCTGCCGGCGCTGGTGCGCGAGGTGCGCGAGCGCGAGGGCGCCCAGGTGGTGCTCCTGATGACGCACGTGGGGCTCGCCAAGGCCGTGGGGCTGGCCGCCAGGGTGCCCGGCGTGGACGCCCACCTCTCCAGCGACACGCACGAGCGCACCTATGCGCCCATCGAGCAGGCGGGAAGCTGGGTGGTGGAGCCCGGCGCCTTCGGCTCCTTCCTCGGCCGGATGGACTTGTGGCTGGAGGACGGGGAGGTGGTGGACCGCCGGTGGGAGCTCATCGAGCTGACCGCGTCGCGCTTCCCCGAGGACCCAGCGGTGGCGCGGCTCGTGGACGCCGCGCTCGCGCCTTACGAGGAGAAGCTGTCCTCGCCGGTGGGGCACACCGACGTGACGCTCGCGCGCTACGCGGTGGTGGAGAACCCGCTGGACAACGTGCTGGCTGACGCCATCCGCGCCGCGGGCGGAACGCAGATTGGCCTGTCCAACGGCTTCCGCTTCGGCACGCCGCTGCTGCCCGGGCCCGTGCGCGAGGCGGACCTGTGGAACTTCTTCCCCATCATCAACAACCTGAAGACGGGCAAGGTGAGTGGCCGCCAGCTCCGCGCCTTCTGGGAGCAGGAGCTGGAGAACGTCTTCGCGAAGGACCCGGAGCAGCGCTTCGGCGGGTGGCTGCCGCGCCCCTCGGGGATGACGCTGCGCTTCCGCTCGGACGCTCCCAAGGGGCAGCGCCTCCTCGCCCTGGAGGTCGCCGGCGAGCCGGTGGTGGACGAGCGCCTCTACACCGTGACGGCCTGCGAGCGGGAAGGGGACTCGCCGGACATGCTCTGCCGCATCCCGGGTGTCCAGGAGCCGCGGGTGCTCGACGTGGACGCGCACGAAGCGGTGCGCCGCTTCCTCGCCGGCAAGCCGCGGCTGCGCGCGTCGCTGGAGGGCCGCGCGGTGGGCGAGGACCTGCCGGCCGTGCTCCGCACCCAGCAGGTCCAGCCGTGAGCGCGACTTCCTCCTACCGCCCTCCTGAAATGACCGCACCTCTCGCCGCTTCCAACTCGACTCGCGCCGCGCCTCCGCCTGGAGGCCCCTGGCGCCGACGGCTGCCGGGCCTGGGGCTGGCCGCCGGGCTGGCGGTGGTCAGCTACGGGCTGGCCACGCTCCCCGGCCTCAAGGTGGTGGGGCCCCTCACGGTGGCCCTGTTGATTGGCATCTCCCTGCGCACGGCCCTGGGGCTGGCCCCCGGACTGGTGGAGGGCACGCGCTACTCGGCGCGCACGGTGCTGCGGCTGGGCATCGTGCTGATGGGGGCGCGGCTCGACTTCGGGCTGGTGGCGAAGGTGGGCCCGCGCGTGCTGCTGCTGGCCCTGGCCGTCATCGTCGGCGGCATCCTGGGCATCCGCTGGGTGACGAAGCGCTTCGGCGTGCCGGAGAAGCTGGGCACGCTGCTGGCCGTGGGCACTTCCATTTGTGGCGCCAGCGCGGTGGTGGCCGCCAGCTCCGTCACCCGCGCGGAGGAGGAGGACACCACGCTGGCGGTGGGCCTGTGCGGAATCCTGGGCACGGTGGGCGTCCTCTTCTACGTCTTCGTGGGGCCGCTGCTGGGGCTGAGCACCGCGCAGCTCGCCATCCTGTCGGGCGCCACGTTGCATGAGGTGGCGCAGGTCATGGCCGCGGCCTTCACCTGGGGCACCGCTGCCGGGGACCTGGGCACGCTGGTCAAGCTCACCCGCGTGGTGCTGCTGGCCCCCGCGCTCGTGGTGCTGGGGCTGGTCTCCGGTGCGGGCGGGCAGGTGCGCTACTCGCTGAAGGAGCCGCCCATCCCGTGGTTCGTCATCGGCTTCCTCGCGGTGGGCGTGCTGGGCACGGTGGGCGTGGTGCCCGCCGCCGCCAAGGCGTGGCTCTCCACCGCCAGCGTCTTCCTCATGGTGATGGCCATGGCGGCCATGGGGCTGGGCACCCACCTGCGCATGGTCCGCCGCGCGGGCATGCGGGTCGTCTACGCGGGCCTCGTTGGCTTCGCCGCCCTGGCGCTGTCCGCCTGGGGACTCATCCAGTTGCTGTCCATCCAGTAGTCCTCGAACTGATTCGGAGTCCGTGCTGATGAATCGCTTCCTGCCGTTGCTCGTCATCTCGCTTGTCACCGCGCCCCTGGCCTCGCTCGCCGCGCCGCCGTCCCAGCCCGCGAAGCAGGAGGTGCCCGCTCGCCAGGGCAAGCTCGTCTTCGTGGCCACCACGGGCCTGGAGGACCTCGGCACCCTGTCCAGCTCCCTCCGGCACGTGAAGAACGCCAAGGAGTCGGGCTACCTCTCGGACGTGGTGTGGCTCACCTACGGCCGCGCGGTGGTGGCGCTGGACCCGACGGTGAAGGCCGTGCCGGCGGAGGTCCGCGAGGCGGCCCAGGCGGCGAAGGCCGCGGGCGTGCGGCTGGTGGCGTGCGCCTCCGCGCTGAGGAAGTTCGGCATCGACCCGAAGACGCTCCAGCCCCAGGCCGACGTGGTGGACAACGGCGTGGCGGAGCTGTCGCGCCTGGTGGCCGAGGGCTACCAGGTCATCCGCTACTAGCAAGGCGTGGCCACCCATGGAGCGCGCGAAACACAGGACGCGGACCGTGCTGTCCCTCTGCCTGCTGGCCCTGGCCGGCGTGGCGCGGCGAGGCCGGGCCGAGGAGGTGGTGGAGGAGGAGGCCGCGGAGACCGGGCCGCGGCTGGAGGTCAAGGAGGGGCTCCAAGTCCGAATCGACCAGGGGCTGGGCGCTCCGGGCGCCGCCGCCGTGAGCCTGCGA
>NZ_JAAIYB010000147.1 GCF_010894475.1 Myxococcus vastator
CGGAGGAGGCCCGGCTCGAGGCGGAGCGGCTTGCGGAGGAGGCTCGGCTTGCGGAGGAGGCTCGGCTCGAGGCGGAGCGGCTTGCCGAGGAGGCTCGGCTTGCGGAGGAGGCCCGGCTCGAGGCGGAGCGGCTTGCGGAGGAGGCTCGGCTTGCGGAGGAGGCCCGGCTCGAGGCGGAGCGGCTTGCGGAGGAGGCTCGGCTTGCGGAGGAGGCCCGGCTCGAGGCGGAGCGGCTTGCGGAGGAGGCTCGGCTTGCGGAGGAGGCTCGGCTCGCTGAAGAAGCGCGCTTGGCTGAAGAGGCTCGGCTCGCTGAAGAAGCGCGCTTGGCTGAAGAGGCTCGGATTGAGGCAGCGCGCCTCGCGGAAGCTGCTCGGCTAGCTGAGGAGGCTCGGCTCGCGGAAGAAGCCCGGCTCGAAGAAGAGCGTCGTGTGGCTGAAGCGGAGCGGCTTGCCGAGGAGGCCCGGCTTGCGGAGGAGGCTCGGCTGGCTGAAGAGGCGCGCCTCGAAGAAGAGCGTCGTCTGGCCGAAGAGGCCCGCATCGCTGAAGAAGCGCGCCTCGAAGAAGAGCGTCGTCTGGCCGAAGAGGCCCGGCTCGAAGAAGAGCGTCGTCTGGCCGAAGAGGCCCGTCTCGCCGAGGAAGCTCGGCTTGAGGCAGAGCGACTTGCTGAAGAGGCTCGGCTCGAAGAGGAAGCCCGGCTTGAGGCGGAACGGATTGCGGAAGAGGCGCGTCTCGCGGAGGAGGCCCGGCTTGAGGCGGAGCGCCTGGCTGAAGAGGTGCGTCTCGCCGAAGAAGCTCGCCTCGCGGAAGAGGCTCGGCTCGAAGAAGAGCGCCGTTTGGCGGAAGTGGCTCGGTTGGCGGAGGAGGCCCGCCTCGCGGAAGAGGCCCGCCTCGCGGAAGAGGCCCGCCTCGCGGAAGAGGCTCGGCTCGCGGAGGAGGCCCGCCTCGCGGAAGAGGCCCGCCTCGCGGAAGAGGCTCGGCTCGCGGAGGAGGCCCGCCTCGCGGAAGAGGCCCGGCTCGCGGAAGAGGCCCGGCTCGCGGAGGAGGCTCGCCTCGCGGAGGAGGCCCGGATTGAGGCAGAACGCATCGCCGAAGAGGCGCGCCTTGCGGAAGAAGCGCGGCTCGAAGAAGAGCTCCGGCTGGCTGAAGAAGCGCGGCTAGCGGAAGAGGAGCGTCGCCTCGCTGAAGAAGCGCGGATTGCAGAAGAGGCACGGCTTGAAGAGGAGCATCGCCTCGCGGAGGAGGCGCGACTTGCTGAGGCGGCGCGGCTCGAAGAAGAGCGCCGTCTGGCGGAAGAAGCCCGGCTAGAGGCGGCGCGTCTGGCGGAGGAAGCACGTCTAGCAGAAGCGGCTCTTCTTGAAGCGGCGCGCTTGGCTGAAGAGGCTCGGCTCGCTGAAGAAGCGCGCTTGGCTGAAGAGGCTCGGCTTGAGGCAGAACGCCTTGCCGAGGAAGCGCGCTTGGCTGAAGAGGCTCGGCTGGCTGAAGAAGCCCGCTTGGCTGAAGAGGCACGACTCGAAGAAGAACGCCGCCTCGCTGAAGAGGCTCGGGTAGCGGAAGAGGCTCGGCTCGAAGAAGAGCGTCGTCTGGCTGAAGAGGCGCGGGTCGAAGAAGAGCGCCGCCTCGCCGAAGAGGCGCGACTCGAAGAAGAGCGCCGTCAGGCGGAAGAGGCGCGACTCGAAGAAGAGCGCCGTCAGGCGGAAGAGGCGCGACTCGAAGAAGAGCGCCGTCAGGCGGAAGAGGCGCGACTCGAAGAAGAGCGCCGTCAGGCGGAAGAGGCGCGACTCGAAGAAGAGCGCCGTCAGGCGGAAGAGGCGCGACTCGAAGAAGAGCGCCGTCAGGCGGAAGAGGCGCGACTCGAAGAAGAGCGCCGTCAGGCGGAAGAGGCGCGACTCGAAGAAGAGCGTCGTCTGGCCGAAGAGGCCCGGCTCGAAGAAGAGCGTCGTCTCGCTGACGAGGCTCGGCTGGCGGAAGAGGCTCGGCTCGAAGAAGAGCGTCGGCTGGCCGCAGAAGCCCGCTTGGCCGAAGAGGCGCGACTCGAAGAAGAACGCCGTCAGGCGGAAGAGGCGCGACTCGAAGAAGAGCGTCGCTTGGCTGAAGAGGCCCGCCTTGCTGAAGAGGCCCGCCTTGCTGAAGAGGTCCGACTCGAAGAAGAGCGTCGCCTAGCGGAAGAGGCCCGCATCGCAGAAGAAGCGCGCCTCGAAGAAGCGCGGCGCCTCGCGGAAGAGGCTCGCCTCGAAGAAGAGCGTCGCCTCGCGGAAGAAGCGCGCCTCGAAGAAGCGCGTCGTCTCGCCGAAGAGGCTCGCCTCGAAGAAGAGCGTCGCCTCGAAGAGGAGGCCCGGCTCGCCGAAGAGACGCAGCGTGCGGAGGCCGCTCGGATCGAGGCAGAGCGCCTCGCGGAAGAGGCGGAGCGTCTTGCTGGGGAGGCCCGTCTCGCGGAAGAGGCTCGGCTTGAGGCGGAACGCCTGGCCGAAGAAGCCCGCCTCATCGAGGAACGTCGTCTCGCGGAGTCCGCTCGCCTGGCGAGAGAAGCCCGCCGCGCGGAGGAGATCTGGGCCGCGGAGGAGGCCCGTCTCGCCGAGGTCGCGCGCGTCGAAGCAGAGGCCCGCGACGCCGAAGACGCCCGCCTGGAGGTCGAACGCCGCCGCGACGATGCCGTCCGTCACGACAAGGAAGCTCGCGCCACCGAACAGTCCCGTCAGTCAGACGAAGCCAGCCTCGCCGCAGCGTCCACGCAGTCCGCCTCCATCCCCGAACTCGCGGCCGAGGACGTCGAGGCCCTCACGCTCGATGTGGGCGACATCCTGCTCACCGAGCTTCCCGCTCAGCCTTCCGAGGCGGACTCCGACCCGAACGCCGGTGCATCCGACCTGGACCTGGCCGCTCTGGCGGAAAGCGCGGACGCCCTGCGTGCCGCCCGGGAGAAGGCCCAGGCCGAGCTCCTCCACGACATGGAGGAGGCCCTGCGCCGCTCGAAGTCCCAGCCGCTCGAGCCCTGGCTCGCGGACGAGCCGCCCCAGCCCACGCCGCCCACGCGAACGCAGGACCGCGTCCCCGTCCAGGACGAGCAGTGGCACACCGAATCCATCTCCCTCAGCGCCGCGTCCGACACCGAGTCGGAGCTCCCGCTGCTGGAAGTCGAACCCGAGCCCGAGCTCTGGGCCGTCGCCGAGCCCCTGCCCGCGCCAGCCGCCCGTCCCGTCGCGGGCGACCCTCCGGTCCTCACGCCTGTCGCCGAAGACGACGCGGACATCCTGCTGGAGGCGACTCCCGACGAAGAGGACGACGCCAGCTGGGCCACCCAACCGTCCGCGCCCGCGCCGCGCCCGGCCGCGCCCAAGACAGGTGACGAGGACCTCTGGCGCATCGTCGCCTTCGACAAGGACGAGGGGGCCGACAACCTGACGGCGTCCTTCGAGGCCGCGCTCCTCCAGGTCGATACGCACCTGGAGTCGCTCGTCCGCTCGGATGTCAATCAGGCGAACGTCGATTTCGACGAGCCTCCTGTCGAGGCCATTGTCGAAGCGACCATCGAACCGGTAGCACCGGATTCATCGGGGGCCTTCCCCGGTGACAACTCATGGCCAACTGGCCAGACTGACTGGGACGAGCCGTCCGGAGACCTGGACGACTGGGACTTTGACGAGGACGACGTGGCGGCAGATCCCTCCAACCCCGACGAGGCAGCGAAGCTCCGGCGGCAGCGCCTCTTGCGCCGCGCCATGGAGAACATGGGTGTCCTGGGTGGGCGCCCGCCCGCCGCACCGGGCGCAGCGCCCGCGCCCACGAGCGAACCCGCCGCTCCGGCAGCCGCGGCCTCCGAGCCCCCCAAGCCCGACGAGGCCCGCCTGGCCCAGCAGTTGGAGCAGCGCTTCGCGGACATCCAGGCCAGGCGAGACCACTTCTACGTGCTCGGCGTTCCCCAGGACGCCACGCGTGACCAGGTGAAGACCGCCTTCCTCACCCTGGCCAAGATCTTCCATCCGGACCGCCTGCCGCCGTCGCTGCCGCACATGGCGTCGAAGATCACCGCCGTGTTCGAGGCCATCCGCGAGGCCTACGAGGTCCTCTACGACGACACGCGGCGCAAGACGTACCAGCAGAACCTCCAGGCCCAGCAGGCCCTGCCCAAGCCGCCCGCGTCCGCGTCCGCGCCGACTGCTCCGGTCCTCCGCCCGCAGGGCCGCGCCGACAGCAGCGCCGACGACCTCTACAAGATGGGCGAGGTCTTCTTCCGCAAGCGTGACTTCACGACGGCCTCCGACCACTACGAGCGCGCCCACACGCTGGACCCCAAGCCCCAGTACCTGGCCGCGCGGGCCTGGGCCATCTACATGGATCCGGCGCGCAAGGCGGACATGGCCAAGGCCAAGCAGATGATGGCGGACGTGGTGCGCGCCGACCCGAATTGCGATCGGGCGCACTACCAGCTCGGCGTCATCGCCCGGGTCGAAGGCGACATGGACCGCGCGGAGCGCTGCTTCCGCGAGGCCGTGCGCGCCAATCCCAAGCACCTGGAGGCCAACCAGGAGCTGCGGCTCATCGACATGCGCAAGAAGAACCCTCCGAAGAAGGGAGGCTTCTTCCGCTGACGCGGCAGGCCTCACACTGGGTACGGGTGCTTCAGCCCGGCCCGATTTGACTCTCCCCCGCACCTGATTCGGGCCGCCTGTCCAGCAGGAGGCCAGGCAGGTTGCCCACCGGCACCAGCCATTGACACGCCTGGAAAGCGGGCAGGATGCTCCCGCGTCAGGCTCCCTGGGCCGTCTGCAGTGACGAAAGGCATGGAACGTGGCCAAGCAGCACCTGCTCCTGGTCGATGGTGACGCGAAGAGCCTCCGGGTCATGGAGGTCAGCCTGAAGAAGGCTGGCTTCTCCGTGACGACGGCCATTCACGGCAAGGATGCGCTCGAGAAGGTCCAGATCAGCCCTCCGGACCTCGTGCTCGCGGACACGAAGATGCCGGAGATGGACGGCTTCGAGCTGTGCAAGACGCTCAAGTCCGACGAGCGCTTCAAGTTCATCCCGTTCGTCTTCCTGACGAGTCAGAAGTCGGTCGAGTTCAAGGTGCGCGGCCTGGAGCTTGGCGGTGACGACTACCTGACCAAGCCGATCTACATCAAAGAGATCGTCACCCGCGTGAAGATGATTCTCCAGAAGGCGGAGAAGGAGCGGATCGAGAAGCGGGAGACGACGAAGGGTGGTTTCGCCGGCAGCCTCGCCGACATGGGCGTGGTGGACCTGGTGCAGACGTTCGAGATTGGCCGCAAGACGGGCCTCATCAACATCCAGGGCGAGCGCACCGGCACCGTCTACTTCAAGGACGGCCGCGTCATCGACGCGGAGCTGGGGCGGCTCAAGGGCGAGAACGCCTTCTACCGGATGCTGAACACCTTCGAAGGCCAGTTCGAGGTGCAGTTCAGCGCGTTGGACCGTCCGGAGCGCATCGAAATCTCCACGCAGGGCCTGCTGATGGAGGGCATGCGCCGCCTCGACGAGTGGGGCCGCATGCTCGAGCAGCTGCCGCCGCTCGAGACGGTGTTCGAGATTGACTACCACCAGCTCGCCGACCGCCTGTCGGAGATTCCGGACGAGGTGAACGGCCTGCTGCGGCTCTTCGATGGCAAGCGGGCGTTGAGCCGCGTGGTGGAGGACTCTGACTTCGAGGACCTGGCCGCGCTGGGCATCATCAGCAAGCTGTACTTCGAGGGCCTCATCCGCGAGCTGGGCAACGCGCCGCAGGAGCCGGTGCAGAGCAGCAAGCCTGGCATCGAGCAGTGGCTCAACACGGCGCCGCCCGCCAGCGCGACCGTGGAGCCCGCGCCGCCCACGCCGGAGAGCCCGCCGCAGCCCGTTCCCGAAGTCGCGGTGCCCGAAGCCGCCCCCGAGCCCGTGGCCGCCGCGCCGGAGCCTTCGCCGCGGTCCATGCCGCAGAGCGTGCTCGCGCCCCCCGCGGGCGTGGAGGACGAGCCGGCCGCGTCGCAGCCGCCCGCCGCGCCTTCTCAGCCCGCCAACGTGGTCGTCTTCCACGCGCGGCCCAGGCGCTCGGACACGCCCGAGTACACGCCTGAAGTTCCGCTGACCGAGCCAGTACCGGAGGTCCCCGCGAAGGAGGGCTCGGCGTTCCTGGTCGAGCCGCCGCCGGCACATCGCGCCGTGGATCACGCGCGTCGCAGCTTGCTGCTGGACTGGAGCCGGGTGGACACCGAGGGCATCAGCGCGCCCACCACGTGGGGGCCGGGCTCTGGTTGGTCACACACGCCGCGGGCCCATGGCGCCTCCTCCTCCTCTTCCGCCGCCTTCGCCGCGAGCGCGCCCGCCGTCGAGCCCGCGCCCTCGCCGCGTGCGCCCATCTTCGGCGGCGCGGCCGTGGCACCCAATCCGTTTCCGCCCGTGCCTCCGCCGGCACCGGCACCGCCGTCATCCGAGGTGACGCTGGTGAGTGGCAGCGGCTACGCGACGCCGCCCAACCCACCGGTGCAGGACGATGCGGAACTCGTGGCCGAAGAGGTCCCCGCCACGCCCCAGCTCGCGCTGCCGCCCTATCCGGGCCACGGCGTGCCCGAGCTGTCCGCCGAGCCGCCCACGCCCAGCGCGCCACTGGCCAGCACGGTCGACCCGGTGCTCGCATCCCCGGTGTCGGCCCCGCCTGCCGTGGAGGCGCCGCCTTCCGAGCCCGCCACCGCCGCGCCCGCGACGCCGGTCGATACCGCTCCGGTGCCGTCCGCGACGCCCGTGGACGCCGCGCCCGTGACACCCGCGAACGCCGCCCCGGTTGCGCCCGCGAAGCCCTCATTTTCCGTGCAGTCGGCCGAAAGGAAGCCGGCGGCGGCCACGCACGGCAGTGACGCAGCCGTGGCCAGCGCGGGCCGTCCCAAGCGCACCGGGCTCATCATCGGCGCGGCGGTGGTCCTCATCGGCGCGGTCGCGGCCGTCGTCGCGGGGACGGGCAACGGTCCGCCGGAGACGCCTCCGTCGAAGCCTCCCGTGGTGGAGACGCAGGCGCCCGCGAACGGCGACGCCCAGCAGCCGCCGCCCCCGGAGAAGGCGCCACCGCGCGAGGAGGCCACGGCCAAGGCCCCCGAGGCTCCGGCGGAGGACGCCACGGCCAAGGCTCCCGAGGTTCCGCCCGAACCGCCCGCCGCCGCGCCGGATGCGGGCGCGGTCATCGCCGAGGCGCCGAAGCCGCCCGAGCCCGCCACTCCGCCGGCGCCCGCCGTGGATCCGGAGGTCGAGTTCGCCACGCTGGTGAAGCAGGCGAGGGCGGCCGTCGTCGGCCAGCGGCACCGGTCGGCGGCGGGGAGCTACCGCAAGGCGCTAGCGCTCAAGCCGACGGCCACGGAGGCGAAGGCGGGCCTGGGCATCGCGCTGGTGAACGGCTTCACCACGGACGGTGCCTACCGCGAGGCCGCCAAGCTGCTGCAGGAGGTCGTCAAGGAAGAGGCCTCCAACGCCCGTGCCTGGCTGTCGCTGGGCATGGCGCTACAGTTCACCGGCAAGAATTCCCAGGCGGCCGACGCCTACAAGCAGTACTTGTTGCTGGAACCGACGGGGACTTCCGCCGAAGAGGTCCGCACGTTGCTCAGGGGGCTGGGCAACTGAGCGGAGGCGGCCCCACTTCCTTCATTGGCCCCTTGAGAAGTGAGCCGCCTTGCTCGTCCTAGGACTGGAAACCTCGTGTGATGAGACGGCCGCCGCCGTCGTGGAGGACGGCCGCCGCGCGCTGTCGGATGTCGTCTCCACGCAGGTGGACATCCACCGGCGGTGGGGCGGGGTGGTGCCGGAGCTGGCCAGCCGCAACCACATCGTGCAGGTGCTGCCCGTCGTCCACGAGGCCCTGACGCGGGCGAACAAGACGCTCGACGACGTGGACCTCATCGCCGTCACGTCCGGCCCCGGCCTCATTGGCGCGCTGCTGGTGGGGGTGCAGGTGGCCAAGGGCCTGAGCCTGGCGACGGGCAAGCCCTTCGTGGGCGCCAACCACCTGGAGGGCCACCTGCTGGCCATCCGGCTGCTGGAGGTGGCGCCGGAGCCGCCGTTCCTCGGGCTCGTCGTCTCCGGTGGGCACACCAGCCTTTACGAGGTGCAGGCCTACGGGCAGTACCGGCTGGTGGGCAGCACGCGCGACGACGCGGCCGGCGAGGCGTACGACAAGACCGCGCGCATCCTGGGCCTGCCGTATCCGGGCGGGCAGCCCATCGACCAGCTGGCGCAGCAGGGGAACCCGGAGGCCATCCGCTTCCCGCGCGCGCTGCCGGGCGACAACTTCGACGTGTCCTTCTCCGGGTTGAAGACGGCGGTGCTGCACCACGTGCAGAAGCACGGCGTACCGCAGGGCCAGGCGCTGGCGGACCTGTGCGCGTCCTTCCAGGAGGCCGTGGCGGACGTGCTGTCGAAGAAGCTGGTGGCCGCCGCGCGCCGGCTGGGCCACCAGCAGCTGGTGCTGTGCGGTGGCGTGGCGGCGAACTCGCGGCTGCGGGCGCTCTGTCAGTCGCGGGCCGAGGAGCGGGGGCTGAGCATGTTCCTGCCTCCGGTGCGGCTGTGCACGGACAATGGCGCCATGATCGCGGTGGCGGGGTATGAGGCGTACCGCCGCGGCCTGCGCGGAGATTTCCGCCTCGCCGCCGACCCGGCCTGGCGCATGTAGAGGGGAGCAGACGGGTGGAATCGCCAAGAGACATCCTCAAGCGGCATGGCCTGCGCGCCAAGTACAGCTGGGGACAGAACTTCCTCGGGGACGAGGACGCGCTGGAGGCCATCGCCGACGCGCTGAACCTGCGCGCGGAGGAGCCGGTGGTGGAGCTGGGCCCGGGCCTGGGCCACCTCACGCGCTTCCTGGCCGCCACCGGGGCCCGCGTCACCGCCGTGGAGCGGGACCGGGACATGGTGATGGTGCTGGAGAAGGAGGCCATCCCCGGCGTGCGCGTGGTGTCCGGCAACGCGGCCACGGTGGACTTCGCCCAGGTGGCCAATGCGCCTGACGTCGCGGTGGCGGGCAACCTCCCGTACCACCTCACCAGCCCCATTCTCTTCCGCGTGCTGGAGCAGCGGGCCCATGTCTCTCGCGCGGTCTTCACGCTCCAGAAGGAGGTCGTCGTGCGGCTCGCCGCGGAGCCCGGCAACCGGGACTACGGCTTGCTGACGGTGCTGCTGGGCATGCACTACGACGCGGACAACGTCCTCACGCTGGAAGCCTGGCGCTTTCATCCGCCGCCGAAGGTGGACTCCGCGGTGCTGCGGCTCACCCGCCGCAAGTCGCCGCGCGCGCCCATCATCGACGAGGCCCGCTTCACCCGCGTGGTGAAGGCGTCCTTCGCGCACCGGCGCAAGACGCTCATCAACTCCATCAAGTCGGACCCGACGCTGGGGACGACGGAGACGCTCCTCGCCGCCCTGGAGTCCGCGGGGGTGGAGCCGCAGCGCCGCGCGGAGACACTGGCGCCCGAGGAGTTCGCCGCCATCGAGCGCGCGCTCGGCCCCGTGAAGGCGGCCCCGCCCACGCCCGCGGAGTAGGGCGCCGTCAGCGTCCGCGCATGCCCAGCGCCTGGAGCAGGCCGCCTTGCTGCTCCAGGTAGGCGAAGAACTCCGCTTCGGGGATGCGCATCCGGGCGAGCACGCCGCGGAGGATGTCCTCCACGGTGCCGTCCTGCCGGCGCTTCAGCTCCATGGCCGTCTTGAGCAGCACCACGCCGTAGAGCGGATCCGGCTCCACGGGAGGTGTGGGCGCTCGCTGGGTGGGCGTGCTCTGGCGGGCCTCTTCCAGCCGCACCACTGTCTTCGCCCTGTGTCTGCCGCTCATGTCCGGAGACCACCCCGCGCACACGCCATGAAGTCGCGCGGACCGTAGGGGATGCGTCCCGGAGCGTCAAGGGAGGCAGGCCCCTCGTGGAAAATTGCCGGATTCCAGCGGCCGTGTTTGTGTTATCCGCCCGCTCGCGCGGTCCCAACGCGCATTCTGTGGGCGGGAGGCCTCGGGCGGATGGACTACCGGTATATCGTGGTGGAAGGGCCCATTGGCGTGGGCAAGACGAGCCTCTCCAACATCCTCGCGGAGCGTCTGGCGGGACGGCGCATCCTCGAAGTCGTGGAGGAGAACCCCTTCCTTTCCAGCTTCTACACGGACCGGCAGAAGTTCGCGTTCCAGACGCAGGTCTTCTTCCTCCTGTCGCGCTTCCGGCAGCAGCAGGAGCTGTTCCAGCAGGACCTCTTCAGCTCGATGACGGTCAGCGACTACCTGTTCGCCAAGGACCGCATCTTCGCGCACCTCAACCTGGACGCCCACGAGCTGGCGCTGTACGAGCGCGTCTTCGAGGCGCTCGGGCCCCGCGTGGCCAAGCCGGACCTGGTCATCTACCTCCAGGCCCGCCTGGACGTGCTCCTGCACCGCATCAAGAAGCGCGGCCGGGAGTTCGAGCGCAAGTTCGACCCCACGTACCTGGAGGGGCTCGTCCACTCCTACAACAACTTCTTCTTCCACTACACGGACACGCCGCTCCTCGTCGTGGATACCTCGGACATCGACTTCGTGAATGTCGAGGCAGACAGGGAAGACCTGCTTGCCACCATCCGGAAGGCGAAGCCGGGCACGCAGCATTACGTTCCGAAGGCTTCCCGCCGGGGCTGAAGGTCAGGCTCCTGGTGGGACGGCCGCCTTCAATGCCCCACGGCAGGCGCGGGGGCGTTAGAGTGCGGTGGCGGGCCCAGGGCTCCCGGCGATCCCCCGTGGGGACGGCGAGGCGCGAATGGGCCCGTCAGGCCGTTCAACCCGTAGCCATAGGAGGTGAACCGTGAAGGACAAGGTCACCATCCACACGCTGAAGCGCTTCAAGCAGATCGGTCAGAAGATCTGCATGGTCACCGCCTACGACGCCACGTTCGCCCACATCCTGGAGGAAGCAGGTGCGGACGTGCTGCTGGTGGGTGACTCGCTGGGCATGGTCATCCAGGGGCATGACTCCACGCTGCCGGTGACGATGGACCAGATGGTCTACCACACGGCCGCCGTGGCCCGTGGCGCGCGCCGGGCGCACGTCGTGGCCGACCTGCCCTTCATGAGCTACCAGGTGTCGACGCAGGAGGCGGTCCGCAACGCGGGCCGGCTGGTGGCGGAAGGCGGCGCGGGCAGCATCAAGCTGGAGGGCGGCGCCGAGTTCGCGGACACGGTGCGGGCCATCGTCCGCGCGAGCATCCCCGTCATGGGACACCTGGGGCTGACGCCGCAGTCCGTCCACAAGATGGGCGGCTATGTCGTCCAGGGCCGTGGCGAGGACCAGGCGCGGCAGATTCTGGATGATGCGCTGGCGCTGGAGCAGGCCGGGGCCTACGCGCTGGTGCTGGAAGGCGTGCCCATGGACCTGGCGCGCACCGTGACGCAGAGCCTGTCCATCCCCACCATCGGCATTGGCGCCGGCGTGGACTGTGATGGCCAGGTGCTCGTCTGCTACGACCTGCTGGGCATGAACCCGGACTTCAAGCCGAAGTTCGTGAAGCGCTTCGCCAACCTCCATGGCTCCATCACGGAGGCCGCGGGCGCCTACTTCGCCGAGGTCCGCAAGGGCGCGTTCCCGGACGAGGAGCACTCCTTCAAGGCGAACAAGAACATCCGGCTGGCGGCGGGGGCTCCGGCTCCGGCGGCCCGGGTGGAGCCGTCCGCGCCCGCCGAGGGTGGCGAGAAGCTGGGCCCCGTCTACGGGAGACCCGCCTAGTCATGGCTCCCGCCGTCCTGAAGACCGTTGCGGACGTGAAGGACTGGACGGCGGGGCTGCGCCGGGAAGGGCGCCGGCTCGCGCTGGTGCCCACCATGGGCTTCCTGCATGAAGGACACCTCTCGCTCATTCGCGAGGGGCTGCGCCGCGCGGACGTGGTGGCCGTGTCCATCTTCGTGAACCCCACGCAGTTCGGGCCGCGGGAGGACTTGTCCCGCTACCCCCGGGACTTCGAGGGTGACGTCGCCAAGTGCATCCGCGCGGGCGCGCAGGTCATCTTCGCGCCCGCGGGCCCGGAGGTGATGTACCCCCAGGGCTACCAGACGTACGTGGAGGTGACGGACGTCAGCCAGGGGCTGTGTGGGGCCCGGCGCCCGGGGCACTTCCGCGGGGTGGCCACCGTCGTCACGAAGCTGCTGACGCTGTTCCGCCCGGAGGTGGCGCTCTTCGGGGAGAAGGACTACCAGCAGCTCCAGGTCATCCGGGCCCTCAACCAGGACCTGCACCTGGGCGCGGACATCGTGGGCATGCCGACGGTGCGCGAGCCGGACGGCCTGGCGATGAGCAGCCGGAATGCCTACTTGTCCCCCGAGGAGCGGCAGCGGGCGCTGGCCCTGTCCCGGGGGCTCGAGGCCGCCCAGGCGCTGCTGCGCGAGGGCACGCGGGAGTCGGGGCCCCTGGTGGCGGCCGTCCGGCGCGAATTGGAAGCGGCGGGGCTCCGGGAAGACTACGTGGAACTGGTGGATGCGGAGCGGCTGACGCCCTTGGCTTCGGTGGCGCCCGGGCAGCCTGCCCGGTTGCTCGTCGCGGCTTTCAGTGGCACGACGCGCCTCATCGACAACATGCAGTTGGGTGGTGAGGAGAGCGCGGGGCGCGTATGACATCCGGAGGGAAGTCAAAGGGAGTGGGCAGCGAGCCCGGCGTGAGAGTCATCGCGGAAAACCGTCGTGCGCGGTTCGACTACACGGTCGACGAAAAGCTGGAGGCCGGGCTGTCGCTCACGGGAAGCGAGGTGAAGTCACTGCGAGACGGAATCGCCAATCTGTCGGACGCGTACGCGCTCCCCAAGGGGGACGAGCTCTTCCTGCTCAACGCGAACATCGGCTCCTACAAGGCGGCGAGCTTCTTCGACCACCTTCCCACTCGGGGCCGCAAGTTGTTGATGCACCGAGGAGAAATCGACCGTTGGACGGCGAAGGTGCGTGAGCGGGGGTATTCCATCATCCCGCTTGTGCTGTACTTCAGGAAGGGCCGTGCCAAGGTGGAGCTGGGGCTCTGCCGGGGCAAGACGCACGAGGACCGGCGCCACGACATCAAGGAGCGGGAGACGAAGCGGGAGATGGACCGGGCGATGCGCCGACGTTGAGAGGGGCGCCCGAAGTTCTTTCGCCGTACACCGATGGACGACAAGAAGGTTCCCGACAAGAAGGAGCGGCTGCTGGCCGCGCTCGACCAGGGCATGGTGATGATTCACCTGGACGCGCGTCGTCCGGGCGTGCTCGTCCCAGCCTCCGTCAAGACGGAGGCGCACCTGCGCCTCAATCTCTCGTACCGGTTCGATCCACCGGACCTGACGGTGGGCGAGTGGGGCGTTCGCTCCACGCTGAGCTTCTCTGGCTCGCGCTTCACCATCGCGGTGCCGTGGTCGGCGTTGTTCGCCATCGCCAGCCACGTGACGAAGGAGTTCTGGATGTACCCGGAGGACATGCCGCCGGAGCTGCTCCAGCAGACGGCCGCGTCACGTCCGGCGCAGCCCCTGCCCGTGGCCCCCATGCCGGTGGCCGCGGAGCGTCCGCGCACCTTCCTCCGGGAAGTGCAGGGCGAGCGGCGCGATGAGCCTCCCGCCGACGCTCCACCCACGGATGGACCGCCGGACGAGCCACCGCCACCGCGGCGCGGCCACCTGCGCCTGGTGAAGTGAGGCGCGCTCAGCGCCTCAGCTTCGCCTCGATGTGCGCGGCCTCGCCGCCGGAGAACGTCCCCTTCCACGTGCGGTGGCCTTTGCGCCGGACCTGGATGGGGACGCGTCCTGCCGGATAGCGGTTCTCGAGCACCAGCGGCGTCGTCCCCAGCTCCGCGTCCCGGACCCAGACGGTGGCTCCAGGCGGGTCGCTGTCAACGCGCAGCATCGGGGTCGACAGGCGCAGCCCCGTCGCCGACATCACCCGGATGAGCAGGGTGGAGCGCTGGGGCCACAGCCAGATGCCGGTGCCCACCAGCGCCGCGACGAGCAGCAGCCCCAGTGCCCGTTTCAGGCGCGAGCGCCGGAGGAGGGCGGCCTCATCGGGCCAGTCACTCTCAGGCGAGGGCGGGCGCTCCGCCAGCTCCAGTGCATCGGCGTCGGTGTGGAGCACGCTCTTCGCGCCTGGCGTGACGTGTGTCTGGGGGACGCTCTCCGCGAGCGTCTGATGCGCGGTGAGCTCGAGGCCCGCGGACGGAGCGAAGGCGCCTGGAGCGGTGGGCGTGCGAGGTGTTGTCGCCGCGCCAGTCGCGGCATCAGGCCACATCGCGCAGTGTGAGCACCGTGCATGGGGCGAGGAGAGCACGTGGCTGCAGCGTGGGCAGCGATGCACCAGCCGCCCACTGACGCTGAGCGCCGCGCCGCCCGGCATGGAGAGCGGCGCTTCTTCCGGCGCGTCGGGCTCGGCAGGGGAGGGCGCCTGCGCCGTCATCGCGTCCATTCCCAGCGAACCCGCGCCAGCCGGTGCCCGCGTCACGGGAGGCCCGGAGGCCGCTGCCTGTTCACTCAGGGGCGGCGGCAATCCCAGCCCGCGAAGGAACGCGGCCAGTGTCTGAGACGTCGCGGGCTCGCCGGCCTGTGCCAGCCACCGGGCGAAGCCCTCCGCCAGTGACTCTGGCGAGTGGAAGCGCTCCTGGGGCGCACGCGCCAGCATGCGCATGACGGCGCCCGCCAGTGGCGCGGGGACACCTGACGGGGGCTCCACCGGCCGCGTCAGGATGGCATGGGCCACCGCGCTCGCGTCCGTCTCGGTGTGGAACGGATGCCGCCCCGTGAGCAGCTCATGGAGCACGATGCCCAGGGAGAACTGGTCGCTGGCGGCGGTGGCGGGCGCGCCTTGCAGCACCTCGGGCGCGGTGTACGCCTCCTTCCCTCGGAAGACGCCGGGCGCGGTGTGGGCCGGGCCGGCCATCCGCGCGATGCCGAAGTCCGTCAGCTTCACCTCGCCCTCGCGCGACACCAGGATGTTGGAGGGCGACACGTCGCGGTGGGCCACCATCACCGGCTGCCCGTCATGCACCTTCCGGTAGGCATGGCCGAGCCCCGCCAGGGCCTGGTGGACGATGAAGGCGGCCAGGTGCGGAGGGAAGCGCACGCCCCCGCGCGCGGCCGTGCGCAGCAGCACGCCCAAATCCCATCCGTCCACCAGCTCCATCACCAGGAAGAGCCCCTCGGGGCCCTGGCCCACGTCGTAGACGGTGGCGATGTTCTGGTGCTGCAGCAGCGTGGCCAGCCGGGCCTCGGCCAGGAACATGCGCGCGATTTCCGGCTCGCGCGCCAGGTGGGGCAGCACCCGCTTGATGGCCACCGGCCGCTCGAAGCCCTCCGCGCCGAGCGCGACGCCAAGGAAGAGCTCCGCCATGCCCCCAGAGGCCAGCGGACGGACGAGCCGGTAGCGTTCGTTCACGAGGCGCTCAGGCGGCGGGCTGGGTGACGTCGCGCAGCAGCTGCCAGGGATAGATGCCGGTGGTGTGGCCGTCGCTGAAGCTGAAGGCCAGCGCGTAGTTGCCCACGGGCTGCACCTGCTTGATGCGCAGGTCGGCGGGGACCTTCGACGGGTCCAGCGTCCGCTTGTTCGTCCATTCGTCCACGCACGCGGCGCAGGGGCACTGCTGGCGCAGCACCTGCGCGGCGGCGCCCGTCTTCACCCCGTCCTCCCACGTCAGGTCCAGGCGCGCGCCATCCGAGGACAGCTGCGCGTCCGTCGCGGTGACGGCTTGGGGGGCGGGCTTGATGCGGTCCCAGAAGCTCAACGTTCCACCTTCCAGAGTTTCAACAGTCTTGCGCCCTCCCTACCATCCTTCGGCGGTCAGGAGGCGAGCTTCACGGGCAGCCGGTGGCCCTCCAGCCGCACGCCCTGCTGCGCCAGCACCTGCTTCAGGGCCTGGACGACCTTCGGGTCCAACTGGGCGCCGCAGAGGTTGTCGAGGATTTCCATCGCCTTCTCCAGCGGCATGGCCTTCTGGTACGGGCGGGTGGAGGTGCAGGCGTCGAACGTGTCCGCGCACGCGACGATGCGGGCCAGCAGGGGAATGTCCTCGCCCTTGAGCTTGTCCGGGTAGCCGGTGCCGTCCCAGCGCTCATGGTGGTGGCGGACGCACGCGCGCACCGCGCCCAGGAAGCTCACGGGCCCGATGATGGCGTCACCGATGGCGGGGTGCTCGCGCATGATGGCCATCTCCTGGTCCGTCAGCCGCGTCTGCTTGCAGAGGATGGACTCCACGATGCCAATCTTCCCGATGTCATGGAGGATGCCGCCGTACTGCAGCTGCCGCAGCTCGCGCTCGGTGAGCTTCAGCTCCCGGCCAATCTGCACGGAGACGTCGCCCACGCGCTGGCTGTGGCCGCGGGTGTACGCGTCCTTCGAATCGATGGAGTTCGCCAGCGCGACGATGGTCTCCAGGTAGCCCTTCTCCAGGCTCTCGTAGAGGCCGCGGTTCTCCATGTCGTACGCGAGCAGCTGCTTGCTCATGTAGTTGAACGTCTGCGCCAGCTCGCCCAGCTCGTTCTTCTGCTTGATGTCCACCTCGACGCCGAACTTGCCGTGCGCCAGCTCCAGCGCGCCGCTGATGAAGCCCTTGAGCGGCCGGGTGAGGTTCCGCGAGAAGAGCGCCGCCAGCACCACCGCCACCAGGATGGCCGCCCCCAGCCCCAGGAGGATGCGCTGCTCCATGGTGTCCACCTGGCGGTAGGCGTGCTCCACGGGCTGCTCGGAGACGATGGCCCACCCCGTCTCGGGCAGCACCGTGTACGCGGCCACCACCGCGTCCCGGCCCTCGCCGAAGTTGCCGACGTGGAACAGCTCCATGTTCGACTTGCCCACCCACTGCTTCAGCAGGTGCGCCACCGGGCCGCGCTGCGCCACGTCCTCGCCCAGGCCGGCGACGTCACCACCGCCCGCCACGAGGTGCCCGTGCCGGTCCGCCAGATAGGCGAAGCCGGTGCTGCCCACGCGCTCCTGCTCCAGCATCTTCCGCAGGTCGGCCAGGGACAGGTCCGCCGCGATGTACCCGCGGACGGGCTCACCCACGGGGAAGGCCAACGTCAGCACGGGCTCGCTGCCCTGCGGGTCCTCCACCACGTCCGCGTAGCGCACGCCTTCGAGGTTTTCGAGCAGCGCGCGCGCGCGTCCCTCATGGCCGGCCAGCGCGGTGGGGGGGACGTCGTGCTTGGAGAAGGCCTGGAGGCCCGGGAGCCGCTGGCGGTCGGCGTCGAACACGGTGAGCGCCAGCACGTCGCGCCGCTGGTTGAGCACCGAGGCCAGGTGCGTCTGCTGCGCTTCCAGGGGCAGGCCGAAGAAGCCGGGCACGCGGGCCAGGCCCAGCACCGCGTCGGTGGGCTCGCCCAGGAAGATTTCGGCCTTGAGGCGCAGCTGCTTCACGCGCTCCTGCGCCAGCTCCTGGGCGTCGCGCACCAGGAGCTCCCGGGTATGGGAGACGGAGAGCCACCCCACCATCAGCGTGGGGACGACGCCCACCACCAGCATCAACAGGAGGATGGCTTTGAACAGGCGCACGGGGTGGCTCCTCCAGGGGTTACTGCCACTGGCCCTTCTTCACTTCGAGCTTGAGGCGCTCGGGCACCAGCTCGAAGTGCCTGGGCGCGCTGGGCTCGGACGGGCCCGCGGGGCCCACCGCGCGCACCGTCCACCGGTAGCTTCCCGCGGGCAGCACGGGCAGCTTCGCCTCCAGGTGGGTGACCGTCTGGGTGAAGGCGGCGCGTTGCTCCCGCGCGCGAAACACCTCGACTTCATAACGTTCCGCGCCTCGCACCGACTCCCAGGTCAGCTTCACCGGGCCCAGGTGTCCGTCCCGGTCCGGGCGCCGCTTCAGGCGCGCTGCATCTTCGGGTTGCCCGGGGCTGGGGGCCGCCAGCCCCGGGCAACCCGAAGA
>NZ_JAAIYB010000148.1 GCF_010894475.1 Myxococcus vastator
GGACGTCGTCCTGGGCGAGGACGCGCGCCAGCCCTGCCGCCCAACGCGCACGGCCCTGGAGGTGGTGGCCTGGCTGCGGGCGATGGCCTTCAATCTGCTCGCCTGCTTCAGAACGCGTCTGCCTCCGGAAGGCCGTCACCTCGTGGAGTGGACACGCGCGTGCGAGCTACTGCGCGACAGCCTCGTCCATGGACGACGACAGGCGGCATTGGCCACGCCGGACTGAGGGCTCGCCGGCCCTCCCTCCGCTTCTGGCCGCCACTCTCCTCCATGCGCACGGCGCCCAGGCCGAACGGCGAAGCTTTGCCGCACCGCGCCTCACTCTCACGCGGCCTCCTCACGAAATCGCAGACACCCGAGAACGCATCAGGTCTGGCACCGGGGGCAGGGATTCCGTCCCGGGCTCGGCCTCCACGAGCATTGCCTCAAGGTCCGTCAGCAGGCCTTGCTCCTCGGAATTCAAACGAATCACGGTGTGTGAAGTATACGCCCGTCAGGGATTGCGCCCAGTACTTGGCCACCCTTCACGCACATCTCGAACGTCCAGAATTGTCCCGACAGAAACTTCCTGGCTTTCAGATCTTCTGGGTTTTTTCTGACCCGGGGATTTCCCCCATAGCCGGACATGGGGCAGTGGCGGAACACTCTCATGTCGGCCCCCGGGGGGGAGGGCCGCCGCGGTGAACTGTGAGCGCGCGCCGGGCGCTCGGTTTCGGGTGCCCGGTGCGCCGCTCCTTTCCCACACGCCTGTCGCCCGCACACCAACCCACGAGGATGGCTGCCTTTGTGGGCCCACCCGACCTCATGGGGCATGCAGGATGCGAGGCAGCCGCCCGGCGGGCACCACCCTGCGCAGGAAATGAAGCATGCCCAGGCCCAGGTAGGCCATGCCCAGGGCCAGCGCCGCCCAGCCCAGCCAGGCGCTGACGGCGCCCGTTCCCAGGCCCACCAGGGCCCAGATGGCGAGCGCCGAGCCCACGCCCCAGGGCATGGCGGTGCGCAGGTGGGGGCCGCTGAAGGCACCGCCGAGGGCGCAGAAGGCGGCCGCCATGACGCCAAAGCCGAACCACTTCGGCTCCTGGACGGGGAAGATGGCCGCCATGGATAGCAGCGCTGTGAAGAGTCCGAGAATCGCGAGTCCCAGGGTCATGGCTTACTCCGTGGCCGTTCCTGGGAAAGGTGCTCACCGGGCGCGTAGCGCGTAACGCACCTTCGGTTCGTGGGCTTCGCGGTATGCCGCATGGTGTCGTGCTCAAAGGCGCGAAATCGCACCATTCTTCCGCTCGGCACGCTGCTGGCTAGGCTGCCAGTCGGTTGTACCACCGTGCGACGGCCGGCCCACGTGGAGAACGGATGGACACCTGGAAATGCGTTCAATGACGACGAAGAAGTCCGTGAAGCGCGCGTTGTGCATGGCGGTGGTGATGACCGTCTCCGGTTGCAGGGCGCCCGCTGCGTTGGGGCCCGGGGGCGGCATGAGCGCTTCGGAGGGCTCCGACTCCGGCGCTTCGTCCGAGGGCTCCAACTCCGGCGCTTCGTCCGAGGGCTCCGACTCCGGCGCATCGTCCGAGGGCTCGGGTGAATCGAGCCAGTCGGACTCGGGTGCGTCGTCGGAGGGCTCGGGCGACTCCAGCCAGTCGGAGTCGAGTGGCTCCAGTGGTGAGGAGGGCTCCAGCCAGTCGGAGTCGAGCGGCTCCAGCGAAGAGGGCTCCAGTCACTCCGAGTCGAGCGGCTCCAGCGAGGAAGGCGCGAGCCACTCCGAGTCGAGCGACAACGAGTCCACGGAGGTCGCCTCCCGAAGCTCCGAGGAAGGTGGAACGAGCGAGGGCTCGGCTGGAACGGAGAAGGCGGACGGCGAGGCGTCGCGCTCCCGCAGCGACAACAGCAGCCAGTCGAACAACAACGACGTGGCGTCCGCGGTGACGGTGGCCGCGTTGGTGGTGGGGCTCGGCATCATCATCTGGCAGGCGTATGCCGCGGCGGAGCGGCGGCGCCGAGGGGTGTCTCCGAAAGAGGCGGGTCGCGCGGCTCAGGTGTACCTGCGGGCGCGCACGCACCAGCTCCGTGAGGACCTCGCGCTGGGCGCGGGGCCGACGGTGGAGGACCTGGCGGCGGCGGCGCGCATCCGCCGTGAGCACCTGGGGCTCTTCGGGCGCGTGCTGCGCGCGAACCGGAAGGAGCTGCTGGAGATGGCCGAGGCGAGCACCCTCACTCCGGACCGCGCGCTCGCGTGGCTGGAGCGGGTGGGCGAGCTGGCTCGGGCCGAGCCTCGGTTGGAGGAAGATCGCCGCGCGTTCCTCGCGGCACCGGCCCTGGAGGGCACCGCGACGGTGGCGCACTGATGCGCTGGCTGGGGCTGCTGGCGCTCGTCTTCGCGCTGCCGGTGCACGCCGAAGATGCCCTGTCCGCGCGCGTCCATGCGCTGAACCAAGCGGGCGTGGTGCTGCGGGGCGCCGCCGCGACCAGCGCGGACCTGGTGACGGAGGTGGAGGCGGGGCTGGCGGCCCTGCCTCCGGCGATGCGGCGTCCACCCGGTGGCCCCCTGGAACTGGTGCTGCACGCGGAGGCCGCGCCGCTAGGCCTGGGCGATGGCTCCCCCGAGCGCCCGGACTGGACGGAGGGCCGCGCGCGGTTCCACCTCTACCAGTACGCCCCGTCGGACGAGCGCCGGGCCACGCTGCGCCTGTCTCGGCTGACGGACGCGGAGTCAGCGCGGCTGTGGCGCCGGCGCGCGGTGGTGCACGCGGTGATGCAGCGCTGGGATGACGCGAAGGGCTGGAGCGGCACCCCGGCCTGGCGCCGGCTGTCGGGTTGGATGAAGCCCTTCGAGCGGCCCCTGGTGTGGAAGGAGGAGGTCCGCCTGCGCTACGCCGGCGCCTTCAGCCGCGCCATGGGCCAGCGCAGCGCCTCGTTGGATTGGGTGACGTTCGCGGAGGAGCTGCTCGTGCCCGTGGAGTCCCTGCGCGCGGACGCGCTGCCGGTGGATGACCACGTCCGCTGCCAGGAGTTCTCCAAGGCCCGCGCGCTGACGGAGCAGTTGGAGGCGTCGGGCCTGGGCACGCTGCCCCCGCGCGGTGACTGCCCCGCCTTCGACGCCTGGGCGGAGCTGGAGTCCCTGTCGCACTTCGAGGTGCTGCTGGTGGCCTCCACCGGCCGCCAGCCGGAGTCCCTCTTCGGACACCTGCTGCTGCGCCCCGTGTGGCGCGAGGGCGAGGTGCCACGCGGGCCCACCTTCGAGCGGGTGGTTCAGCTGGTGGCGCTGACCGGCATGGAGTCCAAGGGCCTGGGCTACGTGGTGAAGGGAATGACGGGGGCCTACGACACCGTCTTCCTCACGGGGACGATGGGCGACCTGTCCCACGAGGCGCTGGAGTTGGAGCAGCGCTCCATCCGCCGCTTCCGCCTGCGCCTGAAGCCCGGCGAGGACGCGCGGATGCTGGAGCGGGTGTGGGAGCTGGAGCGCCGTGGGTACATGGGCTACTACTTCTTCACGGACAACTGCGCGAGCGCGCTCGTCTTCCTGCTCAACGGCGCGCTGGAGGGCGGGCGGCAGCTTCGTCCTCCCGGCACGCTCTGGGTCCTGCCCACCGCGACGCTGGACACCCTGGCCCGGGTGCAGGTGGAGGGACCAGGGGGCGAGACGTCCTCCCTCCTGGAGCACATCCCGGATGCATTCGAGTCCACGGGGGACCGCGCGGTGCGCGCGCACTCGGCGCAGCAGGAGGCCCTGGACGCGCTGGCCGGGCATGTCGGCGCCGATGAACTCGCGCGTCTTGGGGGCGTGCATGCCCGGCTGGCGTCGCCGGAGCCACAGGTTCGCGCCCGGGCCTATGACGACCTGCCCGGCGTGGTGGCCGCGCTGATGCACTCGGCGAAGACGGCGTCTCGCGACACGGTCCGCGCGCACCTGCATGCCTTCGTGGCGCACGCGGTGCGGGTGGAGCGTGCCGCGGTGGACCGGGCCGACGGCGAGCGGCTGCGTATCGAGCGCGAGCGGCTGCTCGCGGTGAAGGTGCCGGTGGCGGGCTCCGCACGGGCCGGTATCGCCGAGCGCCAGCGCGTCTTCGAGACCGAGGACGCGCTCCAGCGGCGGCTCGCGGTGCTGGACCGCGTCACCCTACTGAAGGACGCGCTGGCCTCCGCGGAGCGCCGTCCACCCACGCCCGAGGAGCTGCGGACGCTGGTGTGGGCCGAGCGCACCGAGGCCACCTTCCACCGGGCCACGGAGGTGCAGGGCACGCTCAATGATGGCGTGCTGGCGACCGTGGACCCGGTGGCCTTCCTGCACGAGGACCGGCGCCGCAAGGTGGCGGCGGAGGCGGCCTGGGCGGAAGGC
This sequence comes from Myxococcus vastator, assembly GCF_010894475.1. Taxonomy (GTDB): domain Bacteria; phylum Myxococcota; class Myxococcia; order Myxococcales; family Myxococcaceae; genus Myxococcus; species Myxococcus vastator. The sequence continues at coordinate 4,337 of NZ_JAAIYB010000148.1, forward strand.
GCGCTGAGGGAGTCCGGGGCGGGGCGGATGATGGTGGCCCTGGGCGTGGACTTTCCCGAAGGGGCCGCGGCCCGGCCCCTGGTGGGGCTGCGCACGGCGGGCATGGCCGAGGCCCTGGGCGATGCGCGGCTCCACGGCTTCCAGCCGAGCAGTGAGCTGAGGGTGCTCGATGGCGAGCTGTTCCTCCTCCCGCGCTGGGGGCTGCCGAAGGTAGTGGCCTCGGACCTGACGCTGTTGGGCTACCGCACGCTGCTGCGCGAGCTCCCCCAGTTCCGTGACTCCGTCTGGGATTCGCTCGGCTGGGGTGCCGAGGCCCGCGTGGCGTCGAGCGACGCGCGCCTGCTGCGCTATCGCGCATCGGTGCAGGCGGAGGCGTTGATGGTGCTGGACGAGGACGCGCGCTTCTCGCGCTTCACCACGGTGGGCGTGGGCGGCCTGGCCGCGGTGCACTGGAACCGGGAGGTGCTGACGCCGGCCGCGGGGCCGCGCCTGTCCCTGTCGCATCGGATGGGGTTGTTCGGCTCGGGCGCCAACGCGGTGCGGCTGGAGGCGGCCTACGCGCCCACCTGGCGGGTGGGGGACACACACTTCACCCATGAGGCGGGCGCGGCGCTTCAGTTGGAGGTGTGGCTGGGACGCGCGGGGCCCTTCGGCATGCTCCTCACGCCCCGCGCGCAGGTCCGGTGGGAGGGGGCGATTTCGCCCACGCCCCACTGGGAAGCCCTGTCGCCCTCTACGTGGTTGGACGGCGCCGCGGAGCGGCGTCTGGCGCTCGGGTTCGAGGTGCGCTGACGGAGGTGGGCGCGCCGATTCGGTAGCTCGTCCAGAACGGGTGGCTGATGGCCCCCGTCACCGCGCCGATGAAGAGCCCGATGACGTAGAGCGCCGTGTATCCCCAGAAGCCCAGGCCATAGAAGAGGTGGCTCTGGGTCGCCATGCCGATGAAAATCAAGAAGGCGAGGGCGGTGGGCACCGCCACTGCGGAGAGGGCGGCCGCGCCGAGCGCGCGCGGCAGCCTGCGCGCGTGGAAGCCGCCGAAGGTGCCGGCGAGCAGCCCGTTGAACATGGGCAGGAAGAACAGGGCCAGGCTGGTGAGCGCCATCACCAGCGTGCTCACGATGAACCGGTTGTGGACCAGGTGGATGGTGTCTGGCTTGAAGGTCAGGTCCGCCGGTATCTCCTGGCGGATGTATTCGTAGCGCGGCTTGGGACCGGCCAGGGCCTTCTCCGGGTCCTGTGTCAGGATGCGCTCGGGCATGTCTGGCTCCCTCCTTCGGGGGCAAATCAACGGGTGCCTGATGGTCATGAGGTTGTGACGCCAGCGGGGATGCGGAAGGGCCGCTGGCCGCACCGAGGGGCGGGCCACCTGCCGGGCCCTGGAATTCCCCCTCCGGAATACTCGCGGAGTCCCTGGATACCGGAGCCTGGGGGCGCCGAAGATGCGCGCCGGACTTGGCGGACGGTGGCCTCCGGCTATGCTGCCGCGCCCGGCAGCACCCCCCATCCCTGCCCGTACGGAATTTCCCATGAGCTTTCGCCGCAAACTGCTGACCCTCGCCCTTGCCTCTTCCTCCCTGCTGGCCGCCTGCGTGGTGCAGCGTCCGTTCTATCGCGACGTCGTCCAGCCCGCGGGCTCCTCGGTGACGGCCGGCACCCCGGTGGATCTCATCGTCCTGGACTCGGACACCAACCAGCCCGTGAAGGGCGCCAAGGTGCTCTGGGGCGAGGACTACCGTTCGCGCGAGTCCTACGTCACGGACGAGGAGGGCCGGGTGTCCTTCGACGTGACGCCGGAGCTCCTGAAGGAGAACCCGCTGGTGGAGGTGGTGCTGCCCAAGGGCGTTCAGGGCTACCGCCTGCAGGTGGTCCCGGCGGTGGATGCCGCCGCGCCCGCGGCGCCGGAGGCCCCTGCTGCTCCCGAGGCCCCTGCCGCGCCCGTGGCCCCTGCCGCGCCCGAGGCTCCCGCCGTGCCGGAGACGCCGGCGACGGAGGCTCCCGCCGCGGCGCCTGAAACCGGCAACTGAGTCCGTTCCCTCTTCCGCGCGAGGCTCAGCCGAGCTTCGCGTGGAGGAAGTCCACGGTGCGCTGCCACGCCTTCGCGGCGTTGTCCGGTGAGTAGACCTCCGGACGCGTGTCATTGAAGAAGGCGTGCTGGGCGTCGTAGCGGTGAAGCTCCACGGGGACGCCGCCGCTCTTCAGCTTCTTCTCCAGCACGTCCACCCGCTCCGGCGAGCACCAGTCGTCATTCGTCGCGAAGTGTCCCAGCACGGGCGCGCGGATGCGCGACACGTCCGCTGCCTCCTCCGGGGGAATGCCGTAGAAGGGCACGGCGGCGTCGAGCCCCGGCTCATTCGCGGCGGCCAGCAACGTCAGCGCGCCGCCCATGCAGAAGCCCATGATGGCCACCTTGGTGCCGGGCTTTCGCGCGCGCAGCGCCTCCACCGCGGCGCGCAGGTCCGCCGTGGCCTTGCCCCAGTCCAGGGACTTCAGCATCGCGTTGGCCTCGGTGGCGTCCTTCGTCACGCGGCCGTCGTAGAGGTCCACCGCGAAGACGGTGAAGCCTTCACGCGCCAGCCGGTCCGCCACGTCGCGCGTGTGCCCGTTGAGGCCCCAGTACTCGTGGATGAGCACCACCGCGCCGGGCGCGGCGCCCTTCGGGGCTTCACTCAGATAGCCCGCCAGTGCCTGGCCCTGCTTGCCGATGAGCTGCGTCTGTCCTGTCATGGCTTCATCCTTGCGAGTGAGTGGAAGGGGGCGCAGCTTAACGGCCGATTCAGCGTTTGGTGGCGATGACGGTGCTCAGCATGGAGAAGGGCTCTGGCATCAGGCCGTCGCGCACCTCGACGGTGAAGCCCTCCGCTTCGAGCAGCGCGCGGGCCCGGGGCACCAGGAACGTCAGGTAGTACATGACGAAGGGCGGCTTCCACAGCGCGTTGCGCGCGCGCATGGCGGCGTTGAAGCCCTTGGCCATCCAGTAGCCCGGGCGGAGCTTCGACGGCGGGTGCGCGGTGACGAAGAGGAAGCGGCCTCCGGGCCGCAGCGCCCGGGCGATGCCGCGCACGAGCCTGGGCTCGTCCTCTTCGAGGATGTGACCGAAGGCGCCGAAGCTGGTGACGACGTCGAACGCGCCGTCGAAGGGGAGCGCCAGCGCATCGCCCTGGACGAACTCCAACGCAGCGGTGCCCGGCGCCCGCGAGAGCTGCAGGCGGGCCTCGTCGAGCATGCCCTGGCTGAGGTCGAAGCCCACCACGCGCTCCCTCGCGAGCGGACGCAAGAAGCGCATGGCCGCGCCGGTGCCGCAGCACACGTCCAGCGCGCTGCCGACGCTGCCGGGCGCGCCCAGCTGGGCAATGGCGGCCTCGAGCACCGAATCTGGCGTGCGAAAGGGCGTGTATTCGAACTTGGGCGCGAGCAGGTCGTAGCCGTGCTCGACGGACGTGAGCGCCTGCGCGGCCAGCTCCCGGAGGGTGGGGCCCTTGCGGTGGAACATGGTGTCTGGGGGTGTATCGCACCCACACCGGCCCCTCCCTCTGAAAATGCGGCCGGTATCGGGCAGTGAATGTTCCGCGGGGTGCCCCGTCAGAAGGTTCAAGCAGGACGACGGAGGAGGACGACAATGGCGCTCAAGACGGGTCTCGCGGTGCTGGCTTTCGGAATGATGTTCCTCGGCTCCACGGCCGCGCATGCGAAGGACGACCACGAGAAGTCGCGGTTCTCCCAGCAGCACCGGCATGACGGCGGCGGCGGCAACTTCGGTGTCCACGTGGACGTCCGCCGCCACCCGGGACCCGCGCCGCTGCCGCCGCCGCACGCTCGGGGCCGCTACGAACTGCAGACGGTGAACCGCTGGGTGCAGGGCCGCCACGAGCGCGTGTGGGTCCCCGAGGTGTGCCGCGAGCGGAACAACCGCCGCGCGCGGGTGACCCGGTGCACCGGTGGCTTCTACGAGCAGCGCTGGGTGCCGGCCCGCTACGAGCCGATCCAGGAGTGGGTGTGGGTGGCCTACGCTCCGGGCCGGGTGCACATGGCCAGCGCCGGCCGCCGCTAGACGCTTCGAGTATCGGGGGACCGCGCCGCGGGCGCGCCGGGATACGGGGGTAACCCGGCGCGCCTCGCGGCAGCAGGTCCGCAGTGCCTTTCCCCGCCGGGCCTGTTACTGAATGCGCCGCATGGCGACCGCATTCATCACCGGGGCTGGCATCCGCATCGGCGGCGCGGTGGCTCGGGCGCTGGGGCGCGCGGGCTATGACCTGGCGCTCCATGCGAACCGCTCCCTTGAGCCGCTGGAAGCACTGGCGGATGAGCTCCGAGGCCTCGGCCGTCGCGTCACCCTGCACGCCGCCGACCTGAGCCGCCCGGAGGCAGTGGACTCCCTGGCCGCGCAAGTGCGTGACGCGTGGCCCGCGCTGGACGTGGTGGTCCATAACGCGGGCCTCTTCGAGCGCACCGACTTCGCCGCCATCTCCCGCGACCAGTACCGCACCCTGATGGCGGTGAACCTGGACGCGCCCTTCTTCCTCACCCAGGCCCTGCTCCCCGCGCTGCGCGCCGGCAAGGACCCGTTGGTGGTGCACCTCACCGACGTCGGTGGGGAGCGGCCGGTGAGCCACTACGCGCACTATTCGGTGAGCAAGGCGGGCCTCATCATGCTCACCCGCGCGCTGGCGGTGGAGCTGGCCCCGCACATCCGCGTCAACGCCGTGTCACCCGGCACGGTGGCCTTCCCCGAGGACTTCGACGCCGAGGCCCGCGACGCGGTGCTGCGCCGCATCCCCATGGGGCGCGAGGGCAACGTCGAGGACATCGCCCGCACCGTCGTCTTCCTCGCCCGCGAGGCGCCGTACATCACCGGGCAGGTCATCGCCGTCGATGGCGGCAGGAGCGCACAGCTATGAGCGCGGAGCACGCATTCCATCCTCCCGTCGTCACGACGCCGGACGGCCGGCCGCTGGATGTCATCGAGATGCGGGGCCTCACGGTGGACTGCATCGTGGGCATCTTCAACCGGGAGCGCCTCGCGGCCCAGCCGCTGCGACTGGACGTGGCCCTGTTCCTGGACACCCGCGCCGCCGCGGTGGGCGGGAGGCTGGCGCACACGGTGAACTACGGCCGGCTCGCGGGGGAGCTGCGCTTCCTCCTGGAGGCCTGTCGCTTCGAGCTGCTGGAGTCCGCCGTCGAGACGGTGTGCCGCTACGTGCTGGCGCCGCCCACCGACGACGTCCCGCGCGCGCAGGTCCACGCGGCCACGGTGCGGGTGACGAAGCCGCTGGCGCTGGGAGGGCTGGCGGTGCCGTCGCTGCAGATTCACCGCACCGCCGCGGAGATGGTGTACGGCCGCGAGGAGAAGGGCTTTGGCCGTGTGGACATCATCCACGAGGGCGCGGGCTATGGCGTCTACCGGCTGCGGGTGAAGCCGGGAGGCTGCATCCCCACGCACGTGCACCAGCAGATGGAGGAGAGCGAGCTGGTGCTGGGCTCGGGGCTGCTGCTCCAGTTCAAGCCGGTGGTCCGGGGCATGGCCTTCCATTGGCCGCGCGGCTTCCTGCACCGCTACGACAATCCATCTTCCACGGAGCAGACGGTGCTCTGTGTGGACAGGCCGGGCTTCATCCCGTCGGACGAGGTGGAGACCGAGCCGCCGCCGGAGGGGCTGCTGCCCATCACCGGCCACTCCTATTACCCGCTGGATGAGCCCGCGGCGCCGGGCTCTCCCGCGGAGCACCAGCCGTGAGCGGGGCGGTGTCTCCTGGGAGTGCCCGCCATGCCTGAGGTGGGCACGCGCAAGGTGCTCGTCACGGGCGGCGGGACAGGCATTGGCCGTGCGGTGGCGGAGGCCCTGCTTCGCGCGGGGGGCCAGGTGGTGGTGTCGGGCCGGCGCGCGGAGGTGCTGGCGTCGCTGACGCGGGCGTGGCCGGGACAGGCCTTCGCGTTGCCGTGTGATTTGGCCTCGCCGGAAGCCCGCGAGGGGCTGCTGCGCCGTGCCGCCGGACTGCTAGGGGGGCTGGACGGCTTCGTCCACAGCGCCGGGCAGGTGGTGCACCAGCCGCCGGGCCACATTGGCGAGGACGCGCTTCGCGCGCAGCTCGAGGTCAACCTCATCGCGCCGCTGCGGCTGGGAGAGCAGGCGCTGGAGGTGTTGGAGGCGGGTGGGGCGCAGGTGTTCATCGCGTCCACGCTGGCCACGCGGCCCGTCGTCACCAGCGCGGTGTACAGCGCGGCGAAGGCAGGGCTCCTTCAGGTGATGAAGGTGCTCGCGTTGGCGGGGGCGGCGCGAGGCGTGCGTGCCAGCGCGGTGCTGCCGGGCGTGGTGGAGACGGACATGGTGCGCGAGGTGCGCCTGGCGCCGGGCGAGGGGCCGCTGTCCGAGCCCGAGTACACGCGGCGGCGGGAGGCCCAGCTCGCGGGACTGCGGGCGCTGCATCCACTCGGACGGCTGGGGCGCCCCGAGGACGTGGCCGAGGCGGTGCGCTACCTGCTGGGCGCGGCGTGGATTTCCGGTACCGAATTGGTGCTGGATGGGGGGCTACTGCTGCGGGAGTGAGGCGCGGTATGACGCGGCCTCGGCTCACAAGGACGATGGAATGCTCATCGACAGACGGCTTCAGCTCTTCGTGGTGTTGGCGGGGGTGTTCGTCACCTCGCTGGTGGTGGGCGACATCATCGGCGTGAAGCTGTTCGAGGCGAAGGTGGGGCCGGTGGTGGCGGTGATGTCCATCGGCATGCTGCCCTTCCCGGTGACGTTCCTCCTCACGGACATCCTCAACGAGTTCTACGGGAAGAAGGCGGCCCGCTTCGTGACGTGGGTGGGCTTCTTCATGGCCATCTTCGCGTTCGGGGTGATTGCCATCGCCGTGCAGGTGCCGTGGGCACCGCTGACGCGTGCACCGGACTTCACGGGCGCGGTGGAAGGCTCGTTCAACAACGTCTTCGCCGGCTCGCAGCGCATCCTCGTCGCGTCGATGATTGCGTACCTGGTGGGCCAGTTTTGCGACATCGCCATCTTCAACGGGCTCAAGCGACTGACGCGCAACCGGCTCTTGTGGGTGCGGGCGACGGGCTCCACGCTGGTGTCGCAGCTCATCGACACGGTGGTGGTGCAGTACGTGGCGTGGACGGGCGTGTTGCCCAACTCCACCATCGTCGACATCATCTACACGTCCTACGTGGTGAAGCTGCTGGTCGCGGTGGGCCTGACGCCCTTCATCTACCTGGGCCACGCCTTCGTCGAGCGCAAGCTGGGCATCGCCCCCGTGGTGCTGGGGGAGAATGGCGAACCCATTGTGCCGCCCGCGCCGCCCGTCACCCCGGAGGCGCGGTCCCGCGCCGCCTGAGCGCGGGGCTCAGCGCCCCTGCCGCGCCAGCGGCGTGAGGATGTCCGTCCAGTGGGAGAAGAGGGAGAAGTGCCCGCCGCCCGGGAAGAAGCGGGGCACGGCGCGCGGAAGCCGGTTCGCCAGGTACCGTCCCATCTGCGGCGGGACGATGCTGTCTCCCTCCCAGTACCAGAGGTCCACCTCCGTCCGAATCTCCTCCAGGGGGACGTTCCACGGCTGCGCGAGGATGTGCGCCTCGCGCCGCATGCCCGCCACGCCGTTGCGCGTGGCCTCGTAGCGCCAGCCCTGCACCTGCGCGGCGATGCGCGGGTCCGCGAGCACCGCGCGGTCATCCGCCGACGCCTGGGCGCGCAGGCCCGCCAGCGCCCGCGCGGGATTGGCGCGCACCTGCCGGTCATGCATGGCCATCAATGGATGCAGCAGCCACTCCGGCCACGCGGCCATGGTGTACGCGTTGCGGTAGTCCCGGTTCACCCCCGCCATGGCGCCCGGCCGGGCCAGCGGCGCCGCGCCGGAGACGACCGCCGCGCGGGTGATGCGCTCGCCCAGCTTCCACGCGGACGCGGCGACATAGGGGCCACCGGCGGACACGCCAAGGAGGGCGAACCGGCCAATCCTCAGCGTGTTGGCCAACTGCTCCAAGTCACCGGGGAAGTCGAGCAGCGTGCGCCCGGGCTGGTAGTCCGACAGGCCATAGCCCGGCCGGTCCGGCGTGATGAGGCGCACGCCCAACGCGTGGGTGAGCCGGTCATCCGGGTGGCGCATGTGGCGCGAGCCCGGGTTGCCGTGGATGAAGAAGACAGGGAGGCCGCTCAAGTCTCCAGACTCGACGTACGCGAGCCGCCGGCCGTCCCGCAGGTGGACGGTGCCTTCGCGGACCTGCACGCCCAGGGCTTCGGTTTCGGACGAGACGTTCATGGCTCCATCGGCTTCGAGCGCGCGCCAATCCACGCGGAAATTGAGGGCCACACCTTCGTCGCGCCCTTGCTGGAGGCGGACAGGCCAATGTGGCCCACGGGGTAGCGCCGCGTCTCACAGTCCTGCGAGCTGACCAGGGAGGGCAGCGGCTCGCTCATCGCAGGCAGCGCGATGGTGTCGTGCTCGGCGATGACGTTGAGGATGGCGCACTGGATGCGGCGCAGGTCCACGCGCTCGCCGCCTACTTCCATGAGGCCCTGGGGGAAGAGGTTCTGCTGGTAGCAATCCTTGATGTACTGCCGGTAGACCTCGCCCGGGAAGGGCACGGGGTCCGCGCCCCAGCGCTCCATGGCCAGGAACGTGGTGACGAACTCCGGGTCGTCGATGCGGCGGCACACCTCCAGCCAGCGGGTGAGGCGCTGCACCGGCGCGGCCATGAGGAAGCCGCTCTCCAGCACCGGCGTGGGCACGTTGCCGTAGGCGTCCACCAGTGAGTCCACGTCGAAGTGGTTGGCGGACGTCCACAGCGTGTAGAGGCCACCCTTGCTGAAGTCCACCGGCGTGGCCTGCGCCACCAGGTTGCGGACGCCCTGGGGGTACAGGGACGTGTACGCCAGGGCCATGGTGCCGCCCATGCAGTAGCCGTAGAGCGTGAGGTCCCGGCTCTTGCTCACGCGCAGCGTCCACCGCACCGCCGTCTGGATGAGCCCGCCGAGCAGGTCATCCCAGGTGAGCCGCTCCTCGTCCTGGCCTGGCACTCCCCAGTCGATGGCGTAGACGTCGTAGCCCTCGCGGGTGAGGTGCTCGATGAGGCTGCGCCCCGGCAGGAAGTCGAGGATGTACCAGCGGTTGATGAGCGAATAGACAATGAGGATGGGGGTGCGGTGGCGCCGGCGCGGGGCCGCGTAGCGCAGCAGCCGCATGCTGCCGCGCGTGTACACGACGGTGTGCGGTGTGGCGCTGATGGGTGGCTCGCGCACGCCCGAGGCCTTCTCGATGAAGGGCTTGAGGTACGGATACGGATTGAAGGGCCGCGACTTGAGCGCGTGCGCGACGGCGCGGGTCAGCTCGACCTGGCCGGTGACGAAGGAGCGATGCCGCTCGGGCGTGGACGCGGTCATGTCAGCGGCGGCGCTTGGAGGGCGCGCGCTCCTTGGGCGTGGGCTCGGGGGATTCGGGCTCCGCGCCTTCCTGACGGTGGAGCAGGTCCACCACCAGCTCCAGTTGGGTGCCGAGCGCCTCCACCTGGTCATTCATCCGGCGGAGCTGGTCGCGCAGGGTCTCCACCTCGGAGGTGGTGGGCAGGCGCAGGGTGCGCAGCGCGCCTTCCACCAGGCCGTTGCGGCGGATGCGGGCGTTGAAGCCCTGGCGCATGAGGGAGCCACTCACGCGCAGGTACGAGGGGCTCTCGGTGACCTTGGCGGCCGCGCGGGTGAGGCCCTGCTCGGCGCGGGTGAACACCTTGCCGGTGCGCGTGTCCGGGTGGGTGAGGTGGCCCAGCAGCTTCAGTCCGCGGGCCAGGAGCCCCTGGGACGGCGGCGGTCGTTCCGGATGACTCATGGGCGGACAGGTTATCCCAACACGCGGCGTTGGGGACGCCGCGGCCGGGGCTCAGCGCTGCCAAAGTGAACCGAGATTCAACTTTTGTGCCTCGAAAGGTTCGGCATGGACAGTGGCGTCGCCGGTGTAGGCGCCCAGCCGCTGCCAGCGCTCGCCCTCCCGCCGGTAGATTTCGAGGAGCTGGATGCGCGGGTCCACGAGCCACAGATGGTTCACGCCCTCGCGGGCGTAGATCGTCATCTTCCTGGAGCGGTCCATGGCCTCGGTGGAGGGGGACAGGACTTCACAGAGCCAGTCAGGGGCGAGTTCCACACCCGTTACGTCTGGGAGTTCCGGCATGCGTTCGCGCCGCCACCCGGCGAGGTCTGGCACGAGCACGTTGCCTCCGAGGTGAAGCTCCGGTTCCGGGAGGAAGACCCAGCCTCCGGGCCCCTCTGTGTCAGGCTCCTGGTCGAACGGCCCAAGCTTCTTGCCGAGCCGGAAAGCGGCTCTGCCGTGCATCGTTCGCGGCCGGGGGCTGACGTGCAGCTCACCTTCGATGATTTCCCCGACGACGTTCGGAGGGAGGTGCTCCAACGCCTCGTACACGCGCTCCGGAGGCGACTTGTTACCCATGTCCCCAGAATGCGGCCAGACCGGGGACCTCGCAAGCCGCGCCTCTTCCCGCCCATGGATGGCTTCGCTCATGTGTCGAGCATGCGCCATACCTCTGACATCATCCAGGGAGCTGGCTACCCCAGAGGTCCTGAAGCCTCAGCCCTGGCGCTTCACGGGCAGGGGCCCGAAGGACTGGGACACGGGCATCAGCGACATGACGTTGATATTCACGTGCGCGGGGCGCGTGGCCACCCAGTGCACGGCGTCCGCGATGTCCTCGGGCGTCAGCGCCTGGGTGTTGGCGTAGACGGACGCGGCGCGCGTGTCGTCACCCTTGAAGCGGACGTTGGAGAACTCCGTGCCGCTCACCAGCCCGGGCTCGATGTCCGTCACTCGCACGGCGGTGCCGTGCAGGTCCGCGCGGAGGTTGAGGCTGAACTGGTGCACGAAGGCCTTGGTGGCGCCGTACACGTTGCCGCCCGGGTAGGGCCACTCCGCCGCCACCGAGCCCATGTTGACGACGTGGCCCCGGTTGCGCGCCACCATGCCGGGCAGCACCGCGTGCGTGCAGTACAGGAGGCCCTTCACGTTGGTGTCCACCATCGTGTCCCAGTCCTCCACGCGCGCCGACTGCGCCAGGTCCAACCCCAGCGCCAGGCCCGCGTTGTTGACCAGCACGTCCACCTCGGCGAAGTCCGCCGGCAGCGAGCGGAGGGCTCGCTCCACGGCCTCACGGTCCGTGATGTCGAGCGTCAGGGGGAGCACCCGCTCGCCCAGCTCCGCGCGCAGGGCCTCCAGCCGCTCGGTGCGCCGCCCGGACGCGATGACGCGCGCGCCGTCCTGGATGAAGCGGCGGGCAATGGCCAGACCGAACCCCGCGGTGGCCCCGGTAATCAGAACGTTCATGGCAGTCCCCTCGGGGAGCCAGCCCCGCGAGGGCCCGGCTCGTCAGTCGTCTTCGCCTTGATAGATGCAGCCGCTGGTGCACGTCTCGCGGACCACCACCCGGCTGAGCAGGGGCAGGCCCGGACGCAGGCGCTTCCAGATCCACCGCGACAGATTCTCGCTGGTGGGGTTCTCCAGGCCCTCCACCTCATTGAGGTAGTAGTGGTCCAGCTTCAGCCGCACGGGCTCGAAGGCCTCCTTGATGTCCGAGAAGTCCATCACCCACCCGGACCGCTCGCCCACCGGGCCACGTACATGAACCTCCACCCGGTAGCTGTGGCCGTGCAGCCGGCTGCACTTGTGCTCGGGCGGCACGTTGGGAAGCCGGTGCGCGGCCTCGAAGGTGAATTCCTTGAAGATGTCCAAGGTGTCTCCTGACAGCGGGTGGAAGCCGGCTCATATCCCGCGCGCTCCTCCCGACGTCAAGGTATGCCCCGCCTCCCTGAATGAAGCCCTGCGCGAACGCGTTCTCGGTGCTCTCTCCAGCAGATTGGGACGGAAAACACGAGAGGCATCAAGGGGTTGGGCGAAGTCGGGAAAATTCGGAGTCCGATTAGGTGTCCGCAAACTGCACTGCGGCTATTCCGGGATTTGACGGACTGGGGATGGCGCCCAGCATCCTTCATTGGGGGACCAGTGGTGCGGTCGAAGAGATGTACGCCTGCCGCCGAACACCGTTGCTTCCACTGGCGTCGTGGAGTGGCGCGACGTTCGTGGGATGAGGTGCCGTTCATGAGCGTCTCCGTAGATGCGTCGCTCGGGGAACGACCGCATCCTCCGGCGAGAGCTGCGCGTACAACTCGTGGAGCTTCGCCCGCAGCAGCTCCCTTGCTGGCAGGAAGGTCTGGTACTCGGCGACGAGCGTGGGCGACGTCGTCCGCGCGAGCGCGTACTCGACGACCTCGTCGTCCTTTGTCGCGCAGAGGAGCACGCCTATCGAGGGCCGCTCGTGGAGCTTCTTCACGTCGCGGTCAAGTGCCTCGACGTAGAACGAGAGCTGTCCGAGATCGGCGGGCTTGAACTTGTCGACCTTCAGCTCGAAGGCGACGAGGCACTGAATGCCACGGTGGAAGAATACGAGGTCGATCGCGAAGTCGTGGCTACCGACCTGCACCGGGTACTGCGAGCCGACGAAACAGAAGTCGCGACCCAGCTCGGTGAGGAAGCGGCCGAGGTTCCGAAGGAGCGCGTCGTGGAGGTCGGCCTCGGAGTGAGCGGCGGCGAGGCCGAGAAACTCAATGTTGTAGGCGTTCTTGAACTCGTCGATTGCCGTCGGGTGAGTTTGTCTCACCGTTGGCGAGACTTTCTTCGTGGCGCGCGCCTCGCGAGGTCGGCGGCGAGCTCCTCGACGATGCCGTCGCCATTGTGGCTACCGGAAATTCGGGTCCACTGCCCGAGTGCGTCAGCGAGCGCGTCATTGCATCCACGGAACCGCGAATGGGGTCCCTGAGCCACCGGCAGGTCTCGCCCCGCCGCGCGCCCACGCACCCGGGGACACCCGGCTCAGCTCTTTGCTCCGCGTGAAAAATCTCTGGGAATATCCCCACGTGCGTTGCGCACATCACACCTCAGCTCTCCGCGAGGGCCCACCTGTCGGTGAAGCGGAGCATCCGTCCCAACCCCGCGAAACCACGTTTCCTGTCTCCTCCCTCTGCGTCCCGGCAGGCAGGGGTTGCCGCGCTCGGAGGGAATGAACAGCGCGGGGCTCGGAATTGGCGGCCGTCCCCGCGAGCGCCTCCCGCGCCGCGACCCACACCAGGAGTCCGCCAGGATGCGCAACCGCTCGCCGTGGTCCACGGCCCTCTGCTCCACTGCCCTGCTGTCCGTGTTGGCCTGCAATGGGAAGGCGGAGCTCACCCAGGAAGGTGGCTCACCTCCGGGCTCCAGCGAGACGCCGTCCACGGGCAACCCCTCCGTTCCCGGCACACCTCCGACCCACGATGACGACACGAACACCCCGGGGCCGTCGGAGCCTCCGCCCGTCATCATCGACATCCCGCCCCCCTTCCCGAATCC
>NZ_JAAIYB010000149.1 GCF_010894475.1 Myxococcus vastator
GACGGGGGCGGTCGCGTTTCCGGTGCAGGTGCCGGAAGGAGCCCAGGGCGAGGGGCCGGAGGTGACGGAGCTGCGCGCGCGGCTGGCCGAGCGCGACGCCGAGCTGAAGGCGACCCTGGCGAGGCTGCACCTCTACGAGGATGAGGCCCTCTACGCCGAGGCCGAGGCCCTGGGAATCACGGAGATGGTGAAGGCCTCTGGCCTCCCCGCCCGGCAGCAGCGCCGGCTGGCGGTGGCCATCGTCCGCGAGGCGGCTCGCAACAACATCGACCCGCTCCTGGTGGTGGCCGTGATCCGCTGCGAGAGCTCCTTCAACAACTACGCGGTGTCCCACGTGGGGGCCATGGGCCTGATGCAGGTGATGCCGGCCACCGGCACCTGGCTGGCGGACAAGGCCGGCCTGCGGCTGGGCCGCTCCAGCAACCTCTTCGACTCGGAGACCAACGTGGAGCTGGGGACCGCGTACCTGGCGGACCTCATCCAGCGCTTCGGCACCGTGGAGAAGGCCCTGGTCGCCTACAACGCCGGCCCCGGGCTGGCCCGCCGCATCCTGGCCAAGAAGGAGGCGCGCACGAAGTTCATGGCCGGCTACCCCGCCAAGGTCGTGAAGGAATTCCGCAAGCTGAAGGCCGAGCAGACCAAGCAGCTCACACTGCGAGAGGCCCAGAAGGCGCACGGTCAGAAGAGCTGAGCGCTGAGCGACACGCCTTGCGACGGATGCACGACAGTCGCGAGAAAGTTGCGGGGTGGGGGGTAACCAAACCCGCGAACACTGTGCACTGTGCGCCGGGCGGGAGCACCCCACGGGTCCTCCGTGGAAGGACTGGAGCGAAGACGCTCCAGCCAGGGCTCCGCGCCAACCTGGAGAGCACAGCAATGGCGGCGCTACAGATCCACCGTGAAGAGTCCGCAGGTTTCGTGACGCTGCGACTGGAAGGCACGCTGGACGGCAAGACGGCGGAAGAAGTCCAGACCTCCCTGAGCGCCCTGAGCGGGTGTGAGGTCGTCCTGGACTTCGCCCACCTGCGGGAGTTCAAGGACAGCGCCGTGGGTGTCCTGACTCGAGGCCTGGTGGAGCGCCCCGTCCAGCTGCGTGGCCTGGCCACCCACCACGAGCGGATGTTCCGGTACTTCGGTGTGGGCACAGGGACGTCGCCGCGCCCCGCGTACTACACGCCCGAGGACCTCTTCCTGTCGTAGGCGCTTCGCCGCCTCGGGAGGGAGGGAGCGTCCGCGGCGCGAGCCCGGACGCGAGGCGTGTTGGCAATCGAGGGAGTCGGCTACAGTGGCGGCAGATGAACCAGCCTGCCCGCGCCCTCTCCCCGGTGCCTTCCCTCGCAAACGCGCGCTCGGCGATGGAACGCATCGCCACCCAGCTGGGCCGCGCGGTGCAGGGAAAATCCGCCCAGCTCCAGCTCGTGGTGACGTCCCTGGTCGCCGGCGGCCATGTGCTGCTGGAGGACGTCCCGGGTGTGGGCAAGACGACGCTCGCCGAGGCCCTGGCCAAGGCCTGTGGCCTGAGCTTCGCCCGCGTCCAGTTCACCGCGGACCTGATGCCCGCCGACGTGCTGGGCGCCCAGGTCTTCCACGCGCAGACGGCCACCTTCCAGTTCCGTCCCGGTCCCCTCTTCCGGCAGCTCGTGCTGGCGGATGAGCTGAACCGCGCCCCGCCGCGCACCCAGTCCGCGCTGCTGGAGGCCATGGCGCAGGGCCAGGTCTCCCTGGACGGCGCCACGCACGTGCTGCCCGCGCCCTTCACCGTGGTGGCCACGCAGAACCCGGTGGACTTCTCCGGCACCTACCCGCTGCCGGACTCGCAGCTGGACCGCTTCATGGTGCGCATGTCCCTGGGCCACCCGACGCCGGAGGTGGAGGCCGGGCTGCTCGTCACCCGCGACGGCACGCCGCCCCTGGACGCGGTGGAGAGCGTCTCCGGTCCCGAGGAGCTGGCGTCGCTGCGCGCGTTCGCGGCGGCGCTCCGGCTGGACGCGTCAGTGGCGGACTACGT
The DNA here is from genome assembly GCF_010894475.1 of Myxococcus vastator. Taxonomy (GTDB): domain Bacteria; phylum Myxococcota; class Myxococcia; order Myxococcales; family Myxococcaceae; genus Myxococcus; species Myxococcus vastator. The sequence goes on from NZ_JAAIYB010000149.1 coordinate 2,009, forward strand.
GGTGCGGCTGGCCACGGCCACGCGCTCACACGGAGACCTGGAGCGAGGCGCCTCCACCCGCGCGGTGCTCGCGCTGGGCGCGGCCGCTCGGGCCAACGCGCTGTGGGAGGCCCGGGACTTCGCCACGCCCGGAGACGTCCGCGCGGTGCTGGTGCCCTGCTGGGCCCACCGCATCCTGCTGCGCAGCGCCGTGCAGGGCGTGTCCGCGCGCGACGAGGCGGCGCACCTGCTGGAGGAGATCGCCCGAAAGGTCCCGGCGCCCCGGTGAAGTCCCGGCTGCCGTCATGGTGGGCCCGGGTTCGCTCGCGGCTCCGCCCGCCGCGCACCCTGAAGGTGACGCGCATCGGGCGCACCTATCTGGTCGTGACGTTCGGCGTGGGCCTGGGCGCCCTCAACACCGGCAACAACCTCCTCTACCTGCTGCTGGGCCTGCTGCTGAGCATGGTGGTGGTGTCGGGCGTCCTGTCCGAGCGGTGCCTGCGCTACCTGTCGGTGCGGCGCGTGGGCGCGGACGCGGCCTTCGCCCAGGAGCCCTTCGCCTTCCGGTGGGCCCTCTCCCGCGGCCACGGCCACGCCTTCGCGCTCACGCTGTCGGAGACGGGCTCGCCGCTCACCGGTACGGGCGGCGTGGGCTACCTGCCCGCGGGGGTGGAGCACGTCGTGCGAGCGGACCTCACCGCGCCCCAGCGCGGGCCCGTGCTGCTCACGGGCGTGCGCGTCACCACCACCTGGCCGCTGGGGCTGTTCGCCAAGACGCGCACCTTTCCGCTGGAGAGCACGCTGCTCGTCTATCCGCGGCGGACCTACGCCTGCCAGGACCCGGGCGCGCCGGAGCAAGGCCCCGTGGGCGACGCGGGCAACCCCCGCCGCAATGACGGCAATGGGGACTTGAGCGGTCTGCGGGAGCTGGCGCCGGGTGAGGACGCCCGGCGCATCCACTGGATGAAGAGCGCCTCCGCCGGGAAGCTGCTGCGGGTGGAGCGCGAGCGCGAGGAGCGGCGCACCTTCATGCTGACGGTGGCGGACGGGCTCGACGCGGAGGCGCTCGAGCGCCGCTGCGAGGAAGTGGCCGCGCTGGCCCACCGGCTCATCGAGGAAGGTCACGAGGTGGGCCTGGACACGCCGGAGGAGCGCCTCCGCCCCGCCGCGGGCACGGCCCAGGAGCGGCGCCTGCTGCGGGTGCTGGCGTGGCTGGGGCACGCGCGCCCTCGCGGTGACGAGGAGGCGGCATGAGGAAGGGCACGCGGCTGAGGCTGGCGCTGCGGGACCTGGGCTCCGGGTTCGCCTTCGCGTCCATGGCGGTGTCTGGCCAGCTCCCCATCTGGTCGTTGGTCCTCTACGGCGTGGCCCTGGTGGTCGCGCTGGCGGGGCGGCGTCCCTTCTCCAACCGGGTGAAGCTCACGGCGCTGCTGCTGCTGGCCGTGGCGCTGACGCTGGGCACGAACGTGCTCGCGGGCTCGCTCAACCTGGTGGTGGCGGCCTGTGCCTTCGCGGGCCTCATCTCCGCGCAGCGCCTGCTGTCCACGCCGGACGCGACCACCGACGGACAGGTCCACCTGTCCGGCCTGTTGATGGTGGCGGGCGGCGCGGCCCTCTCCGGTGAGCTCGTCTACGGCCTCTTCCTGATTGTCTTCGGCGTGCTGGCCAGCATCGCCCTGGCGCTGGGCGTGGTGGAGTCCGCCGTCCCCGAAGGCGAGCCGGTCCCGGTGCGCGCGGTGATGGGCCCGCTGGCCACCGGCGTGGGCTTCGCCGTGGTGGGCGCGGTGGCCTTCTTCGTCCTCTTCCCCCGCCTCAACTGGAACATGATTGGCCCCAGCGCCTCGCCCGGCCTGGGCGTGGCCACCGCGGGCTTCTCCAACACCGTGCGGCTGGGGGGCGCGGGCACCATCAAGGGCAACCCGCGCATCGTGCTGCGCGCCACCCTGTCCCCGGACCCGGAGAAGGACGCGCTCGACGCGTACTGGCTGGGCCGCACCTATGACGTCTTCGACGGCCAGGAGTGGTCCAGCGCGCGCACCACCAGCGACGGCGCCGGGTTCATGACGACGCTGCGGCCGGGCCGGGAGAACCTGGTCCACCAGCGCGTGGAGCTGATGCCCGCGTACGGCGCGCGCACGCTGGTGGCGATGGAGACGCCCTCGCGGCTGGGCAACGCCGTGACGAACACGCGGCAGGGCTCCCGGCGCACCCAGATCGAGGAACGGGGCGGCGGCGAGGTGCGCTTCCGCGACGCCGGCATCTCGTATTCCTATGAGGCCTACAGCCTGCCACCCGGCGCCAGCGGTGACGACGTCCAGGACCTGCCCCCGGAGGAGCAGGACGCCCTGCTGGCGCTGCCGGAGGGGCTGGACGTCCGCGTCGCCCAGACGGCCGCGCGGGTGCTGAATGGCGAACGCGACCCGCTGGCCGCCGCGCGGAAGCTGTCCGCGTGGCTGCAACGCGAATACAGCTACACGCTGGAGTTGAGCGGCGACGTGCCAGACCCGGTCGCCGACTTCCTCTTCCAGCGCAAGCAGGGCCACTGCGAGCACTTCGCCACCGCGCTCACGTTGATGCTGCGCACCCAGGGCATGCGGGCGCGGCTGGCCACCGGCTTCTTCGGCGGCGAGCGCGTGACGGGCGGCTACGTGGTCCGCGCGGGTGACGCCCATGCCTGGACGCACGTGCTGGTGCCGGGACGCGGCTTCATCACCGTGGACGCGACGCCGCCGGCCCACCGCGCGAGCCAGTCTCCGCGCCTGCTGGAGCAGCTCATCAACTTCTACGAGGTCGTGGAGTCGCAGTGGCGCGACGTCGTCCTGGACTACAACTTCCGGGATCAGCTGACGGTCCTCCGCTCGCTCAGTCGCTCGCACGAGGTTCCGAAGAAGGACGAGCCGCCTGGCCGTGCGCCGCCTCCCCGGGCCTTCGGTGCCGCGCTGCTCGCCGCCGCCGCGGCCTATGCCGCCTGGCGGTTGCTGACGCGGTTCCTGTCGCGTGAGCGGCCGCTGGAGGCCACGCGCTTCGCGGATGCGGTGGAGGCGCAGCTCACCTCCGCGCGAATCACGCGCGGCGAGGGAGAGACGCTGGAAGCGCTGGACGCGCGGCTTGCCCGGGAGCGGCATCCGCTGGCCCCCGCCCTGGCACCCGTCACCCGGCGCTACCTGGAAGCCCGCTTCGGCGGCCGCCCGCTCCTGCAGGGAGAGGCCACGCGGCTGCTGGCGGACCTGAGACGCGCCGTGCTCACGCAGACCCAGCGCGGCGCCAGAGAGGGCACTCGCCCGCCCCAAGCGCGCGCTTCCTGACACCCTGGCTTCAGTCCCCGCGCCTGTCTGTCCGGCTGCCCACCTCGCGTGCCCGCGGCCCGAGCGTGTCAGCGGCCTGAGGCGTCGTTACGCCTTTTCCGGCGGGGCGGCCACGTCGTGGGACGGGCATCGCTCCAACGGCCGCGCCCCCACTGGGAGCACGGCCCCGCGCAGCCCCCGGGAGGCCCGAATGCGAACAGTTCTGAATCTCCTACAGCTAGCGCATCCGGTGATTCATGCCGGTGCAACGTAACGGTTACAGGATTGCGGCTTCGGAGACGCCGCTGGAGCGCGCCAACCCCTCGCAGACATTGGGGATGGCCCTTCGGGGCAGGTTGGCATTTCCGTTGCTCAAGCTCCCGTCGTCACGTCGTCAGACGAAATCCATTCATCTTCGGCCTCCCCGCGAGGCCCACCGTCGGAGAAATCATTCATGCAGGCATCCACCGAGCAGTCGTCCAACTCCGGCTCCCTGGCGATGTACCTTTCGGAGATCAACCACTACTCCCTCCTCAAGGTGGAGGAGGAGCAGGAGCTCGCGCGCCGCTTCCTCAAGGGCGACCTGGCGGCCGGGCACCGGATGGTGACCGCCAACCTGCGCTTCGTGGTGAAGGTCGCCTACGAGTACCGCTCCTACGGCATCAAGATGTCCGACCTCATCCAGGAGGGGAACATCGGCCTGATGAAGGCCGTGCAGAAGTTCGATCCGGACAAGGGCATCCGCCTCATCTCCTACGCCGTCTGGTGGATTCGCGCGTACATCCAGAACTACATCCTCAAGAGCTGGTCGCTCGTGAAGCTGGGGACCACCCAGGCGCAGCGGAAGCTGTTCTTCAGTCTGGCCCGCACGCGCCGCGAGCTGGAGAAGTTCGGCAGCGGCGACGCGGCGGTGAACGTGGATGACATCGCCCGCCGGCTGCACGTGAAGCCGGGCGAGGTGCGGGAGATGGAGCAGCGCATGGGTGGCCGGGACTTGTCGCTGGACGCGCCCATGGGCGAGGACGGCGGCAACAGCCACGTGGACTTCGTGGTGAGCGCCGCGGCCCCGCAGGACGACGAGTTCGCGGACAAGGAGGAGGCGGGCCTCATCAACGCCCGCGTCCGCACCGCGCTGATGCGCCTGGACCCGCGCGAGCGCTTCATCATCGAGCAACGCGTCATGAACGAGCGCCCCATGACGCTCAAGGAGCTGGGTGAGCACTTCGGCTTCTCGCGCGAGCGCGCCCGCCAGTTGGAGATTCGCGCCAAGGAAAAGCTCAAGTCGGAGCTGGCCGCGCTCATGGCCGAGGTGGACCCGGAGGCCGTCGCCGTCCAGCAGTGAGCCGGGGTTGGCGCGGCCAGCTGCCCCGGCATTCCGGGGCTGGCCCGCCTCGAAGCGCCTCCGCCCTGCTGGCGGGGGCGCTTGCCATTTGAAGGCGTTGTTTCACGGTCGGCCGTGGGCCTGCTAGAAGGGGCCGGTTTCCCTTCGAAGGAGCCCCCCGCTTGGCCCACGGTTCGCCGCCGATCTCCGAGGATCGCGTCCCGGTCGCTCAAACGCTCGCGACAGTCGCCCATACGCCGTACGTCCCCCCCGACAAGTCTCCGGCGGAGATGACGATGCGGGCCCTGGTGCTTGGCTCGGTGCTGGGCATCGTGTTCGCCGCCTCGTCCGTGTACCTGGCCATCAAGGTGGGCCTCACAGTCTCGGCGTCCATTCCCGTCGCGGTGCTCTCCATCGCCATCTTCCGGGCCCTGGGCAACTCCAGCATCCTGGAGAACACCATCGTCCAGACGACGGGCTCGGCCGGTGAGTCGCTCGCCTTCGGCGTGGCCGCCGCGCTCCCCGCCCTGCTGCTGCTGGGCTACGACATCAGCCTCACCCACGCCTTCCTCACGGCGGCGCTGGGCGGTGTGCTGGGCGTGCTGATGATGATTCCGCTGCGCCAGGGCCTCATCGTCCAGGAGCACGGCAGGCTGCCCTACCCGGAGGGCACCGCCAGCGCGGACGTGCTCATCGTCGGCGAGCAGGGCGGCACCAACGCCCGCACCGTCATCACCGGCTTTCTGGTGGGCGGCGTCTACAAGCTCGCCTACTCCGGCATGAAGCTGTTCCGCGAGGTGCTGAGCACGCCGCTGCAGGGGCTCAAGAGCGCCACCGTCTCCACCGAGGTCAGCCCGGAGCTGCTGGGCGTGGGCTACATCATCGGCCCCCGCGTGGCGGCCATCACCTTCGCGGGTGGTGTGCTGAGCTACCTCATCCTCATCCCGGCCATCTCCTTCTTCGGCGGCGGGCTGGAGACGCCGCTGCTGATGCACAACGGCCAGCTCATCCGGGACATGTCGCCGGACGAGATTCGCAACGCCTACGTGCTCTACATCGGCGCGGGCGCCGTGGCGACGGGCGGCCTCATCAGCCTCATCCGCTCGCTGCCCACCATCGTCGGGGCCTTCAAGCGCAGCCTGGAGACGCTGAAGGCGTCGCGGGGCCAGGGCGCCATGCCGCAGCTCTTGCGCACGGAGCAGGACCTGCCCATCACGCTGGTGCTGGGCGGCAGCGCGATGCTGGTGCTGGCCATCTGGCTGGCGCCGCCGCTGGAGGTGAACTTCATCTCCGCCATCCTCATCGTCATCTTCGGCTTCTTCTTCGTCACGGTGAGCGCGCGCATCACCGGAGAGATTGGCAGCTCGTCCAACCCCATCTCCGGCATGGTGGTGGCCACGCTGCTCATCACCTGCCTCGTGTACCTGCTCATGGGCTGGACGTCGTCCGAGGACCGCTTCATGGCCCTCACCACGGCGGCCATCGTCGGCATCGCCGCGTCCAACGGCGGCACCACCGCGCAGGACCTCAAGACGGCCTTCCTGGTGGGCGGCACGCCCCGGCGCCAGCAGGTGGCGCTCTTCGTCGGCGTGCTCACCAGCGCGATGTTCATCGGCCTGGTGCTGGTGACGCTCAACCGCGGCGCCACCGTCACCATCCCCGAGCCCCACCCGGGCGTGAAGGTGACGGAGTTCTCCAACGAGACGCGCGTCCAGCACACCTTCCCCTGGGCCGTCTCCGCCGACACCCTGGCCGCGCGCGGCCTGGACGTGGCGGCGCTGCGCAAGGCCGTCTGGGCGCAGGGCTACGAGCTGAACACGCAGGGCGCCACGCCGGAGCTGCGCAGCTGGCGCGACGTGTCCTCGCAGGACCTGGGCGCGGTGACGCTCAACGTCCCCAGCGGCGCCCCCATCCAGGTGGCGGACCTGGGCGCCGTCACGGACGGCCCGGAGCGCACCTACAAGGAAGGCTACGTGCGCGGCGCGGACACGCCGGTGCCCGCGGGCAAGTACCTGCTCGATGCGTCCGACACCATCCAGTACGTGGTGGACCCGGGCATCGGCGGCCGCATCAGCGTCTACGAAGGCCAGCAACTGACGCGCTACGCGGCGCCCAAGGCGCAGCTCTTCGCGCTCATCATCGACGGCATCCTCACCCAGAAGCTGCCGTGGGACCTGGTGCTCCTGGGCGTGTTCATCGCGCTGATGCTGGAGCTGTGCGGCGTGTCCTCCCTGCCCTTCGCGGTGGGCGTGTACCTGCCCATCAGCAGCAGCGCGCCGCTCTTCGTGGGCGGCATGGTGCGCTACTTCGTGGACCGCATCCGCGGCGGTGAGTCCGACTTCTCGCCGGGCACCCTGCTCTCCTCCGGCTTCATCGCCGGTGGCTCCATCGCGGGCGTGCTCATCGCCTTCCTGGAGATCGCCACCGACGGAGCAGGCTCCCGCGCGCTGAACCTGCCCGCCCTGCTGGGCAACCAGGGCGGCCTGGGCAGCTTCCTCAACCTGGTGGGCGAGAGCGAGCACGCCCACCCGCTGTGGTCCAACCTCTGGGGCCTGCTCTTCTTCGGCGGCCTCACGCTGTTCCTGCTGCGCTCCGCCCTCAAGGGCCAGAGCGCCGCCGTGTCCCCGCCGCCGCAAAAGGAAGCGTAGGCCGGGTGAACCACCGCTAAGACACTCCGGGGCGGCGAGGCGCAATCCTCGCCGCCTCGCTCATTTCCGGGCGGGTGCGGCGTGCCTCCTGAAACCCCGTCCAGGAGGCGGCGCGCACCCACCCGGGCCGGCGCGCTCAGAGCGGCGAGTGGGAAGGCGGCACGTGCTCGGGCGGCGCGACGCCAGCGGCCCCCGCGGCCTCCGCGCACACGTACTCCGTGCGCAGCGGCGCGACGACGCCGAAGGTCGCCGCGAAGACGACGGGGCCCCACCACGGCCAATACACATCCACGCGGGAGAAGCCGTGCTGGCACGCCGGCGTCACCACGTTCGAGGTCGTCAGCCCGGCGACCAGGCTCACGCCCGTTTGCTGCTCGGGCGCCCCTCCGCGCGGCGCTCCGGAGCGGAGGCTCATCCGGAAACACCCTGTCAGCGAGAGCAGCAGCAGCGAACACATCAGCAACCGCGCCATGGACGTCGCCCCGCTCCGGCGGATGACGCATGTGGCAACACAACCGGAAATCCCCGTCATTCTCATCCCCGTCACGGGGACGTCACCCAAGCCCTGGGACTTCCACGGGCCGTGTCCTGGGTGGCCGTCCAAAATCGGGTTAGGCTCGGGTGACAGCATGGCCCACCCCCCTAAAGCCATCCAGGAATCCAACGCGGAGCCTCAGCTTTCGCCCGAGGCACGCGAGAAGGTCGAATTGGCGAAGACGTTCGCCTTCCACCTGCTCAAGGGCATCAAGCAAATCGGGATGTATCGCCACAACGAGTCGCGCTTCCCGGAGTTCCTCGGGAAGGCGCTCGAGTCGATTTCCTCCTACACGGAGAAGTTCGGGCCCCTGTCGATGAAGGTGGAGCAGCAGAACTTCCTGCTCCTCGGCGAGGCGCTGTTCTCCGAAGACACCCCGCTGCCCTACAAGTTCTTCCGCGACGGCATCCGGCAGCTCATCTTCCGCCCGGGCCTCACGGTGGAGGAGCTGACCACCTTCACGCTCATCGCCCTGTCCGAGCCGGAGCGCGGCGCGGAGGACGTGCTCGCGCAGCTGTGGCGCGCGAGCATGGAGCACGTGGAGTACGTGGTGGTGGAAGGCTTCTCCATGGAGAACGCCTCCGAGGAGGAGGTGCAGGTCGAGGTGGACAAGGTGGTGGGCTACCTCTACTCGCGCCTGCAGACGAACTCGGATGACTACCTGCGCTTCGCGCGTGTGTCCGCGGAGGACCTGGACGCCAGGCTGGACGGCGTGGAGCAGATTCGCGGCCTCGTGGTGGGCGGACGACACGCCTCGGACGAGCTGAAGGCGAAGCTGCAGCGCGAGGTCTCCGAGGAGGAGAACGCCCGGCTGTTCCCCAAGCTGGTGAGCGCCGTGTTCCAGGTGGTGGAAGGCGGCGTGGATGACGCGTCCCTGCTCGAGGAGATCTTCGTGCAGCTCCTGGACATGCACCTCCTCCAGGACGACTTCGGCACCGTCAACCAGATTGTCCTCAAGCTGCGCGCGCTGTCCCAGCGCGAGGGCAGCGAGGACCTGGCGAAGATGCTGGAGAACTTCCTCCACAAGATGGGTGAAGAGCAGCGCCTGATGCGCGTGGGCGAGTCACTCAAGACGACGCGGCCGAAGAACCCCGCGGACGTGTCGCGCTACCTCCAGGGGTTGGACCGGGACTCCATCATCCCCCTGCTGTCGGTGCTGGAGAGCATCGAGGTCGCCGACAACCGCACCTTGCTGTGTGACGCCCTCGCGGGGTTCGCGCGCGAACTGCCCGAACCCTTCGTCGCGCGACTGATGTCAGACCGGCCTCAGACAGTGCGCGACATGGTCTACATCCTGGAGAAGAGCAACCACCCGGAGCGGGTGAAGATGTTCGGCCAGGTGCTCAAGAGCCCCAACCTGGTGGTGAAGCTGGAGGTGCTCAACATCATCGGCCGCGGCCGGACGGGCGAGGCCCGGCGCATCATCGTGGACGCGCTCGCGGACCCCATCTCCCAGGTGCGCATGCTGGCCGCGAAGCTGCTGCCGGAGTTCGACCGCGACAAGGGCTACGTGGACCTGATGCGCGTGGTGCGGGAGCCCGGCTTCGACAAGAAGACGCCCGACGAGCGCGCCGCGGTGTACGCGGCCATCGGCTCCACGGGCACCCCGGGCGCCCTGTCGATGATGCAGCAGATGCTCGCGACGAAGCCCTCGCTGCTCAACAAGAAGCGCGTGCTGGAGGACAAGCTGCTGGCCATCCACGGCCTGGGCGGCGCGTGCTCCATCCAGGGCTACAAGATGTTGCAGGCGGTGGTGGAGGACAAGAACCAGCCGCTGGAGGTCCTCACCGCGGCTCGCAAGGCGATGTACCAGACGAAGAAGACGCTCTTCGGAGACTCTGCGCTGTCGGAGGAGGCATAGGCGCATGGCCGACAACCTGAAAATCACCCAGTCGCAGGACGAGAACACCAGCGAGTTCGGCCGCGAGCACAACGAGAAGCTCCAGGGCCTGGCGCGCTCGCTGGTGGCCGGCATGTACATGCTGGTGCGCTCGGTGAAGATGTATGACCCGGAGAACGCCGTCTTCCAGAAGCCGCTGCACCAGCTCCAGGACATCATCAATCAAATCATCGGCAAGGAAGGCCGCCTGGAGCTCACGGGCGTCAAGGAGTCCTTCTACCTGAACGGCATGCTGGTGAAGGTGGACCTCAACTCCATCGAGAACCAGCGCTACCTGCTGGCGGAGCTGCGCTCGAAGGACGTGGGTGGCTTCACGCTCACCAAGCCCGTCACCGTTCCCGACCTGAAGAACTTCATCTGGATCTTCAGCAAGGAGCAGACGGCCGCGTCCGAAGAGGACGGCCTGTCCAACCGCAAGCTGCTCAACATGCGGGTGGCCAAGTTCTCCAAGCTGAAGGAGAAGCTGAACAAGGACCTGGACAACCCGGGCGACCAGAAGGTGGACCGCAAGAAGTACGCGATGACCATCTACGCGCGCGCCGTGTTCTTCCTCTCGAAGTACCTGCAGTCGGTGCGCGCCGGTAAGCCCATCAACGCCTCCAAGGCGCTGCGCCTGGTGCAGGACTTCGTCGACATCTCCTACGAGCAGCGGACGCACTTCCTGGGCATGACGACCATGCGGCGCGAGGACGACTACCTCGTGTACCACCAGGTCAACGTGTGCCTCATGTGCGTCGTCTTCGGCGCGGAGCTGGGCCTGACGAAGCCGCAGCTGCGCGACCTGGGCTACATCGCCCTCTTCCACGACGCCGGCATGGCCACGCTGTCGGAGGAGCTGTCGACGAAGCGCGGCGCCCTGACGGCCGAGGAGAAGCAGGCGGTGCAGCGCGCGCCGCTCATCTCCGTGCGCAACATCCTGATGGAGAAGGGCTTCAGCCGCTCCACGCTGCTGCGCGTGGTGACGACGTTCGAGCACAAGACGGACTTCGGCACCGCCGTGCGCGACTCCCGCGGCAACATCCAGATGATCATCCCGAAGACGAACCTCGGGGCGTACGCGAAGATCATCGCCATCTGCGACGCGTACGACGCCCTCACCTCGAAGCGCCCCTACCGGGATGCCTACGGCCCGGAGGTGGCGCTGATGCTGATGTGGTCGGAGATGCGGAACAAGTTCGACCCGGAGCTGCTGTCCGTCTTCATGCGGGTGATGGCCATCCAGCCCGTGAAGGTGCTGTCCAAGCGCCAGCAGTCGCTCAGCGTGTCCGGCCTGTAGTCCGCTTCGCGCCGCCCGCCGCCTTCCGGGGCGCGGGCTGCTTTCGGGTGGCGGGCGGTGCCTCCGGCGCGGGGACGGTGGCCCGGAGCAGCGTCAGGGCCGCCTCGAAGTCCGCGGGGATGGGCGCCTCCAGCTTCAGCACCTTGCCCGTGCGCGGGTGCGCGAAGGACAGGCGCCACGCATGGAGCGCCTGACGCCCCAGCCGCTCCTGGGCCTGCGCCGCGGCGCCCTTCGGCTTGCGTCCGGCGCCGTAGAGCGCGTCACACAGCAGGGGGTGGCTGGCTTCGGACAGGTGCACGCGAATCTGGTGCGTGCGGCCGGTGAGCAGGTCCACCTCCACCAGCGCGGCGCCTTCGAAGGCCTCGAGGACGCGGTACACGGTGACGGCGTGCTTGCCCTCCTTCACCTTGCCCGTGAAGCGCTGGCGGTGGACGGGGTGACGGCCGTAGAGCGTCTCGATGCGCCCCTCCGCGGGCGGCACGCCGTGCACCAGCGCCAGGTACGTCTTCTCCACCGCGCGTGTCTTGAAGGCCTTCTGGAGCGCCACCAGCGCCTGCTCGTTCTTCGCCACGACGAGGCAGCCGGTGGTGTCCTTGTCGAGCCGGTGGACGATGCCGGGCCGCAGCTCGCCCCCGACACCGGCCAGGTCCTTCACCCGGTGCAGCAGCGCGTTGACCAGGGTGCCGGAGGCGTGGCCCGCGCCGGGGTGGACGACCATGCCCGCCGCCTTGTCGACGACGACCAGGTCGCGGTCCTCGTGCAGCAGCGCCAGCGGGAGCTCCTCCGCCAACGGGACGGCGGGAACGGGCGCGGGAATGTGGAGGACGAGCAGCTCACCGCCGCGCAGCCGCCGGGCCGGCTTGGCCGGCTTGCCGTCCGTGAGCACATGCCCGGCCTCGATGAGGCCGTGGATGCGGGAGCGCGTGAGGTCCGGGAACGCGCGCGCGAGGTACTGATCGACGCGCTCGCCGCGAGCTTCGGGCGGAGCGCGGAGCTCTCGCGTGTCGGGCGCTACCACGGGGAGGGGGTTACCAGATCTTCGACTTCACATGCGCCTTCGAGCGCAGGACGATGTCGTTGATCGCCCGCTCGAAGAAGTTCATCTTCGTGAAGATCTCCTGGCTGACGCGGCTCTTGTAGAGCTCGCGGCCCTCTTCCAGTTCCTCCTTGAGGACCTCGAAGAGGTTGTCCTGTTCGATTCCCTTGATGATCTTCTGCTCGTTGTAGAGCGAGATATCCGAGGCAATCGCACGGGCGAGCCGCATCGCCTTGACCTTTTCCTCGTCCGTCATCGTGCTACCTACTTAGGCAGCGGCGGAAGGCGAGTCAACTTTCCTCGCAACGCCGGTGACATCCCAGCACTTCCGGGCGGCGCCCCTACTTCCGGCCTGCCTTCTCAGAAGACAGGGCCAGGTAGCTCTTGGAGACGCGGAGTGGATCCAACCCCAGCTCACGGGCGAGGTTCATCAGGATACCTCGCAGGTAGACGGCGGGCGGGAGCGCGGTGTAGCGGTCCGCCTCCACGTTCTCCAGGTGACTGCGCGTGATGCGGGTGCGGTCGGCCACCTGCTGGAGGGTCATCCCCCGGGCCTCGCGGACCTGACGGAGCAGCTCGCCGTTGAACTCGGCGTCGGACGGGATTTCCGGGATGCGAGGCCGGGGCTCCCGGGCCCGCGACGCGACCTGGGACACCTGCGCCAGCGCCGCCTCCGCCGTGGCGATGGCGGAGTCCTGGGCGAGCTGCGGTGCGTCTCCCAGGGGCCGCCCAGGGCGCGCCCCCGCCCGGCCGGGCTCGGCCTGCGCCTCCGCGGAGGGCCCCGGATGGACAGGGACGATGGCGGTCGACTCGGCCTCGGGCGTCGGGCTGGAGGGCTCCGGGGGCGCCGACGGCACCTGGCTGGCGCTTGCGGGGAGCGGCGAATCGCTGGCCGGAACGGCGCCAGGCACCACCGCGGCGGCCCCCTGGGCCACGGCCGGCTCACCCACCGGAGCCGCGGGCACCGCACTGGAAGCCTCGCGCGGCGACTCAGCGCTCGCGACCTCCGTGCCCGTCCCATCCGACGAAGCCTGGGGCTGGATCGACGCCACGGGGACATCCACCGCGCTCCCCATCCGCTGCGTGTCCTGCAGCGAGCTGGACACATACGCGAACGAGAACCCACGGAAGAACGACGCCCGGAAGTCCGCCTGTCCCAGGGTCGCGGGCATCGGCTCCGCCCGAGGCTCCGTCGCCTGGTCCGCGGCCTCCCCTTCCCCGTCCCGCCCCGTGCTCGCGATCTCCGAGTCCTCCACCGGCACGTCTCGCACTGCCCCTGGCCTCCCGTTCGTCCCCGCTTCGGGGACCTGCGTCGAAAGGCGGCCAGTCTCATCTTCCGCGCCGGGTGCGGCAACCCCCACCAGCGCCGGCTCCGCACGCTTTTCCACCGGCGCGTCGGCGTGGGGCACCGAGCCCCCCGTCGCCGCCGCGTCCATCAACCGGCGGGCCGGGAGCCCCAGGTCCTTGTCGTACTCGGCGCGCAGCTCTTCGTCGGAGAGAATCTCCAGCGCCTCGGCCATCCGAGCGCGGAGCCCATCCACCTGGCCCTCGTCCACGAGCGCATAGACGGCGATGGAGTCCGGCGAATACAGCTCACTGAGCCGTTCGTACGCCGCCCGAATCTCCTCCATCGGCGCGGTGACGGGGACTTCGAGAATCTCGTAATAGGTCTGCTGCTCGAAGGGCTTCATGGTGTGGAGCGCTGGGGGGAGCCGTCGAGTGCGAGGATACGCGTTGCGATGCCCTGAATGGCAGTGGCCGCCGCGGAATCCGGCCGCTCAAGGAGGACGGGCTTGCGCTTGCGCACCGCGCGCCACGCCTCGTCGTCGTAGCGGATGGCCCCCAGGACATCCATTTCGATGCCAAAGAACTTCTTCCATGCGGCGGCCACGGACGCGCCCACCGACAGGTCCGCATCCGTGCGCGCCTGGTTCACCACGAGCCGGATGCGGAACGCGGACAGCTCCCGCTCCAGGCGCTCCGCGATGGCCGGGTCCTTGCGCCGGGCCTGCGCCAGCACGTCATGCAGCGTGCGCAGCGCCCCCTCTCGGGTGGTGAGCGCGTCCTCCACCAAGTCCTCGATGCCGTACTGCGACTCCACCTGCTGGAGCTTGCGGAAGAAGGCCGCCTTCGCGAAGCGGTAGGCGTTCTCCACCGACGTGGGCTCGGGCAGCATCACCAGCACGCCGTGGTCGGCGAGGATGAAGAAGTCGATGGTGTTGAAGCTCGTCCCCGCGCCCAGGTCCAGGATGAGGTAGTCCGCCGACGTGCCCATCAACGTCCGCAGCAGCTTCTGCTTCTGCGCGTACTTGAGGTTGGCCGCGTCCAGCGCGTCCTGCGCCCCGGCGATCAGCGAAAGCCTCGGGACGCCGGTGGGGATGATGACCTCTTCCAGCTGCGCCTTGTTCCGCCGCAGGAAGTCGGACAGCGTCGCGTTGGGTTGGCCGACGCCCAGGCACGTGTGCAGGTTGGCGCCGCCCAGGTCCACGTCCACGAGCAGCACGTTGGCCCCGGATTGGGCCAGGGCCACGCCCAGGTTGGCGGACACCATGGACTTGCCAATGCCGCCCTTCCCGCCTCCCACGGCGATGATGCGCCGGGGGCGAGGACGGCGTGACAGACCAGGAGGGCCGGAAGCCATGGGGCCTGGCTCCGTGGGGCCCAGGACACGGGATTCGGTCCGGGGCGCTCGCGAGGGTTGGGACATGCCCCCCCATCAAATCCCGAACCCGGGGTCGCGTCGACTCCCCGACCTTCCGCATCCGTTCAGTGGAACATCCCGGCCCGCCGGTGCGCTGGAAACCCGTCACTCCCGGTGTTTCCAGCCCCGCGGCGAGCCCGGAGGCCTGACAGGCAGGCGCTACTCGTCGAGCAGCTCGACGTTCCAGTACGACGCGTCCGCCAGGTGCAGGAACGGCAGCCACTCCCGGTACGTCACCTTGCGGCTGGCACCGCGGAACAGCGGCGTCCAGCGCGGGCGCACGGGCTTCTTGAGCAGCTTCATGTGGGCCTGCTCTGGCGTCCGCCCACCCTTCCGCAGGTTGCAGGGGACGCAGGAGCACACGACGTTCTCCCACGTCGTCTTGCCCCCCTGCGTGCGCGGCATGACGTGGTCCAGGTTCAGCTCGCTGCGCGGCAGGCTCTTCCCGCAGTACTGGCAGGTGTCGTTGTCGCGCGCGTAGATGTTGAGCCGGGAGAAGCGCACCCGCCCTCGGGGCAGATGGTCATACGCGCTGAGCACCAGGACGCGGGGAACGCGGATGGTGCGCTCGATGGTGGTGATGCAGTCCTGCGTCGCGCTCAGCTCCGCCCAATCCGCGAACTCGTAGAGCCGGTACTGCGAGTCGATGGCCTTGGCCACGCCCAGGTACAGGAGCGTGAACGCCCGCTTCACCGAGGTGACATGCACCGGCTGGTAGTACCGGTTGAGGACAAGCACGGCGCTGTTGATCATGGCGGCTTCCCTGGAATGACGGCCGCGACGGCGTCCGCGACCGCCTGGAGCTCCTCTTCCTCGAGACACCGGACGTCGAGGAGCACCTCGCCATCCGCGATCCTGCCAATAACCGGCGACCTTCCTCCGCGCAGGCGTTCCAGGAATGTTTCCGGCGTCTCTAGGGTGAGGATGCAGGCGAAGGACGGCAACCTGGCCAGCGGCATGGCTCCCCCACCCACCTGTCCCACCACGCTGGCC
>NZ_JAAIYB010000014.1 GCF_010894475.1 Myxococcus vastator
GGGCCGCGGTGGCCCGGCGGCTCGTCCGGGAGGGCGCGAAGGTGGCGCTCTGTGCCCGCGGGGCGGAGCGGCTGGAGGCCACCGCCGCGGCCCTGCGCGCCGAGGGTGGAGACGTGCTCACCGTCCAGGCCGACGTGTCGCGTGCATGGGAAGTGGAGCACTTCGTGGATGCCGCCCACGCGCGCTTCGGGCGCATCGACGGGCTGGTGAACAACGCGGGCACCGCGGCGGGCCGGCCCTTCGCCTCGGTGAGTGACGCGGAGTGGGAGGCGGACCTCCAGCTCAAGGTCTTCGCGGCGATTCGCGCCTCGCGGCAGGCGCTGCCCTTCCTGAAGGAGTCGGGGAGCGGCGCCATCGTCAACGTGCTGGCCATCGCGGCGAAGACGCCGGGCGCCAACTCCACGCCGTCGTCGGTGTCTCGCGCGGCGGGGCTCGCGTTGACGAAGGCGCTGTCCAAGGAGCTGGGCCCCCACGCCATCCGGGTGAACGCGGTGCTGGTGGGCATCATCGAAAGCGGCCAGTGGGCGCGCCGTGCCAAGGAGGCGGGCAAGCCCGTGGAGTCCTTCCAGCAGGAGATGGCGCGTCACGCCGGGATTCCGCTGGGCCGGGTGGGGAAGGCGGAGGAGTTCGCGGACACCGTGGCCTTCCTGCTGTCGCCCCGCGGTGGCTACATCACCGGCGCGGCCATCAACGTGGATGGGGGCCTTTCCGCGGCCGTCTGATGTCCCTTCGTCAGGAACGGGCCGGGTGCCCGTGTGTGGACGGTGAAGACGGCTTCGCGCCGTCTGGCGACCGCGGCTGCTGACCCCGGGTCCCTCATCTCTCCGTCACGTCCCCCTGGCAGGTCCGCGCTCGGACCCCGGGGCATTCCTGAGTTGGGTCATGCAGCCGAAACTGAACCGGCTTCTCCGGGCGCTCGCCCGCGAGGGGCTCGAGGTGGCCTATGACGGCCGCCTCTATTCCGTCCGCCTCCTGGGTGACGCCCACGCGCCGCCCGCCGAAGTCCTCCTCCCACCGGACCTGCCCGTGGAGGGCAAGGCCTTCCAACAGCTCGCCCAGCTCGCGGCCCTGAGACACCCCGGTGGTGGCGAGGTGCTGCGGGTACGCGCCACGCCCGACTTCCACCCGGGAGACTCCGGGGTGGCCATTGGCTCGGTGCTCCACACGCGCGGGCTGGTGGTGCCTGGCGCCATTGGCACCGACATCAACTGCGGCATGCGGCTGCACGTCGCGGACCTCTCCGTGGAGGACTTCCTGGCGAAGCGGTCGGCCTTCGTCGAGCGGATGAAGGGCCACTACTTCTTCGGCACGCGCGACGTCACCATGGGCTCGCGGGCCTCCGAGGCGCTGCTACGCGACGGCGTGCAGGGGTGGCTCCTGGAGACGATGGAGCAGCCGCTGGGGTGCGCGGGCCGGGCCGACCTGGCGCAGCTCGACGCGGAGGTGTCGCGCATCCACCTGGGCGGCGGGCTGAAGGGCCATCCGCGCTGGGCGCCCGAGTCCTTCACGCGCGAAGGTCTGGTGCGCGACGCGGGGCTGGCCACCATTGGCGGCGGCAACCACTTCGTGGAGGTGCAGCGCGTGGAGGCCGTGGAGGACCGGGCGCGGGCGTGGGGCTGGGGCGTGCGCGAGGGCCAGCTCGCCTTCATGATTCACTCCGGCAGCCGGGACGTGGGCAAGCACGTGGGCGTCGCCTGGCAGGACCGCGCGCGCCAGGCGTGGCCCGCGGGCACGCCGCTCCCGGCCAGCGGCATCCTCCCCCTGGGTGACGCGCGGCTCGTCGCCGAATACCTGGAGGCGGAGGCGACGGCGGCCAACTACGCCTTCCTCAACCGCCTGCTGCTGGCGGAGCTGCTGCGCCAGACGCTCCGGGAGCTCTTCGGGGACGTGGAGGCGCCGCTCGTCTACGACGTGCCTCACAACCTGACGCTGCCCTACGAGGGCGGCTGGCTGGCGCGCAAGGGCGCGTGCCCGGCGGGGGCGGAGCAGCCCGTCATCATCCCCGGCTCCATGGGCGCCACGTCCTTCCTCATGGTGGGGTGTGGGGACGCGCGGGCGCTGGAGTCCGCGTCGCATGGGGCGGGGCGCGCGCGCTCCCGCTTCTCCCTGTCGCGGGGCGGCGCGGACCAGAGCGAGGCCGCCCTGGGGCTGACGGGCGTGGACTGCATCGCCCTTCGCGCGGAGCGCCGCGTCGAGGAAGCGCCCGTGGCGTACAAGCCCATCCGCCCGGTGGTGGACGCCCAGGTGGAGGCCGGCATCGTCCGGGAGGTGGCCCGGCTCTCCCCGCTGCTCACCTTCAAGGCCTGAGCGGGGAGGGGGACACGTCATTTCACTTGGCGTGCTCCCCTGTCTCCGGGTGGAATGGCCGCGCGGCGGGCCCACTGCCCGCACGGCAGCTCACGCGGCATCGAGGGGAACTGGGGACCATGGAGAACACCTACGGAACGATGAACTCGCCCGGCGGCGCGGGCGCGAAGGAGGCCGTGTCGCTGCCGGCCATCCTGCTGATGGTCCTGTCCGCCATCACCGTGCTGCTGGGGCTCGTCAACGTGCTCCAGGCCTTTGGTGGAGCGGACCCCGCCGTTGAGCAGATGCTCGAGGACCCCAACCTGCCAGAGGGCGCCCGGCAGTTCCTCGCGGGGATGACGACCACGGGCGGCAAGCTGCTGTTCGCGCTGCCCTCGCTGGTGCTCAACGGCATCGTCTTCTTCGGCGCGCTGAAGATGAAGAACCTGCAGAGCTACGGGCTGGCGATGGCCGCCGCCATCATCTCCGTCATCCCCTGCTGCGGCCCCTGCGCCTGTCTGGGCATCCCCGTGGGCATCTGGGCCCTGGTGGTGCTCAACAAGCCCGAGGTGAAGGCGGCCTTCACCTAGCCGCGGCGCCAGGCTGGCCACCGCCCCAGGGCCGTGGCCGGCCGCTGCTTCTGCATCCGCACGCACGCCAGCTGGACGTCGACCGTGAGGGGACGCCGGGCGGAGTGGACGGAGGCATAGCCGTGCCGCTGGTAGAAGTGTTCGGCGTTCAGGCTGGCATCCAGCCCCAGCAGCGCCGCGCTGCCCCGCCAGACGGCGGACTCCAGGGCCGACAGCAGGGCAGGGCCCACGCCATGGCCCGCCTCGTCCGGCACCACGTACAGCGCTTCCAGCTCACCCAGCGCCGCGTCCACCTGGCCGAAGCCCACCGCGCGCCGGCCGCGCTCCGCCACCAACACCGTGCGCGGACGCTCCGGTCGCAGGTAGCCCTCTGGTGTCAAGAGCCGCACCCAGGTGCTCACCTCGTGCGGCGCGTACGCGCGCGGGCACAGGGCTTCCACGGCCAGGGTGTGGATGCGCCACAGCGTGCGGCGGTCGGACTCCTTCGCGGGCCTCAGGAGGAGTCCGTCCGCGCCCATGGCCGCCTCAGGTCACCTTCATGCCCTTGGGAATCACCACGACGCCCCCGGGCGTGACGTGGAAGCGCCGCCGGTCCTCCACCGGGTCGAACCCGATGGTCATCCCCGGCGGAATCTCCACGTTCTTGTCGATGATGGCCCGGCGGATGCGGCAGCGCCGGCCGATGGTGACGTTCTCGAACAGGAGGGAGTCCTCCACCTCCGAGTACGAGTTGACGCGCACCTTCGGAGACAGCACCGAGCGCCGCACGCTGCCGCCGGAGATGATGCAGCCCTCCGCCACCAGCGTGTCCATGGCGTGGCCCACGCGGTGGTTCTGCTCGTCCGCGAAGACGAACTTCGCCGGCGGGTAGTTGTTGGGCTGGGTGTGGATGGGCCAGCGGTCGTTGTAGAGGTTGAACGTCGGGTCCACGTCCACCAAGTCCATGTTGGACTGGTAGTAGACGTCGATGTTCCCCACGTCCCGCCAGTAGCCGCGCTCCTTGGCCTCCTGGCCGGGGACCTCGTTCTGGGCGAAGTCGTACACGTACACCGGCGCGCGCTTGTACAGCTCGCTGATGATGGACTTGCCGAAGTCGTGCGCGCTCGTCTCGTTCGCCGCGTCCCGCACCACCTCCTGCACCAGCACGTCGGTGGAGAAGAGGTAGTTGCCCATGGAGGCCAGGCACATCTTCGGGTTGCCCGGCATGGGCGGCGGGTCCTTGGGCTTCTCCAGGAACTGCAGCATCCGCCCGTCCGGCCCCACGTCGATGATGCCGAACTCGCGGCCCTGTTCAATCGGGACGGGAATCGCGGCCACCGTGCACGCGGCCTTCTTCGCGCAGTGGAAGTCCAGCATCTGCCGCGTGTCCATCCGGTACACGTGGTCCGCGCCGAAGACGAAGATGTAGTCCGGCTCCTCGTCGGTGATGATGTTGAGGTTCTGGTAGATGGCGTCCGCGCTGCCCTTGTACCAGTCCACTCCGGTGCGCATCTGCGCGGGCACGGGCTCCACGTAGTGGCCCAGGAACGCCGTCATCCGCCAGGCTCGGGACAGGTGGTTGTTGAGCGAGTCGCTCTTGTACTGCGTCAACACCTTCATCCGGTACACGCCGGAGTTGGCGAAGTTCGAGAGAACGAAATCGATGATGCGGTAGCGGCCGCCGAAGGGGACAGCGGGCTTCGCGCGCTCGCGCGTCAGGGGCTCCAGGCGCGTGCCAGCGCCTCCAGCCAGAATCATCGCCAGGACTTTGGACATAGGTGCTCCGGACGTTAGCCGTCCCCGGGAGGCCGGCAAGGGCACGTGTGCCTGCCTGCCAGCCATCGTTGAGTGCCGAACCGCCTGTTCAGGTGGCCTGACCGGCGCTGGACGTCCCGATGCCTCGGGTCGCCGCGCCTCGCCGCGCCTGGCCGCCGCCCCGGGCGCATGTGGGAGAAACGCCGCCAAGGGCCGAAGAACCGGCCCCGGCTGCGTTGCATGGCGTCTGCCGAGGCTATCGTGCTAGCCTCGTTTCCGATGGCCGGCGACGAAACCCGCGTCACCAAGATCTCAACGCTCAACGTGCATGCCGACCGCAGCACGGAGTGTTGTCTCGTGCAGATTCACGGCCCGGAGCTCGGCAAGAAGTACCTCATCGAGGATGCCGAGCTCACCATCGGGCGGGATCAGCACAACCACATCGTGGTGGACCTGGACAACGTGTCCCGCCGCCACGCCCGGATTCTAGGGCGTGGGGGGAAGATGCTCGTTGAAGACCTGGGCTCCACCAACGGCACCTTCCTCAATGACCAGGAAGTGCTTCAGGCCTCGCCGCTGCGCAGCGGGGACCTGGTCAAGGTCGGAGGCTCCATCTTCAAGTTCCTCGATGGCGACAACATCGAGACCCAGTACCACGAGACCATCTACACGCTGACCATCGCGGACGGCCTCACCGGCATCAACAACAAGAGGTACTTCCTGGAGTACCTCGAGAAGGAGATGGGCCGGTCCTCGCGTTATCAGCGCACCCTCACGCTGATGATGTTCGACATCGACCACTTCAAGCAGATCAACGACGTCCACGGCCACCTCGCCGGGGACTACGTGCTGCGGGAACTGGCCCAGTCCATCAAGCGCCTGGTGCGCCGCGAGCAGTGCTTCGCCCGCTACGGCGGCGAGGAGTTCGCCGTCGTCCTCCCCGAGGACGGTCTGGACAAGGCGCGCCTGTTCGCGGAGAAGATTCGCCGGCTCGTCGCGGAGAAGTCCTTCGTCTACGACGAGAAGGAAATCCCCGTCACCATCTCCATTGGCGTGGCCGAGCAGACGTCGGACATGCTGGAGCCCACGCACTTCATTAAGGTGGCGGACGCCAACCTGTACAAGGCGAAGAAGTCGGGCCGCAACCGCGTGGTGGGCTAGGCCGTGGCCACCAGCGCAAGCGAGGCGGGTCCGTCCTTCCTCTCGCGGTTGGTGCTCGTGCTCCTGGGCTGCGTCTTCCTCGGCGCGGCCTGGGTGTGGAGCCACCGCTCGGAGCCCTGGGCCGCGCGCCTGGTGGACAACGCCCAGCGCACGGTGGGCGTGCCGCGGCGCTAGCGGTGAAGGGCGGGAGTCCGGAGGCTCCCGCCAGCGTCCCGCTCAGGTGTTCTCGCGCAGCTCCGCCAGCCGGCCCTTGGTGCCTGGCAGGCTCTGGGGCGGCATCTTCCCGTAGATGTGCTGCACCGTCTCGGAGAGCGTCTCCTGGATGTCGCGCGCGCGGAAGCCGAGCTCGGCCTCCGCCTTGGACGCGTCCAGCCAGAACCAGTGCTCGCCGATGTCGATTTCCTGCGGGTCCAGCGTCGGCGTGGTGCCGCGCACCTTGGCCCAGCGCTCCAGCAGCTTCCCGCCGAGCACGTTGACCTTGGAGGGCAGCTTCAGCTTCGGCGCGGGCACGCCGGACAGGCGCTCCAGCCGCTGGAAGAAGTCCTTCATGGACAGATTCACGCCCATGAGGTGACGGCCGTACACCTCGCCCCGGGTGAGCGCCTGGACGAAGGCGTCCGCCGCGTCGCGCGCGTCCACGAAGGAGATGCCGCCGCCCGGCATGGCTGGCAGCTCGCGGTTGAGGAACTTCACCACCGTCCACGTGGAGGACAGCCGGTCATCCCCGGGCCCCATCAGCAGGCTGGGGTTGAGCACCACCAGGGGAATGTCGTGCTTGCGGCAGTACGCGAGCGCCAGCTTCTCCTCGTAGATTTTCGACAGGTAGTAGGGCCACCGGCCCACCACCGGAATCGGGTAGTCGGCGCGCTCGTCGTGGACCTGCGCCTCCTTCGACACCGCGATGGTGCCGGAGGTGGAGGCCAGCACCACGCGCTTCACGCCGGCCTCGCGCACGTCCCGCAGCAGCTCGCGGGTGCTGTCCACGTGCAGCTCGAACATCTTCCGCGCGTCCTTCGGCTGGAAGGAGACGAGCCCCGCCAGGTGGTAGACGGCGTCCACGCCCTCCAGCGCGCGGCGCACCACGTCCCGGTCCTTCAAGTCACCAGGGACGTACTCCGTGCCCGCGTAGGGCGCGCCCGAAGGCCGTGAGCGGCCGATGAGCCGCACCTCGTGGCCCGCCGCCACCAGCCTGGGCACCAGGTGCGTGCCCAGAAAACCCGTGCCTCCCGTCACCAGCAGCTTCACGAGTCCTTCCCTTCCGTGGACGTGGTCGCGCGAGGCGTGGCCCCGGCCCGAGGCGGGTCCACGCGCTCCAGGCTCAGCACCCGGCCGTCGCGCAGCGCCCGCATCGAGTCCTCGGCGATGCGCGTGACGTAGCGGTAGCCCTCCGAGCGCGCCATGCCCTGCACCCGCGTGCGCAGGTCCGCGTGGCCCAGCACCGGACCGATGTTCACCCGCAGGGGCGTCTTCGTCTTGGGCAGCACGCTGCCCTTGGGCAGCGCGTCGAAGGCGCCGCCGATGTACAGCGGCAGCACGTCCATGTTGAAGGTGAGCGCCAGGTAGCCCAGCGTGGACTTGAACTCCATCAGCTCCCCGGTGGTGGAGCGCGTGCCCTCCGGGAAGATGAGGACGTTGAAGCCCTGCCGCAGCGCCTCGCCCGCCATGCGCAGCGACTCGCGCAGCGAGCCCTGCCGTTCGATGGGCACCAGGTTGGTGAAGTTCTCGAACCAGGCGCGCTTGAGCGGCGTGTTGAAGAAGTAGTCGCGCGCCGCCAGGGACACCAGCCGCTCGCCCTGGTCACCCAGCGCCGTGCGGACCAGGCCCGCGTCCAGGTGGCTGGAGTGGTTGGCGATGACGATGAAGTTGCGGTTGCGCGGGATGAAGGGCTTGCCCGTCACCTTCACGTCGAACACGCCGCCGTAGAGCACCTTCTGCCCGAAGGACATCAGCTGCCGGCCCACGTCCGCCACCACGTCGGGCACCGGAATCTCCACCTCTTCCGCGCGCGCGTTCTCCTTGGAGATTTCCTTCGCCCGCGTCTCCACCGAGGGGCGCTTGCCGGAGGACGCCACCACCTTGCGCAGGTCCTCCACCGTCTGCACCTGCGTCAGGTCCTCCACGGCGGGCAGCGGCACGCCGGCCGCCTCCAGCGCGGAGGACAGCTCGGTGAGCATCAGCGAGTCGAAGCCGAGGTCCCCGCTGAGCAGCGCGTCCGGACGCACGTCGGACACCGGCCGGTGGCTGACCTCCGCGATGAGCGGGAAGAGCCAGTCCGCGACGCCGCCCGTGGCGGGGTTGGCCGCCTTCTCGCGCGCCTTGCTGGCGCTGGCCGCCATGCGCTCCTGGCGCTTGAGCTCCTCCACCACCTGCTTGCGCTTCACGCTGCGCTTGGCGGTGCGGGGCAGCTCGCCGTCCCACAGGCGCAGCACCTTCACGCGCCGGTAGAAGGGCATGCCCGCGCTCACCTTGCGGAAGTGCTCCTCCAGCTCGCGGCGCACCTCCTCGCGCGGGCGGTTCGCGTAGTCAGGCACGCACAGGCACGCCACCTTCTCGCCGCCCGCGTCGTCGGGCAGGCCGACGATGGACAGCTCCTGGATGTGCGCGTGGTCCTGGTACAGCTCCTCCAGCTCGTCCGGGTAGATGTTCTTCCCGTTGTGGTCGATGATGACGTCCTTCGCGCGGCCCGCCAGGTACAGGTGGCCCTCCGCGTCCAGACGTCCCAGGTCGCCGGTGTGCAGCCAGCCGTCCTTGAGCACCGCCTCGGTGGCCTCGCGGTCGCCGAAGTAGCCGGGCATGACGTTGGGGCCCTTGGCCAGCACCTCACCCAGCCCGTCGTTGTCCGGGTTGAGGATGCGCAGCTCGATGCCGGGCAGCGCGCGGCCCACCGTTCCAGGCTGGCGCTTGTTGCCGGGCTTCGTCACCGCCAGCACCGGTGCGGCCTCCGTCAGGCCGTAGCCCTCCGTGATGTTGAAGCCCAGCTCGTGGAAGGCCTTGTGCACGTCGTCCGGCAGCGCCGAGCCGCCCGACACGATGACCTTGATGCGCCCGCCGAACTTGCGGTGCACCGGCCAGAACAGCAGCTTGCCCAGGTTGATGTTGTTGCGGTTGCGCAGCTCGCCGTGGGTGGCCATCAGCGCCTTGAGCGCCTGTTCGATGAACGGCGGGCGGCTGGCGAACTCCTGCGTAATCTTGCGGTGCAGGAGCTGCCACAGCGCCGGCACGCCCACCATGGCGGTGATGCGGCCCGTCTCGAACACTTCACCCAGCCGGTCCGACGTCAGCTCGTCGATGTACGTGATTTCCGCCCCGCGCCAGAACGGGGTGAGGAAGCCGGAGGCGAACTCGAAAGTGTGGTGCAGCGGCAGCACGGACAGCACACCGTCGCCCACGCCGATGTCGAAGGTCCCCGCCAGCTTCGCCACCAGCGCGGCGAAGTTGCGGTGGGTGAGCATGACGCCCTTGGGCGTGCCCGTGGTGCCGGAGGTGAAGATGATGCTGGCCAGGTCGTCCGCCGCGGCGGACTTGCGCACCGGCCCGATGCGGTCCGGGTGCGCCGGGTCGCCCGTCATCGCCTCCGCGAGGCTGGCCACGGTGACGCCGTCACCCAGCGCGGTGAAGAGGCCGGGGAAGTCCCGGGCCGCGTCTTCGGAGACGAGGCACGCGCGCGCGTCCGCCCGGCGGGCGATGTTGACCAGCTCCGCCTCGCTCAAGCCCGGGTCCACCGGAACGACGGTGGCGCCCGCGCGCAGGATGCCGAAGTAGCTGATGCCCCACTCGGGCCGGTTCTCCGACACCAGCAGCACGCGGTCGCCGTGCTTGATGCCCGCGGCCAGCAGGAAGCTGCCCACGCGCGCGGCGTAGCGGTGCACCTCGCCGTAGGTGAAGCGCTCCTCCTTCTCACCCGCCACCATGCGGAAGGCCACGCGGTGCCGGTACGCGTGCACCGTGGCTTCCATCAGCTCCAGCAGGTCGCGGTGCGCGGGGATGACGGTGCGCTTCTCGCGCTCCGACTCCATGCCCGGGAACACCCACTTCTCCAGGCCGGGGAGGTGGGTCCCCAGGAAGTACTCGCGCCAGTCGATGTGCTCCGGGTCCCAGGGCACCTTCATCCGGTCCGCGTGCGCCATGCGCGCGTAGACGGAGCGCGTGTTGTCGCAGCGGAAGACGTAGCGGTTCTCGTAGAGGAAGGGGAGGAACAGCTCCGTCAGGGCGATGATGCCCTGGGCGTTGCCGTCCACCTCGTCCAGCGACACCTTCGCCTTGTCCAGCATCGCCTGGACGGCCGGGGCGCCCCAGGCGGGTCGCACCTCGTCGATGGTCTTCTTCAGGAAGCGCGCGCCGCGCAGCAGCATGGGCGCGCTGAACAGCTCGAACTCCCTCTTGCTGACCGGCTGCGGCTCGACGCGCGAGCGCAGCTTGTTCAGCAGCGCGTTGCCGGACTCGCGGTTGCGGTAGTAGCGCCGCCGGTACAGGCCCACCAGCTCCACGGAGCGGCCGGCGTAGAAGGGGTTCTCGTCGCCGGAGGCGAGCTGGTAGATGCGCCGCTCCTCCACGTCCATGGCATGCGCGGTGATGCCAATGGTGGCGCCCGCCACCTGGTCCACCGGGATGATGTCCAGGATGGTGTTTTCGCCCGCGGGGATGCCGCCGGGGCCCTTGATGCCCGCGAAGGCCAGGGGCGCGGAGGTGGTGAAGCCCTCGTTCCAGCCGGGGAAGGGGAAGTGCCGCGCGCTCTCCACGATGGAGGGCCGGACGATGGAGTAGCGCAGGCCCGGCGTGGCCGCGAGCACCTGCTCGCCCAGGGACTTGGTGTACGTGTACGTGTTGGGCCAGCCCCAGTGGGCGGCGCGCTCCATGCCGGCGCGCACCAGCTCGCCGCTGAGCCACAGCTTGCGCTCACGGCCCACCGCCAGCCGCAGCGTCTTCTCGTCGTTGGGGTCGCGGCCTTCTTCTTCCAGCCGGTCCAGCGCCTTCTTGCGGAAGGTGGACGTCAGGGCCCGGTCATCCGCCTGCTCGCGCAGCCGCGCGACGATGCGCGCCGCGTCCTGCAGCTCCTGCTCCAGGCTGAAGTCGCGGCCGTCCATCTCCTCCCGCTTGGGGAAGTAGCCGCGAACCTCCTCGTCTTCAAAGACGAGCCCGCTGCGGTTGCCGGCCACGAAGGCCGTGGACATGTGAATCAGCGGGACGGACCAGCGCAGCGCCAGCGCCGCGGCGAACTTCAGGCCGTGGGTGTTGACGTTGAGGCCCACCTCCAGCGACGGGTTGAAGGACACCAGCCCCGCGCAGTTGATGAACGCGTGCACCTTGCCGGTGAGCGCCTCCACCTGGGGCTCTTCCAGGCCCATCCACGGGTCGGTGATGTCGCCGTCCAGCACCTCCACCTTCTGGCGGATGAAGGCCAGCGCGCCTTCATCCCCCAGGGTGTCGCGCAGCGGCTGGAAGGGCTCGCTGGTGGCCACCTTGTCGAAGAAGCGGCGCTCGGCGGACGCGGCGCTGCCCTTGCGGACCAGCACGTACACCTTGTCCAGGTCCTGCCCGTAGCGGGTCAGCAGCATGGACAGCGTCACCTTGCCCACGAAGCCGGTGGCGCCCGCGAAGAGCAGGCGCTTGCCGGTGAAGGTCTGGGTGACGTTCAGCTCGGGAAGGGCGGCCATGGGCGTCCTCACTTCACGTCCACCATCACCGTGGGCGCGATGCGCAGCAGGCTGATGGAGGCCGAGCGGCCCATGAACCCGCGGGCCTCTTCAATGGCCTCGGTGAGCGTGTCGGTGCGCTCCCAGCCCATCAAGGCGGGGACGTGGTTGTTCTCCGCGCCCGCGACGATGACCTTGCCCACGTGCTGGCGGCCATTCTCGCCCCAGTACCACATGTAGAAGGGGTGCACGCCGTGGTAGGCGTTGCCCTTGCGGTACAGGTGCACGTAGCTGGGGTTCTCCGCGAACTCGCGCTCGTACTTGTGCTCCAGCTTCATGGAGTCGCGCGTCTCCGGCAGCAGCCGGTGGAAGAATTCGATGTAGCTGGGGTGGTGCTCCGGGTCGAACTCGTCGTAGGCCGGGTGCAGGAGGATGAGCACGCCGCCCTTCTTCACCAGCGGCACGCCGCGGTTCAGGTTGTAGAAGTAGCCCAGCCCCATCACCTGCACCAGCAGCGGGTTGAGGATGGAGTTGACGCTGTACGGGGAGATGAACGGGATGGGGAAGATGACGATGTCGCTCTGTCCCTCCACCGGCACCACGTACTGCTTGTAGCTCGTCTCCAGCGTCTTCTGGTGCGTGGGCTCCGTCGCGCCGGCGTAGACACCCGTGACGTCGTAGGGCGCGGGGATGGAGTTGAGCACCTTGCGCGCCGCGGCGCGCGGCACCTTGGACAGCGCGAAGCGCATGGCCTGGAACTTCAGCCGGTCCGCCTCCGTGTAGTCCTCTTCCTTCTTCGCCAGGAAGTCGGTGGGGCCGCCGAACATGCGGTTGTTCAGCGCCGTCTCGATGTGGAAGACCTTCAGGTGCTTGTCGATGTTGCGCCCGATGCGCTCGTTGCTCTTGTAGAGCGCGCTCGTCTTCGGCTCCATGTAGCTGTCGGAGGCGCGGATGGTCTTCGGGTTGTGGTGGTGGCGCAGCGACGCGTAGTTGGACACGCCGGTGCCCATGGACTTGTGCCCGCCGTTCATGGGCACGAAGTTCACATTCACATAGACGATGAGGTCGCTCTCCGCCACGCGGCGGTTCACCGACACCTCTTCACCGTGGGACGTGCGCTCCAGCGCGACCATCCCGTCCGGGTCCTCGGCGTCGTGGTTGTAGTAGCGGTCCGGGTAGTAGGCGTCGAAAATCTTCTCGCCCACCATGCGCTTCATCTCGCCCTCCGTCATCCGGCGGTGCAGGGCGTTGGCGATGATGAGGTGCACGTCGTCCACGCCGCTGTCGGCGGCCAGCTCCAGGACGATTTCCAGGATGGTCTGCCGCACGTCCGGCGTCACCATGGGCGGCAGCGGCACGCTGATGTCGTCGATGACGCACGTCAGGCGCATGCCCGGCTTGAGCAGCGCGTGCAGCGGCTCCATGCCCTCCGGGTGGTTGATGGCGTAGCGGATGGCGGCCTTGACGTTGGGCACGCCGGCCAGGGGCGGGCGCGGGAAGATGACGCGCGTGCCGACCGGCAAATCCTCTTGCAGGAAGTTCTCACCGTGGAACAGCACGCGCGGGGGGCTGCCCTTCTCGGTGATGACGACCTGGCTTTCCTCGTCGTACAGCTTCTGGAGCGTCTTGAACGGGCGCATGGCGTGGGGGCTCTTACTTGAGGTCGAGGATGGGCCAGTTGTAGGCGCGCGCGATGGAGCGCAGCCGCAGGTCCGGGTTCACCGCGGTGGGACGGCCCACCACCGCGAGCATCGCGTAGTCAGAGGCGCTGTCGGAATAGCCGTGGCACTTGTCCAGCGACAGGCCTTCCCGGGTGCAGTAGGCGCGGATGGCGTTCGCCTTGTTCGCGCCTTCGATGATGGGCGGAATCACCTTGCCCGTCGCCTTGCCGCCCACGAACTGCATCTTGTTGGCGATGAGGTCGTCGGCGCCCAGGTGGCGCGCCAGCGGGCGCATGGTGAAGTCCAGCGCGCCGGTGACGAGCACGATCTTGCAGCCGCTGCGACGGGCCTGGTCGATGAGGTCCTGCGTCTGCTCGAAGAGGGCGGGCTGCAGCACGTCCTCGAACATGTCCTCGGCGATGGTGACCAGGCGGTCTTCGCTCAGGCCCGCGTAGTAGCGGTAGAAGAACTCGTTGAACGTCTTGCGGTCCACCGCGTCCATGACACCGAAGAGCGGCACGCTGAGGGCGGTGCTCAGGGTCCGCCCCGCGATGCCCAGGACGGAGCCGCGGTTCATCGCGTAGTACGCGTAGACGTGGACGACGTTCGTCTTCACGAGCGTCCCGTCGACATCGAAGAAGGCGGCTTTCGAGGGCATGGGGCTGCGGGCTTCCTGACACTTCGAGGGGGTGGAGGTCAACGATGCCGGGAGTCTGGCGCGCCTCCCGGCGGCTCGGGGAAGAAGGGCTAGAGCCAGCCTTGCTCCTGGTACCACCGCACGCTGCGACGGATGGAGTCCGCCAGGTCACGCCGGGGGTGAAAGCCCAGCAGCCGCTCGGCCTTGGCCCCGGAGCACGTCCAGGCAGGCGCCAGGAGCTGCTTCGCCAGCTTCCGGCTCAAGGCCAGCTTGCGGCCCGTCAACTGGGACACCCCGTCCGCCGCCGTGGCCAGGGCCTGGAGCACCGCGGGGGGCACGCGCACCGTGCGGGGCGTGAGCCCCAGGGCTTGCGCACCCAGGTCCTGCACCTTCTCCAGGGACAGGGGCTCGCCGGGGCCCGCGCAGAAGAAGGCCTCGCCAAGGGCCGCGGGGTGGGTGGCCTGCAGCAAGAGGACATCCACCACGTCCTCCACATCCACCATGGTCAGCGGGCGGGGGCCGCCGGACAGCTCCAGCCGGATGCCGCGCTGGGCCATCTTGAAGAAGGGGAGGTTCTCCCGGTCCCCGGGCCCCAGGATGCGCGGCGGCCGGGACACCGTGACGGGCAGCCGGTCTCCATAGGAGAAGGCGATGCGCTCGGCCTCCGCCTTGCTCTCCCCGTACCATTCGTGGGGGTGGAAGCCGTCCTCCTCCACGTGCGGCCGGGTGGGCGTGGACGGACCGCAGGCGGCCAGCGAGCCCGTGAGCACCAGCCGGGGGCGGTGCCCCGCGGCCACCATGGCCTCGCACAGGTGGCGGGTGCCCTCCGCGTTGACGCGCATGAAGTCGTCTCGTGTCGCGCCGCGGCGAGCGCCCGCCAGGTGGAAGACGACGTCCTGCCCCGCCACCGCGGCGGCCAGCGTGGAGGGCACCGTCACGTCGCCGTCCACCCGCGCATGGGTCACTCCCGCGAGCCCCGAGGCGTCACCTCCCGGGCGCAACAGGCATGTCACGCTGTCTCCGCGCGCGGCCAGGGCCTTGGCCAGCCACGTCCCCAGGAAGCCGCCTGCACCAGTGATGAGGGCTCTCATGAAGGGGTTTCATCCAAAAAAACACACCACGACCGCAAGGAGAATCCGGCGGCCGTTCGGGGGCTGATCCACGCCGACAAGGGTTTCCCCCAGGGCCCCAAGCGCTCCGGAGCCTGATTTTCGGGCTCCGGACGCGCTCCGAAGCGCGGGCGCGAGAGGGGGCCGAACGCTCCGGAGGCTGATTCTCGGGCTCCAGCCGCGTTCCCCGAGGGGCGCTCAGAGGGAAAAACGCAGGAGAGGGCTGTTTTTCGGGCTTGGGCGTGCTACTTCTACGCCGCATCGGCTCTCGCTTCACATAAGCAAAGCCGTACAACGTCCCCTTCGGAGGGGAGGAGACTCAAGACGAATGGCCGCCAAGAAAGCTGCTGCGAAGAAGGCTCCCGCCGCGAAGAAGGCTCCCGCCGCGAAGAAGCGCACGCCGAACGCGTCGTTCATGAAGGAGATGACGCCGTCTGCCGCGCTCGCTGAGATCGTCGGCGCGAAGCCGCTGCCGCGCACCGAGGTTGTCAAGAAGCTCTGGGCCTACATCAAGAAGCAGGGCCTGCAGGACGCGAAGAACAAGCGGCAGATCAACGCCGACGACAAGCTCAAGCCCATCTTTGGTGGCAAGAAGAGCGTCACCATGTTCGAGATGACGGCGCTGGTGAACAAGCAGCTGAGCTGAGCATTGGCCGGGGTCTCCCGGTGGCCGTACTCGGGGCTCGCCGCGACAAGCGGCGGGCCCTTTGCATTTCCAGGGGTTGGCGTGTCGGCGCGGAGCGTTGGATAGAGGGCGGACGCGTTTCTGTATGCTGGCGGTCGGCGCGTGGGCGGCCTACCTCTGGGCCCCATGTTGCTCGACGCCTTGGAAGAAGAGGGGTCCGCCTCGAATGGGGCGGGTGGCGCCACGATGACGGCGGAGGCCCTGGCCGAAGGGCTCTACGCTCGCGTCCAGGCAGACTTGGAGTCGCGTCCGCACACGCCCCTGTCCACGTACCGCGTGCAGTTCCACCAGGGCTTCACCTTCGAGGACGCGCGACAGGTGGTGCCGTACCTGGCCCGCCTGGGGGTGAGCGACCTCTATGCCTCCCCCTACCTGAAGGCCACGCCCGGCAGCACGCACGGCTATGACTGCGTGGACCACCAACAATTGAACCCCGAGGTCGGAACGCCCGAATCGCACGCGGCGCTCTGCGCGTCGCTGCGTGCGCGGGGCATGGGGCAGGTGCTGGACGTGGTGCCCAACCACATGGGCATCGAGCGGGACAACCGCCTGTGGTTCGACGTGCTGGAGAACGGCCCGTCCTCCGTCTACGCGAAGTTCTTCGACGTCGACTGGGCGCCGGTGAAGGAGGAACTGCGTGACAGGGTGCTGCTGCCGATTCTGGGGGACCAGTACGGCATCGTCCTGGAGCGCGGGGAGCTGAAGCTGTCCTTCCGCGAGGGCGCCTTCTTCCTCCATTACTACGAGCACCTGCTGCCGGTGGCGCCGCGTCAGTACGCCCGCATCCTGCGCCATGGCCTGGAGCGGCTGGAGTCGCGGCTGGGGGGGGAGCACCCCGGCATGCTGGAGTTCCTGTCCATCCTCACCGCCATCGACTACCTGCCCTCGCGCACGGAGGTGGAGCGGCCGAAGGTGGTGGAGCGCCACCGGGAGAAGGAGGTCATCAAGCGGCGGCTGGCCGCGGTGACGGCGGAGTTCCCGGAGGTGCTGGCCTACATCGAGGACAACGTCCGCGTCTTCAATGGCGAGCCGGGCAACCCGCACTCGTATGACTTGCTGGACTCGGTGCTGACGGCGTGCAGCTACCGGCTGGCGCACTGGCGGGTGGCGGGCGAGGAAATCAACTACCGGCGCTTCTTCGACATCAACGGCCTGGCCGCGCTGCGCGAGGAGGACCCGGACGTCTTCCAGGAGGCGCACGCGCTCATCTTCCGCTGGCTGCGCGAGGGGCTCGTCACGGGGCTGCGCATCGACCACCCGGATGGCCTCTTCGACCCGACCGCCTACTTCCTGGACCTGCAGGAGGCGTACTTCGTGGAGCGGGCCCACGCGCTGTTCCTCCAGACGCATGCGGAGGATGACACGCGCTGGTCGGCGGTGGAGTCCAGCTTGCGCGAGCGGTGGCGCGCGGAGGTGACGCAGCAGCCGGACAGCCCGCTGCGCAAGGCGCTGTACGTGGTGGTGGAGAAGATTCAGGGCGGCCGTGAGCGCATGCCTGAGTCCTGGGCCGTGCACGGCACCACCGGCTACCGCTTCGCCAACGCGGTGAGCGGCCTGTTCGTCCAGCCGGACGCGGAGAAGGCGCTGTCGGAGACGTACGAGCGCTTCGTGGGAGGGCAGGCGGACTTCGCCGAGCTCGTCTACCAGAAGAAGCTGCTCATCATGCGCGTGTCCATGGCCAGCGAAATCAACGTGCTGGCGCACGAGCTCAACCGCATCTCGGAGATGAACCGGCGCACGCGCGACTTCACGCTCAACTCGCTGCGGCGGGCGCTGGTGGAGTTCATCGCCCTGTTCCCCGTGTACCGCACCTACGTGGACGGCTGGCGCCCGGAGCTGGACGGGCGGGACGTGCAGTACATCGAGTGGACCATCCAGCGCGCCAAGGTGCGCAACGCCACCACCAACGCGTCCATCTTCGACTTCCTGCGCGACGTCCTCCTGCGCCGCTACCCGGAGCACACCGACGCGCGCGAGCGGGCGGACATGCTGCGCTTCGCCATGAAGCTGCAGCAGGTGACGGGGCCCGTCATGGCCAAGGGCCTGGAGGACACCGTCTTCTACATCTACAACCGGCTGGTGAGCCTCAACGAGGTGGGCGGCGAGCCGGAGCGCTTCGGCGTCCACGCCAACACCTTCCACCTGCGCAACCAGGAGCGCGCGGAGCGGTGGCCGGCCAGCCAGCTCACCTCCAGCACCCATGACACCAAGCGCAGCGAGGACGTGCGCGCGCGCATCAACGTGCTGACCGAGGTGCCGGAGGAGTGGCGCAAGCGGGTGAGGAAGTGGGCCCGCCAGACGGAGAAGGCGGTGTCCCAGCTGCCGTCCGGCCCGGCGCCCACTGCCAATGACATGTACCTCTTCTTCCAGACGGTGGTGGGGGCGTGGCCCATGGGCGACACCCACTCCGCGGAGGCGCTGGCGGACTTCCAGCGCCGGGTGCGCGAGTACATGGGCAAGGCCATCAAGGAGGCCAAGGTCCGCACCTCGTGGACCAACCCCGACAGCACCTATGACGACGCGGTGGCGCGCTACGTGGACGCCTGCTTCGATTCGAAGGTGACGGGCGCCTTCCTGGCGGACGCGCGGGACTTCAAGCGCTCCATCGAGCGCGCGGGACAACACAACGCGCTGGGGCAGCTGCTGCTGAAGCTGGCCTCTCCTGGCGTAGTGGACACCTACCAGGGCTCCGAGCTGTGGGATTTGTCGCTGGTGGACCCGGACAACCGGCGGCCGGTGGACTTCGCGCTGCGCGCGCGGCTGCTGGAGACGCTGGACGCGGAGGCGGAGCAGGACCGGGCCGCGCTGAGCGGGCGGCTGGCGGCGAACCTCGAGGACGGCCAGGTGAAGCTCTACGTCCTGACGGAGGCCCTGCGGCTGCGCCAGCGGCAGGCGGCCCTCTTCCGGGAGGGCGGCTACCGGGCGCTGGAGCTGACCGGCGACCGGGCGAAGGCGGCGGTGGCCTTCGCCCGAGAGCACGGCGACGCCGTGGTGGTGGCCTGCGCGCCGCGCTACACCCTGTCCGCCCTGCAGGGCCCCGAAGGGCTGGCGGGGGCCTACGGCAGCACGTTCCTGGACCTTCCGGAGGCATATGCGGGCATGATGTTCCGCGATGTGTTCACCGGACGTCAGGTGCGGCCCGAGCGTGGACCGGGTGGCGCGGTGCTGCCCCTGGGGCCGCTCCTGGCGGAGTTTCCGGTGATTCTGCTGGAGAGGAGCGCCGGATGAGGAGGGCCGAGGTGCTTCCAGGGAAGCCGTATCCCCTGGGCGCCACGTTCGACGGGCACGGGGTCAACTTCGCCGTATTCAGCGAGCACGCCAAGCGGGTCGAAGTCTGCCTCTTCGACCCGGAGGACCCCACGAAGGAGACGCGCCGCTTTCCCCTGCTGGAGAACACCCACCAGGTGTGGCACGGCTACGTGCCTGGGGTGGCCGCCGGGGCCCTCTACGGGCTGCGCGTGCACGGGCCCTACGAGCCGAAGAAGGGGCTGCGCTTCAACCCCCACAAGCTGCTGGTGGACCCGTATGCCCGGGCCATCCACGGCCAGGTGGACTACCAGGCCCCCATCTACGCCTACACGCCGGGCGCCAAGGAGGACGACCTCGCGTTCGACACGCGGGATGACGCGGCCGCCGTGCCCAAGGGCGTGGTGCTGGGCGCGGACACCTTCGACTGGGAGGGAGACGCTCCGCCCCGCGTGCCGTGGCACGACACGCTCATCTACGAAGTCCACGTGAAGGGCTTCACCAAGCTGCACCCGCGCGTCCCGGAGGCGCAGCGGGGCACCTACGCGGGGCTGGCGCACCCGGCCAGCATCGAACACCTGAAGCGGGTGGGCGTCACCGCGGTGGAGCTCCTGCCCATCCAGCACATCGTCGACGAGCCCTTCCTCATCCAGCGCGAGAAGGTCAATTACTGGGGCTACAACACGCTGGGGTACTTCGCGCCGGACGCGCGCTACAGCGGCTCGGGGTCGCTGGGCGGGCAGGTGGACGAGTTCAAGCGCATGGTGAAGCAGCTGCACCGCGCTGGCATCGAGGTGCTGCTCGACGTCGTCTACAACCACACCTGCGAAGGCAACCACCTGGGCCCCACGCTGTCCTTCAAGGGCGTGGACAACGCGGCGTACTACCGGCTCACGGAGAAGGACCCGCGCTACTACCTGGACTTCACCGGGTGCGGGAACTCGTGGAACGCCACGCACCCGTACGCGCTGAAGCTCATCGCCGACTCCCTGCGCTACTGGGTGGAGGAGCTGCACGTGGACGGGTTCCGCTTCGACCTGGCCACCACGCTGGGGCGGGACAGGCACGGCTACGACACCCGCGCCGCCTTCTTCCAAATCATCCACCAGGACCCGGTGCTCAGCCGGGTGAAGCTCATCTCCGAGCCCTGGGACGTGGGCGACTTCGGCTACCAGGTGGGCAACTTCCCGGTGCTGTGGAGCGAGTGGAACGGCAAGTACCGCGACACCATCCGCCGCTACTGGAAGGGCGATGACCGGCAGGCGGCGGAGATTGGCTACCGCCTCACCGGCAGCTCGGACCTCTTCTCCCTGTCCGGCCGCAAGCCCACCGCGAGCGTGAACTTCGTCACCGCGCACGACGGCTTCACGCTGCACGACCTCGTCACGTACAACGACAAGCACAACGAGGCGAACGGCGAGGAGAACCGCGACGGCGCCAACGACAACCACTCCTGGAACTGTGGGGTGGAGGGCGAGACGGCGGACGCGAAGATCAACGCCCTGCGCGAACAGCAGAAGCGCAACTTCCTGGCCACGCTCTTCCTGTCCCAGGGCGTGCCCATGCTGGTGGCCGGCGACGAGATGGGCCGCACGCAGCAGGGCAACAACAACGCCTACTGCCAGGACAACGCGCTGTCGTGGGTGGACTGGGAGCTGAACGACACGCAGCGCGCGCTGCTGGACTTCACCTGCGCCCTGACGAAGCTGCGGCGCGAACAGCCCGTGCTGCACAAGCGGCGCTTCTTCCGCGGCGCCCATATGTGGGACAGCGAGCTGAAGGACCTGGCGTGGTTCCGGCCCGACGGCAAGGAGATGCGCAAGGACGACTGGGAGAAGCCCTACGTGCGCTCCCTGGGGTTCCTGCTGGGCGGTGACGCCATCGCCGCGCCGGACGACGAAGGAAACCGGATTGTGGGGGACACCGTCCTGGTGCTGATGAACGCCCACCACGAGCCCATCACCTTCATGCTGCCCGCCATCGAATGGGGCGCGGACTGGGAGCTGGTGGTGGACACCGCGCTGGCGGGGGAGTCGCCGCGCACGCACACGCCGGCGGGGGGCACCGTGCAGGTGGCGGGCCGCTCCCTGGCGGTGCTGCGCCGCCCGGCCACGGAATAGCCCTCCGAGGGGCCGCACGGGGCCCGCTGGACGAAAGCAGGAGGTCCAGCGGGTTTCACGCGGGGGTCGACGCCCGGGCATCCCGCCGGTAGGGTGCGCCCCGCCGTCCCCTGCAACAGGATTGCTACGTGAACACGCAAGTCGCGCTCTGGGTGGGTTTCAACGTCTTCGTCCTCGCGATGCTCGCGATGGACCTCGGGCTGTTTCATCGCAAGGACCATGCGGTGACGCCGAAGGAGGCGGGCCTCTGGACGCTGGTGTGGATTACCCTCAGCCTGATTTTCTGCGCGGGCATCTGGCACTACCAGGGGCCCACCGTGGGGCTCCAGTGGTTGACGGCGTACGTGGTGGAGTACGCGCTCTCCGTCGACAACCTCTTCGTCTTCCTGATGGTGTTCAGCTACTTCCGGGTGGCGCCCGAGCACCAGCACCGGGTGCTCTTCTGGGGCATCCTGGGCGCCTTCGTCATGCGCGCTGCCCTCATCATCGCCGGCACGGCGCTGGTGAAGCAGTTCCACTGGCTCATCTACCTGTTCGGCGCGTTCCTCGTCTTCACCGCGGTGAAGATGCTGGTGTCCAAGGACGAGGAGATCGACCCGGAGCAGAAGGGCATCGTGAAGTTCGCGCGCCGGGTGCTGCCGGTGGCGCGGCTGGGTGACGGCAGCCGCTTCCGGGTGACGGAGGATGGCCGGCGCAAGTTCACGCCGCTGTTCATCGTGCTGCTGGTGGTGGAGGCCACGGACCTGCTCTTCGCGCTGGACTCCATCCCCGCGGTGCTGGGCATCAGCCAGGACGCCTTCATCATCTACACGTCCAACGTGTGCGCGATTCTGGGCCTGCGCTCGCTGTTCTTCGTCGTGTCCAGCCTGATGGACAAGTTCCACTTCCTGAAGGTGGGCCTGAGCGCGATTCTGGGCTTCGTGGGCGTGAAGATGCTCATCACCTTCTTCGACATCCACGTCCCCATCGGCATCTCCCTGGGCGTGATTGCCGGCGTGCTGGTGGCGGCCATCATCGCCTCGCTGGTGTGGCCGAAGCAGCCGGAGCCCGGACAGGACCGCGAGAGCGCCAAGACGTAGGCAAGGCGCCGGGCCGCCAACCCGGCGTTTTCCTTGCAAGTGGCCGCCGTTACCGCCAAATCTGGGGGCATGTCCTCCAGCGCCACCACTGACGGCATCCGCATCACCGTGAAGCCCGCCTACTGGCCGGAGCGCAGCGCTCCAGAGTCCGGGCAGTTCGCCTTCATGTACACGGTGGAGATCGCCAACGAGGGCGACGCGCCGGCGCAGCTCAAGGCGCGGCATTGGGTCATCACCGACGCCACGGGCAAGGTGGAAGAGGTGAAGGGCGAGGGCGTGGTGGGCCGCCAGCCCCACCTGGGGCCCGGAGAGCGGTTCGAGTACACGAGCTGGGCCATGCTGCGCACGCCCTTCGGCACCATGCGCGGCACCTATGACATGGTGCGGCCGGACGGCACGCACTTCGACGCGCGCATCGCCGAGTTCGCGCTCACCCTCCCCAACTCCCTGCACTGATGCCAACGCCCACCTCGAAGCGAGGGTTGCTGCTCGTCAACCTGGGGACGCCGGATGCGCCTCATGCGGGGCCGGTGCGCCGCTACCTGCGCGAGTTCCTCAGTGACTCGCGCGTCATCGACATCCACCCGCTGGGCCGCTGGGCGCTGCTCAACCTCATCATCCTCCCGGTGCGTCCGGCGAAGAGCGCGGAGGCGTACCGCAAAATCTGGATGAAGGAGGGCTCGCCGCTGCTCGTGTACAGCCAGGCCCTGGCGGCCCAGGTGGCCGAGCGGCTGGCAGGGGAGTACGAGGTGGTGCTGGCCATGCGGTATGGCTCGCCCTCCATCCCCGACGGCATCGCGGCGCTCAAGGCGCGCGGCGTGTCGGAGTTCACCGTGCTGCCGCTGTACCCGCAGGAGGCCGCGTCCTCCACCGCGTCCTCGCTGGCGCGCACCTACGAGGTGCTGGCCCAGTCCTGGGACGTGCCCTTCGTGCGCGCGGTGCCGGCCTTCTTCGAGCACCCGGGCTTCCTGGACGCCTTCACCGCCGTGGCGCGGCCGGTGATTGACGACGCGCGCGCCGACTACGTCCTCTTCAGCTTCCACGGCCTGCCGGAGCGGCACATGCGCAAGAGCGACCCCACGGGGACGCACTGCCTGTCCACCGCCTCGTGCTGCGACGCCATGACGGACGCCAACCGCCACTGCTACCGCGCGCAGAGCTACGCGACGGCGCGGGGGCTGGCCCAGCGGCTGGGACTGCCGGCGGGCGGGTGGAGCGTGTCCTTCCAGTCACGGCTGGGCCGCACGCCGTG
Organism: Myxococcus vastator; assembly: GCF_010894475.1. GTDB lineage: Bacteria > Myxococcota > Myxococcia > Myxococcales > Myxococcaceae > Myxococcus > Myxococcus vastator. Next base: position 23,194 of record NZ_JAAIYB010000014.1, read on the forward strand.
GGTGAAGCCGTACACGGACGTGGTGTTGCCGGAGCTGGCGAAGCAGGGCGTGAAGCGCCTGGCGGTGATGTGCCCGGCCTTCGTGGCGGACTGCCTGGAGACGCTGGAGGAGATTGGCCTCCGGGCGCGGGAGCAGTTCCTGGAGGCGGGAGGGGAGGCGCTGACGCTGGTCCCCTCCCTCAACGCCCACCCGGCCTGGGTGGACGCCGTGGTGCGCATGGTGCGCGAGTCGGACGGGCCGCCTACTGCTGTGGCTGGGCCGTCGGCGTCGGCGGCGACTCCACCGCGGTGAGGCGCAGCTTCAGGGCGCCGGCGGGCACCTGGAGCGCGGCGGTGGGGAAGCCGCCCTTCGTCACCGAGGTGACGGTGCCTTCCCAGGAGCGCCACCGCCCGGCCTTCACCAGGAACTCGCCGCGGCCGGTGATGCGCACCTCGGCGCTGGCGCTGCCCTCAGGCGTGGCTCGGGGCCGGGGGCGCTCCGAGTCGTCCGCCTCCGCGTCCTCCTCCGCGGCGCGCGCGGGCGAGGTGGGGGGCGCGTCCTTCGCGAGGACCTTGCCGGCCAGCTTCTCGGAGAGGTCGTACTCCAGCGTGGCCACCTGCTCGCCCCCGTCGGCGGGCGTCAGGCTGGCGAGCTTCACGCGGTTGATTCGCTCGGGCTGGTCGGCCTGGAACTGGGGCCCCAGCGCCTCCACGCGGATGAGCTCGGTGCCGAGCGACCACGTATCACCGGTGCCGACCGCATCTCTGGGCAGCTCCAGCACCAGGGTGGCGGTGTTGCGGGTGGCGCCCTGCAGGCCGTCGAGCACGAAGCCGCGCTCGCTCAGCGTGGCCGTGTCCGCGTCGGCGTTGGCGTTGGCGTCGCGGCCCACGGGGATGACGCGGAGGCGGTAGTCACCCGAGTCGGTCCGCTCCATGAAATAGGTGACGGGACCGGGGAGGGCCACGGCGACGGAGGCGGGCTTCTCCTTGCCCTTCCCCCGGGCGCTCTTGGGGCGCGTGTCTTCCTCGGTGCTGGCGGGCGCGCCGCCGGTGCGCTCGATGTCGAGCCGGTACGACGTGGGCGCGCCCTGGGCAATCTTCCAGCGGAGGACCACCTTCGAGGGGTCCACGGGCGGCTCCGCTGCGGCGACGGGAGCGGCCTCCGCGGGAGGCGGAGCGTCCTTCATCCCCGGCGGGCGGGGAATGGGCTCCATCTTCCCACGGGGCTCCTCCTTGCACGCGGTCAGTGACAGGGCGACGACCAGACCAAACACGCTTTGCTTCACGCGGGGACGCTCCTTGGCAGCCTTGGTGGGATATCGAAGCAGGCGAGGTCATTCAAGTACGTCACCCGGCCGCTTCGAGGATGACTGGGCGAGTGACACGTCGACCTGCGTCTTGACGCGTCCGGCGAAGTCTGGGCCGGGCTCGAAGTCTCCGAGGCGCGGCGCCTTGCAGGGCGACCCGCCGTCTTGCGTCCTCGCGTCACGGGGCCGCTTGCGTTTCGTGCGTGCTTTGCGAAGAAGCGGGGGCATGTCCGAGCCGCTCGAGAAGCCCGTGACTCCCTTGTTCGATACGAGCCGTGACGCGCTGGCGTGGCTGCGGGAGCAGGGGCTCGAGCACCTGTCGCGGCTGAGCCTGGCGGTGCTGATGCCGCTGGTGGAGGCGGCCTGGCTGCCCCAGGCGCGTCCCGTGCTCGCTCGCCGCAGGCTCGTGGAGCTGCTGAGCACGGACTCGCTGGCGCGCTGGATGACGGAGGCGATGCCGGCTCCCCGGATGAAGGTGCTGTTGCCCACGCTCGCCTGGCGCTTCGTGGAGGCGGAGCGGCTGGGCGCGGAGGCGTCACGGGCTTCGCTCGAGGAGCGGCTCGCGCCGCCCGCCGAGACCCGCACGCACCGCGTCCATGGCCTGCTGCTGGCGCTGCGCGCGCGCGTTCCGGCGTCCGTCGCACCCCGGCCGATGCACGCGCTGGTGCCGGACCTGATGCAGTTCGACGCGCCGCTCCCGGGCTTCCGTCTCCGCGAGACGCGCATCTCCGAGCTGCCGGTGGGGGCGCAGGCGGGTTTCATCCTCCCCGAGGCCCGGCTGATTTTCGCGCCCACCGAGGTGACGGGGGACTGCTCCTGTGGCGCGACGTTCTGCGTCCACCTGCTGGCGGCCATCGACACGGCGCTGCTGTGGCTGCGGCAGCCGTGGACGGAGACCTTTGGCGAGGAGCTGGAGGAGCTGGTCCGTCCCGGCTGGGAGCGCGCGCTGCGGGCGCTGGAGCGGGCCGTCGACGACAGTCCCGGTGGGCCCGGCGGCGGCGAGGTCTCCTGGCGGCTGGACGTCATCAACGGGTACGGCGTGGAGCTCGCGGCCTACGTGCACAAGCACAACAAGAAGGGCCAGCGCAGCACGGGCGCGAAGGTGAGCCGGCGCAAGCTGCTGCAGGACCACGGCTCGCAACTGTCGGCGGCGGACGCGCGCCTGGCGGCGTTGCTGCCGGAGTCGGAGGCCCCCGCGTCGCGCGCGCTGCTCTTCGAACTGGTGGGGCATCCCCGCATCCACCTGGATGAGAATCCGGACCTGCTGGTGCGCATCGAGCGCGCGAAGGTCGGGCTCGTCGCCGAGGACCGGGACGGCGTGGTCATCGTGAGCGCGGGCGTGGATGGCGCGATGCTGCCCACGGCGATGCTGGAGCGGGTGCGCAGGGCGCAGCCGGAGGAGGGGCTCTACGTCTGGGATGACAGCCAGCGGGTGCTCACGGTGTTGGACGCGGGGCCCGAGGTCCGCGCGCTGATGACGGCGCTGAACCGCCACGGCAACGCGTTTCCGCCGGAGAGCCACGTCGCGCTGCTGGACCAGTTGTCGAAGCTGTCCCTGCGCGTGCCGGTGGCGCTGCCGCGGAGCGTCCTGGGGGAGTCGGTGCCGCTGCGCTACGCGCCCGTGGTGCGCATGGAGGCGCACGCGAGCGGGGCGGTCCGCGTGGAGCTGCGCACGCGCCCGTTGCCGGACAGCCCCACGTTCATTCCGGGCGAGGGCACGCGCGACGTCCACGTCCGGCGGGGGACGGGGGCCGCGCACGCGGTGCGTGACTTCGTTCAGGAGCGCGACGCGGCGGAGCTGCTTCAGGCCCGGTTGCCGCTCGAAACGGCGGAGCCCGAGGAGCTGCCCTTCACCTTCCGCTTCACCAGCGCGCAGGGCGGCCTCGCGGTGCTCTCGGCCTGCGTGGAGCTGGAGCCGAAGCCGGAGCTGGAGTGGGTGGGGGCGCCGGTGCGGCTGTTCCACGCCGCCGCGCCTCCGGCGCTGAAGGTCATCCTGGAGCGGAAGCGGGACTGGTTTGGCGTGCTGGGTGGGCTCGCAGTGGAAGGCGAGCGGGTGGAGCTGGCGCGGCTGCTCGATGCGGCGCGGCGGAAGGAACGCTTCGTCCAGGTGGACTCGACGTCCTACGTGGAGATTGAAGGGGCGCTGCGGGAGCACCTGGAGCGGCTGGCGGACCATACGCATGCCACGCGCCATGGCCTGGAGGTGGGGCCTTCCGCGGTGGAGACGCTCACGGCGCTCCAGGACGCGGGCGCCGAGGTGGAGGCGGACAAGACGTGGCAGTCGCTGGTGGAGCGCATCTTCGCGGCGAAGGAGCTGAAGCCCCGGGTGCCCACGGGCTTGAAGACGGCGCTGCGGGACTACCAGTTGGAGGGCTTCCGCTGGCTGACGCGGCTGGCGTCGTGGGGCGCGGGTGGGGTGCTCGCGGACGACATGGGGTTGGGCAAGACGGTGCAGGCGCTGACGGTGCTCCTGGAGCGGAGCAAGCTGGGACCCGCGCTGGTGCTGGCGCCGACGTCGGTGGCCTTCAACTGGGTGGACGAGGCGAAGCGCTTCGCGCCGTCGCTGCGGATGACGTTGTTCTCGGAGGCGGCGGACCGGGGGCGTACGTTGGAGCAGTTGGGGCCCAAGGACGTGCTGGTGCTGAGCTATGGACTGCTCACGCGGGACATCGAGCGGCTGTCGAAGCTGCGCTTCTCCACCATCATCTTCGACGAAGCGCAGACGTTGAAGAACGCGACGACGCACCGCTTCCGCGCGGCGCGGGCGCTCCAGGGGGACTTCAAGTTCGCGCTGTCGGGCACGCCGCTGGAGAACCACCTGGGCGAGCTGTGGAGCCTCTTCGCCGTCGTCTTCTCGGGACTGCTCGGGAGCTGGGAGGCGTTTCGCTCGCGCTTCGCCGCGCCGATTGAGCGGGGCGTGGACCCGACGGCCGCGCCCGCGCTGGCTCGGGTGCTCCAGCCCTTCCTGCTGCGCCGGACGAAGGCGCAGGTGGAGGCGCAGCTCCCGCCTCGGACGGACATCCGGGTGCCCATTGTCTTGTCTTCGGAGGAGTGGGCGCTCTACGAGGACGCGCGGCTGGCGGCGCTCTCTGATTTGGAGACGCGCAAGCCGAAGATGAAGGAGCAGGAGCGGCGCATCGAGATTCTGGCGGCGCTCACGCGGCTGCGGCTCCTGGCGTCACATCCGCGGCTGTATGACGCGGGGTCGAAGCTGGAGTCGGCCAAGCTGGAGCGGTTCATGGAGCTGGTGCGGGAGCTCCGCGCGGAGGGGCATCGCGCGCTCGTGTTCAGCCAGTTCACCTCTCACCTGGCGCTGGTGCGCGAGGTGCTGGACGCGGAGGGGATTGATTACGAGTACCTGGATGGGCAGACGCCCGCGGGGGCTCGGGCGGAGCGGGTGCGCGCGTTCCAGGAGGGAGACGTGCCGCTGTTCCTGATTTCGCTCAAGGCCGGTGGCTTCGGGCTCAATCTCACGGCGGCGACCACGGTGATTCACCTGGACCCGTGGTGGAACCCCGCCGTGGAGGACCAGGCGTCCGACCGCGCGCACCGGATTGGGCAGGAGCGGCCGGTGACGGTGTACCGCCTGGTGACTCGGGGGACCATCGAGGAGCAGATGCTGTCGCTGCACGAGCACAAGCGCGCGCTGGTGGCGGGGGTGCTCGAAGGGAAGGACGCGGCGGGACGGCTGTCGACCCAGGAGTTGCTGGGGCTGTTGTCCCAGCGGCTGGCTTCTCCTGGGGAGGAGGAGGGGCCTCGGACGCGGCACTGAGCCATAGGGGATTCAGGGGCCAATCCTGGTTATCGCGCCCCGACGCCGAACACCCTGCATCACGTCGGGGACGTCCCAGGGAGCGGGCGACTCTCACGCGGTTCGAGCATGAACAAAAGGTTATCGGTCCTCCATGGGAGCGCGGCATTGAAAGTGGGATTCCCGTTCAACAGGCTGAGAGCCCCGAGGATCATGAGGCTTGCGAGCAGCGACATGGCCAAAGAGCTCTGTCGGTCTTGCTTCAGGCAGAGCCAGATGAAGGCCACGGTTGAGATGATGCCTCTCAAGGGCCACCAGAAAAGGGCGGAGCGAAACAACGTTTCCAGCTCGGGAGGGGGCGCGGCATCGGACCACGCAATGACGGCGGCGGCCGGGGCGAAGCGGATGAACTCCGTGGTGACGATGCCAGTCCAGAATGCTTTCGGACTCACTCTTCCAATCATGAAAACAGCCACAAGTTGCGCAAGGCTTGTCATGATGTCCGCGACCCCGTGGCCGAAGTACATGCAATCCCCCGGCCCGCCCGTCATGGAGTAAGACCACTCGTCCGATACCCGTCTGCTTGCGAATTCGAAGACCTGGACTGCGAAGATCGCCGCCCAGGTCCATCCGAAAATTCGGAGCCATTCAGGACGATGCCTTTCCCGCGTAGTGCCCGCAGTCACGGAAGGTTCCATCTCAAAAGCGTACAGTATCTCTTCCGTCGATGCGGAGCGGAGGCCTTTCGGCGGGACTCGTCAGGGCTGATTCAGGGCGTGTCACGACGACTTGCTCCACGTCAGCCATTCAATCGCATCGGCGGCTTTGCGCCCGATGGTGTCACCCCATCCGGGCACTGGCGTTGAATCACCGAGCAGTGCTTCGAGTGCCGGGACAACCTGTCTTCGACCTCGAGCAACTTCAGCAGTTCCTCCATCGTCGTTGGGTCCCCCGAAAGGAGTGTGGCCGCCTTGACGATGGCGCGCCGGTCAGAACCCACGATGTCCTTCATCGCTGCGCTACGTTGCTCGTCGGAGAGTGGCTCTTTCTTGTTCCTGTTCAATGTGGAAGTCCGCGTAGGGCCAGGTTCAAGAGGAGGTCAGCTCTCCATGGGAGGATGGGATTCGCGGGGAAGTCATCCCACCGAAGGCTCAGGAACACTAGCAGTGTGACACTTGCGAGCACCGAGACGACCATGTCACGCGGGGCGGGGCCGTCTCGCTTCACGCAGAGCCAGATGGCGACCGTCGTTGCGATGAGTGCCCTCGACGTCCACCAGAAGATTGCCGAGTGGTGCAGTGTGCCTATTTGGATGGGAGTGAACGCGATGACCCACGCCATCAGCGCGGCTGAGGGGACGTACCGAACGAATTCGGTGGTCACGACGCCAGTCCAGAAGGCGCTTGGGCCTTTTCTGCCGAATAGGACTCCGGCCAAGACTAGTGTCATACCAAGGACGACATCGGAAGTTGCGGACCCGATGGAAATGCAATCGCCCTGTCCACCGGACATCGTGTAGCTCCCTCCGAACGAGGTCACCGCCGAGAGTACGAAGTTCACCATGACCGCGATGACGGTCCAGCCAACCCACCGGCCCCATTCCAGGTAGCGTGTCCACAGTGAGGGCGCTGCGCTCGGTGAATGCTCCATCCGCGGAGCATATCGCCTTTCTCTAGGTGACGGAGACGGACGGTCCTTGGCGGGCCGCGAGTTCGCTGAAGCGAATGCCGCGCAAGGCGAACTGCTTCACGGAGTCCACCATCCGTTCGGTCGCCACGATGAAGGTGGGCCAGTCATAGGTTCGGAAAAGATCTGGAGGAGCGGGCATCGAATGAACGTCGAGAATCAGTGGATGGGGTAGCTCGTGTCGAAGCATCCCGCAGGTCGGGCAGACAGGGCGGTCCCCAGGAGGCACGCGATCGATGAGCAGTCGGCCATGAAGTTCCAACTGCATGGCGAGCAACGCGGGTGGGTTCTTTCCACGGAACCGCACGTTCAGCGGGCAGCCTGAGAGGCCCTGAATGCCCGCGTCCTGAAGCCGCTCCAGGGCTTCACGGCGAATGTAGAGCGACCATGGGTTCTGCATGAAGAGGTCGCCGAAGGTGCCGCTGCCCGTTCCCGTGGGCGGGCCGAAGTCGGCGCCTGGTTCCAGTCGAGCCCAGTCGGGCGCGAATGGACGGACCAGTTCCCTCAATCGGGAGAACTCCTCGAAGCTGACCTGTCGGCCTGGGTTTTCGAGTGCCTTGCGCTCCTGAAGGTCCGACAAGTCAACACACGGGTACTGGAGGCCAGCCCAGCCGCCCGCGGCTCCACATGCATCGCATGGGGTAACGCCTGGGAGTCCCCAGGGAGGCACGGCTCGTAGGTTTCCAGTGAACCCAGCGGCCCTGTCTTCTTCAATCACGTAGAACTTCAAGAGCCCTGCTTCCTCGGCGTGACCTTACTGGCGGATGCACTCGGGATTCACCAACATGAATGCCGTGCGTCTTGATGCCGGGTCACTGCGCGAGCAGTTCCCACAGGAGTTCGCTTCTCCCTGGAAGGATGAGGTCGATGCCGAACCCGTGGTGTTGCATGCTGACCATCCACAGCAGTGAAGCACTGGTGAGTGCCGAGACGAAAATAAGGCCCACGCTTGGAGGCGCTCGTTTCATGCATAGCCAACCGAGGCATGCGGTTGCGATAAGGGCCCTGACTGTCCACCAGACGAACGGGCTGTAGTGCAGCGCTCCAATCTCGAATGTTGTGGTCGCAGCAATCGCAGCGAGCAGTGCTGCCCCGGGGATAAATCGAACGAATTCGGTGACGATGATGCCAGTCCAGAAGGCAGGTCGGCCCTTCCTCCCGTACATGAAGACGGCCAGGCACTGCGCAATGCCAGCCGACACATCCGAAAGGATTTCGCCAGCATAGGGGTGGACGCCTGGAAATCCATTCAGGTTGTAGGACGTCGCAGCCCCCAGCCCCTTGGTTATATACGCGAAAGCGAGGCTGGCTAGGACTGCGATGCATGTCCAACCGAACCATCGGACCCAGTCCAAGTGAACGGACGAGCTACTGGATGCGCTGTGCGCTGTCGCCATCGGCCCACTGTACCGGAGGGGGCTCGACTGCGTAATCGCTACCCCCGCGGCGCGGCTGCGCGCGACAGCCGGTCCCGGACCGCGATGCCCAGCCCGCTCTCCGCCGGGAGGCAGGCCACCAGCACGTCGTGCCCCTGCGCATCCGCCTCGCGCAGCCGGGCGTACAGCACGCGCGCCGCCCCAGCGGGCTCATCCGGTACATCGAAGCGCGGCACGTCGGGGGGCAACGCAAGGCTCGCAGGCCCCAGCACCCCCACGCGCAATCCCTGTCCTCTGAGCTCCTGGACGCGCGCCACCGCCTGCCCGGCCTCCGCCAGCACCACGCCAGCACGCGGCGCGTAGTGCGACTCCAGCGAGCCCGACACACGCACCTTGGACAAAGTCCTCACCGGCACCTTCCGCCCCAGCACTCGCTCCACGTCCTCCGCCGCCAGCCCTCCGGGCCGCAGAATCGTGGGCTCATCCGCGCTCAGGTCCACGATGGTCGACTCCACCCCCACCGTGCACGGGCCCCCATCCAGGACGAGGTCCACGTCTCCGCCCAGGTCCTCTTGCACATGCTCCGCCGTGGTGGGGCTCACCTTCCCGAACCGGTTCGCGCTCGGCGCGGCCAGCCCTCCGCCCAGCTTCTGGAGCACCGCGAGCGCCACCGGGTGATTCGGCACGCGCAGGGCCACCGTGTCCTGCCCACCTGTCACGGCATCCGTGGCCCTCGCCGTGCGCGAAAGGACCAGCGTCAACGGCCCCGGCCAGAAGGCCTCCGCAAGCTTCCTCGCGGCCTCCGGGACCACACGTGCCCACGTTCCCAGGTGCTCGACGCCCGGGATGTGGACGATGAGCGGGTGGGTGGCGGGGCGGCCCTTGATGGCGAAGACGCGGCGCACGGCCAGTTCGTCCTCCGCGTTGGCGGACAGACCGTAGACGGTTTCCGTCGGCAGGGCGACGACACCCCCGTGCCGCAGCAATTCTACCGCGCGTTCAAGGGACTCTGGAGCAATCATGCGCCGCCGCACTGTCGCCCCAGGAGGGAACATGGGCAAGTCGCACGTCTTCGATGCTCGCAGTCGGATGCCAGTCCCCGCCGTTGAGCTCTTCGCCTGGCATGCCCGGGAAGGGGCGTTCGAGCGCCTGTCACCGCCCTGGGAGCGGCTGGAGGTCCTGGAGCGCACCGGCGATGGCATCCGCACCGGTGCCCGCGTCGTCGTCCAGATGCGCGTGGGCCCCATCCCCCAACGTCTGGTGGCCGAGCACACCGCCTACACCGAAGGCGCCATGTTCCAGGACACGCAGGTGTCCGGTCCCTTCTCGAAGTGGGTCCACACCCACCGGATGTGGCCCGAGCCCACCACGGGCACCTCCATCCTGGAGGACGAGGTGGAGTACGTCCTCCCCGTGGGCCCGCTGGGCAGCCTCTTCGGCGGAGGCTTCGCCCGGCGCACCCTGGAGCGGATGTTCGCGTACCGCCACCGCGTCACGCTCGAGGACCTGAAGCGTCACGCCGCCTTCGCCGGGCAGGGGCCGCTCACCATCGCCGTCACCGGGGCCTCGGGATTGGTGGGCTCGTCGCTGGTGCCCTTCCTCACCACCGGCGGCCACATGGTGAAGCGCCTGGTGCGCGGCAAGGCGGACCCGGCGCGGAACGAGGTCGCCTGGGCGCCCGACAAGGGCGAGGTGGACACCGACGCGCTCGAAGGCGTGGACGCCGTGGTGCACCTCGCGGGCGTCAACGTGGCCGGCCAGCGGTGGACCCCCGAGTACAAGGACGCCATCCTCAAGAGCCGCACCCAGGGCACCCGCTCCCTGGCCGAGGCCCTGGCGCGCATGAAGCGCAAGCCGAAGGTGCTCGTCTCCGCGGGCGGTAGCAGCATCTACGGAGACCGCGGCGACGAAGTCCTCACCGAGGAGAGCAGCACGGACGGGAAGGGCTTTCTCTCCCAGGTGTCACGGGAATGGGAAGCCGCCGCCGCGCCCGCCGAGGCCGCGGGCATCCGCGTGGTGCACCTGCGCATCGGCCCCGTCCTGGACGCAAGCGAGGGCGCCCTGGCGAAGATGCTGCCGGCGTTCCTCGCGGGCGGCGGCGGGCCCATCGGCTCCGGGCAGCAGTGGATGAGCTGGGTGTCGCTGGAGGACGTGCTCGGGCTCATCCACTTCTCCATCTTCACCGACGCCGCGCGCGGCGCGCTCAACACCGTGGCGCCCGGGGCGGTGCGGCAGGCGGACTTCGCCCGGACGCTGGGCAAGGTGCTGCGGCGTCCGGCCGTCTTCCCGGTCCCCGCGCCCGTCGTGCGGACCCTCTTCGGACAGATGGGGCAGGAGGCGCTGCTGGAGGGCGCGCGAATCGTGCCCCAGGCGGCTCAGCGGCTGGGGTTCGCCTTCCTCCTCCCCGACCTGGAAGGCGCGCTGCGCTTCACGCTGGGGCGCACGACGGAGGGCCCTGAATACCGCCACTCCTAGCGAGTCCGGCGCTTGACAATCCCCTCCGCTGCGACAGAAGGAACGACGCATTCGAAGGGGAGAGGACTCCTGATGATTCAGGTCGAAGGGCTGACCAAATACTACGGTGAGCACGCGGCGATCCGGGACCTGGCCTTCACCATCAGCCAGGGAGAAGTCATTGGCTTCCTGGGCCTCAATGGCGCTGGAAAATCGACGACGCTGAAGGTCCTGGGGTGCGTGCTGCTGCCGACCTCGGGGCGCGTCGTCATCGACGGCCATGACGTGGTGAGCAATGCCCACGAGGTCCGCCAGCGCATCGGCTACCTGCCAGACGTGCCTCCGCTGTACGAAGAGATGACCGTGGGTGAGTACCTGACCTACGTCGCGCAGCTTCGCGGCGTCACGTCCCGGGACACCGCCAGCCGCGTGGGCGAGGCCGAGGAGAAGACGGGCCTGCGTGACGTCCACGGCGAGCTCATCTCCACGCTCAGTCACGGCTACCGCCAGCGCGTGGGCGTGGCGCAGGCGCTGGTGCACAAGCCCGCGCTGCTCATCCTCGACGAGCCCACCAGCGGGCTCGACCCCCGGCAGATTGTCGAGATGCGCGACGTCATCCGCGGCTTGAAGGGCGCGCACACGGTGCTCGTCTCCAGCCACATCCTCCCGGAGATCTCCCAGACGTGTGACCGGCTGCTCATCATCCACAAGGGGATGTTGGTGGCGCAGGGCACGGAGGAGGAGCTGGCGGCGCAGATGGGCGGCCGGGGCACCATCGAGCTGGAGCTGCGCGGCGACAGGGCGCGCGCGGTGGAGGTGCTCCAGCGCTTTGGCGCGGTGGAGGTGGACCGCGCGTCGGACGGCCTGGTGGCGCTGACGGTGCGGGCCTCGCCCGACCAGCGGCCCCAGGTGGCGCAGGCGGTGGTGGGCGCGGGCCTGGACTTGTTGCGGCTGGACCAGGGCGCCGGTCAGCTTGAATCCATCTTCCTGCGGCTGACCCATGGCCAGGAGGTGCGCGCGTGAAAGCGCTGCTCATCGCCCGCCGCGAGCTGTCCGCGTACCTGCGCACGCTCAGCGGCTACGTCATCATCGCCGTCATCCTCGCGTTGAACGGCTTGTTCTTCAACGCGTATGCCCTGGGCGGCGCCAGCAAGCGCTCCGCCGAGGTGCTGTCCCAGTTCTTCTATTATTCGAGCGGCTTCACCGTCGTCGCCTCGGTGTTCATCTCCATGCGCCTGCTGGCCGAGGAGCGCCAGACGGGCACGCTGCCGCTGCTGTACTCGTCACCGCTGCGAGACAGGGACATCGTCCTGGGCAAGTTCCTGGCGGGGCTGGCCTTCCTGGCGCTGTATGTGCTGTGCACCCTGTACATGCCGCTGCTGGTGCTGGTGAACGGCAAGGTGTCCTTCGGCCACGTGGCGGCGGGGTACCTCGGCCTGCTGCTGCTGGGCAGCGCGTCGCTGGCGGTGGGGACGTTCGGCTCGGCGCTGGCGCGCAACCAGCTCCTCGCGGCGATTACGTCCGCGGTGATGCTGGTGGCCCTCATCCTGTGCTGGCTGCTGGCGCGCATCACCGAGCAGCCGCTGGCGGATGTCTTCAGCGCGATGTCGCTGTGGAATCAGCACTTCCCGCCGTTCCAGGCGGGGCTCATCCACGTGCGTGACGTCGTCTACTACCTCGTGGTCACCTACGTGGCGCTGTTCGCGTCCACGCGGGTGCTCGAGGCGCGGAGGTGGCGATGAGCGCGCGTCCTTCGAGCGGGGGGCTCCCCGTGACGCTGGCCTTCGTCTCGGGCCTGCTGGCCGTCTTCCTCGGTGAGCGGCTCTTCGGCATCGGGACGGGCCGCACCGTCCTGTCGGGCCTGGGCGTCGCGGTGGCGGTGGGTGCGCTGGGCTGGCGCGTCGCGCGCCTGCGGTCGGCCAGCGCGGACCGGCGCGCCGTCGAGGCGTGGGTGTCGGGCCTGTACGGCGTGGGCCTCCTGGCCCTGGGGCTCTACTTCGTCCAGTCGGACGTGGGCACCGGGCTCTTCGGCGGGCCGTTGTCGCAGAAGGCGCCTCGGGTGGCGGTGTCGCTGGCGGCGCTCTTCCCGGCGTTGCTCGCCTGCTGCTTGCTGCCGCTGGCGATGGTGGAGGTCGCCGCCGCGGCGATGACGCGCGCGCCGGTGCTGGAGACGGGCCGGGTCCGCAGCGCGCTGTACTCCGGCCTGGGGCTGGCCTTCGTGCTCGTCTTCGCCTTCGCGTCCATGTTCGTCGCCACCCAGGCCGACGTGACGTGGGACCTGTCCTACTTCCGCACCGCGAAGCCCGGCGATGGCACCCGCAAGGTGATCCGAGGGCTCAACGAGCCGCTCCAGGTGACGCTCTTCTTCCCACCCGCGAACGAGGTGGGTGAAGCGGTGGGGCAGTACTTCCGCGACCTGGCGGTGGAGAGTCCGGGCCTGCTCAACGTGGAGCGGCTGGACCAGGCGGTGGAGCCGGCTCGGGCGAAGACGCTGGGCGTCCACAACAACGGCACTGTCGTCCTGGCGCGCGGCGACCGGAAGGAGCCGCTCACGGTGGGCCTGGAGATCGAGCGGGCGCGCGGCCAGCTTCAGCGGTTGGACCAGGAGGTCCAGCGCCGCCTGCTGACGGTGGCCCGGCCTCGCCGGGTCGTCTACTTCACGGCGGGCCACGGCGAGCGCGCCGAGTCGCGCGCGGTGCCGGGGGAGACGATGCGCCCGTCCGTGGAGAAGCTGAAGGAGCTGCTGCGCGCGCAGAACGTGGACGTGCGGTCGCTCGGCGTCTCCGAGGGCCTGGGCACCGAGGTGCCGCGTGACGCCTCCGTGGTGGTGGTGGCGGGCCCGACGCAGGCGTTCCTCCCCGAGGAGCTGAATGCCCTGCGCGAGTACTCCGCGCGAGGGGGCCGGCTGTGGCTGGCGCTGGAGCCGGAGGGGCCGGACTTCCAGCCGCTGCTGGAGCCCCTGGGCCTGAAGTACCTCAAGACGCCGCTGGCCAATGACCAGGTGTACTTCCGCACGTCGCGGCAGCAGAGCGACCGCGGCAACCTGGGCACGGCGACGTTCTCCTCGCACCCGTCCGTCACGTCGCTGTCGTCGTTGGCGGGACAGGCGCCAGCCGTCTTCGTGAGCGCGGGCGCCCTGGAGCAGCTTCAGCCGTTGCCGGGCGGTCTGGCGCAGGACGTGTCGGTGCGCGCGCACGGCGCCACCTTCGCGGACGCCAATGGCAACTTCATGCTGGACGCGGGGGAGCCGCGGCGGCCCTGGCCCCTGGTCATCGCGGTGGAGAAGCCCGCGCCGGCCGGCCAGGAGGCGATGCGCGCCGTGGTGATGGCGGACGCGGACGCGGTGGGTGATTTGCTGCTGGGCAACATGGGCAATGCGTACCTGGCGGTGGACACGCTGCGGTGGCTCACCGGCGAGGAGTCCATCTCCGGCGCCGTGTCCTCGGAGGAAGACACGCCCATCCAGCACACGCGGGAGCAGGACGTCCTCTGGTTCTACGCGACGGTGTTCCTGGGGCCGGCCCTGGTGCTGGTGGTGGGCTTCGTGATGACGCGCCGGCGGGGACGCCGCGCGCCGCGCCCCGCGGTGGCGGGAGGTGAGCGATGAAGGTTCGGGACCTGGCCCTGCAAGGGGCCCTGGCGGCGGCCGCGCTGGTCGCGGCGTTCGTCGTCTGGCAGCGCGAGCCCTCCGCGGGCCCGGGAGAAGTCACGGTGGTGGATGTCCCAGTGCGCGCGCTGGACAGCATCCGCTACGAGGACGACTCCCGCTTCGTGGACGTGTTCCGCGATGCCAGCGAGCGCGACCGGCTCTGGGTGCGTCTGGGCCACAAGGCCTCCAAGACGGCCTCCGGCGGCGCGAGCGCGGGCGCCGCCGATGCGGGTGTGGCTCAGCATGCGACGGACGCGGGCGTGGCCACCGCGGCGGTGGGCACGGACGCGGGCACCCACGCCGCGCTGGGACCGCCGCCCGTGGCCACGCGTGAGGCGCCGCCCCCGCCGCGTGAGCTGCGCGCCAACGAGGTGGCGGACAAGCTGTTCTCCCGCTTCGCGCCCATGCGCGCCATGCGGGCGCTGGGGGAGCTGGACGCGAAGAAGCTGGAGGAGGTCGGCCTGGCCACGTCCCCGCGCAAGCTGACGCTGACGGTGGGCGGCAAGGCGCGGGTGTTCGCCCTGGCGTCGCCCGCGGGCGGCTGGGGGACGCCGTACCTGCGCAGCGAGGAGGATGGCCGCGTGTACCTGCTGGGCCCGGCGATGCTGCCGGACCTGGAGAACGCGAGCAGCCGCCTGGTGGACCGCCGGCTGCACACCTTCGACCTGGGGGACTTCGACGCCGTGCGTGTCAGCGCCGGCGGTGCCACCCGCGCCTTCCGGGCCACGGGCAAGGCGCCGGGCCCGGTCGTCCTGGCGCCGGAGGAGGCGCCGGAGCAGCCGGACGACTTCGCGCGCAACTGGCATGACCGCGTGTGGCGGATGATGCCGGTGGATTTGCTCGGCCGCGACGAGCCGCTTCCCGGGGGCGAGCCGCGGGAGTCCTTCCGCGTGGACTACCTGCGCGCGGGCCAGCCCGTGGGCCACGTCATGGTGGCGAAGGGCGAGGGTGGCTTCTACGCCCGGACCGAGCACACCTCGGGCTGGGCCCGGCTCCACTCCGGGATGGAGGCGTTGGCGGAAGAGGCGGCGCGGGTGACGGCGCCCGTGTCCTCCGCTTCCGGGAAGTGACGCGCGGGGGACCTGGGCTCAGGTCCCCACCGCGTCCACTTCACGCAGGCCCAGGTGCACGTCCACGAAGCTGTAGGGCGCCCAGGGGCCGGTGAAGCGGAACGTGTACGTGTCCGAGCGCGCGGCCAGGGAGCGGACCTTCGCCTCGAAGGACTCCAGCCGTGCCCGCTCCACGAGGAAGGCCGCGTTGAGCAGCATCCGCTCACCCACGGGGGGATGCTCGCGCGTGGCGGCGGCACGGGGGCGCAGGCCTTCCAGCAGCGCCCGCATGTCTCGCCCGGCGCGGTCCTCCACGGCGGCCTCCAAGCGGCGCTCGTGCTCGGCCTCCGGCTCCGCGTCGCGCCGGTGAAGCCGGGCGTCTTCCAGCACCAACCGCTGGGCGAGGTGCTCGCGGTGCCAGAGCACCTTCAGGCCCAACTCCACCTTGCCCTCCAGCGCGTCCAGCACGCCGGACAGCGCGTCATGGGCCGTGCGCAGCACCGCTCGGACCTGGGCCTCGGAGGCCATGACGGTGCCGAAGGCCACGGGGAGCACGGTGTGCTCACGGAGCAGGGCTTCGGTGACGCGCTGGTGCCCGAGCAGGTGCGCCCGCGTCGGGTCCACCACGCGGCCGGGGGCCACGGACACCATGGCGGCGAGGCCGGCCTCGCTCACCGCGTACACCTGGGATGGAGCGGCGCCCACGCCGATGCGCCCGACGTCCGGGGGCGCGGAGGCCCGGAGGATGCCGTAGAGATACCGGGGCCCGTCGGGCGCCGCCGTCTCCGCCGTGGGAGGCGAAGGCGGTGAGGCCTGGGACGTGCGCCTGTCGCTGCGAGCCGCCCCCTTCCGGGGCCGTGTCGTCCGGGACATGGTGCGCTTCACCTCGACGATGCGCCTCCGTGGGTGGCGAGCACGCGGCGGACTTCATCCACCAGCGCGTCCGGCAGGCAGGGCTTGGTGACGAAGGAGTCGCAGCCCGCGCCCTTGGCTTCGTCGGACTGCCCCGTCATCGCATGGCCCGTGAGCGCCACCACGGGGATGGCGCGCGTGCGGTCGTCGCCCTTCAGCCGCCGCGTCGCCTCCCAGCCGTCCATGACGGGCAGCGACAGGTCCATGAGGATGATGTCGGGCCGCAGCTCGAAGGCCTTGTCCAGCGCCTCCTGGCCATTCTTGGCCTCGGCGACGCGGAAGCCCGAGAACTCCAGGTACTCGGCGTACATCTCTCGGGCATCTTGATAGTCGTCTACGACGAGCACGAGGGGCTTCGGGTTCTCAGCTGGGTTCGTCATGCGCGCCTCGCGCGTCGGGGGAAGTGCAGGGTGAATGTCGAACCCTCGCCCTGGGTGCTCTGGAGGGTGACGCGTCCCCCCAGCATGGCGGCCAGGCGCCGACAGATGGAGAGGCCCAGCCCCGTGCCTCCATAGGCGCGGGTCGGAGAGCTGTCCACCTGCTGGAAGTCCTCGAAGATTTTTTCCTGGTTCGCGGAGTCGATGCCGATGCCGGTGTCCGTCACGGAGATGGTGAGCGTGGACGTAGCAGCCACGTACTCCGCCTGCACCCGCACCGAACCTTCATGCGTGAACTTCAACGCATTCGACAGGAGGTTGAGGACGATTTGTTTCACCTTCTGCCGGTCACTGTACACCGCCGGCACGCGCGGGCCGAGGTGGGCGCTCACCGCCAGCTTGCTGCGCGCGATGATGGGGTCCAGCTCCGCCATCACCTCCTGGAACAGCTCCGGGATGCCGAAGTCCGACAGGTTCAAGGGCATGCGGCCCGCCTCGATGCGGGTGATGTCCAGAATCTCGTTGATGACCTCCAGCAGGTGCCTGCCGTTGGAGTCGATGCGCGTGAGGTTCCGCTTCTGCGCCGGGTTCAGCTCGCCGGACACGCCCTGCAGCAGCATGTTCGTGTAGCCGAGGATGGCGTTGAGCGGCGTGCGGAACTCGTGGGACATGTTGGCCAGGAACTGGGACTTGGCCGCGCTGGCCTGCTCCACCTGGATGGCCTGCCGGCGCAGCATCTCGTTCTGTTCGGCCAGCTCCGCGGTGGCGGCCTGCACGCGCGCCTCCAGGTGGACGGAGCCCTCCTTCACCCGCTCCAGCAGCCGCGCCTTCTCCATCGCCTCGCTGCGGTCGTGGAAGAGCGTGACGATGCCCGTCAGCTCGCCGGAGTCGCCCAGGACCTTGCTGGCCACCGCCTCCATGGGGAGCGTGGCGCCCGTGGCCGGGTCCACCAGCCCGAGCTGCCCACGCCAGCGGGGCCGGCCCTCCGCGTCCATCAGGTTGGCGAGGAACGACGCGAAGCCCGCGTTGTTGGAGTGCAGCCGGCGCAGCGCGGCCTCTCCACTGTCGGGGTGCGTGGCGAAGAGCTTCTCCGCCGGGCCGTTCATCATCACCATGCCGCCCGCCGGGTCGGACAGGATGAGGGGGTCCGGCACGGAGTCCAGCACGCGGTCCAGCCGGTGACGCTCGCTGCGGGCCTCCCGCTCCGTGGCGCGCAGGCGCCGGTAGCTCTCACCCAGCGCCTGGGTGGCGCGGCCCAGGTCCGTCACGTTGCGCAGCACGCTCACCAGGGCCTCGCGGCCATCCGGCTCGAGGACGGGCGTGCTGACGACCTCGAAGAGCAGGTCGATTCCCTCCACCGGGTCCACCAGCGGGACTTCCCGGCGGCGCACGGTCGCGGTGTCGCCGCTGGCGAAGCTGGCCAGCGCGGAGGAGAACACCTGCCGGTTGAGCTCGGTCGCCCGGCGGCGGCCTTCGCTCGCCTCCGGCCCCGCCACCAGCAGCACCTCCGCGCGGGCGTTGGCGATGTGGGGCCGCCCCTCCAGGTCCGTCAGCAGCACGGGGTCCGCCACGGTGTCGATGATGCGACGGAGCAGCTGGCCGCCCGCCACCTCGCGCCGCTCCGTGGGCAGCATGGCGGCCAGCCGGGGGCCCACGTGCGCGCTCACCCACTCGGCGTCCGGCGTCAGCATGGCGCCGTCCGCGGACAGCAGCAGCAAGCCGACCGCGGGCGCTCCGGGCCGGCCCAGGGGGACCGCGATGCATCCCACGGACGGCAGCGGGGCCCGGGGCGCGGCGAAGAAGCGAGGCGTCCCCTGCGCCAGCGTCTCCGCCAGGGGATGGTCGGCCTCACCGGGCTGGAACGCCAGGGCGGCGCACTGGGCGTCGGAGAGGTTCCGGGCCGCGAGGCAGACCCAGCCTCCCGTGCTGCTGTCGCGCGCGAAGCAGGCGGCGACGTCCGACGGCCGCTCGCGGGTGAGCCAGTCCACCACGTGCCGCGCGCACAGCCGTGGCTCGTCGCAGGCGAGCAGGTGCTCGGCCAGGGCGAGCCGTGCTTCGACGTCTGGCTCGGGCGTTGGGTTGGGCAGCGCGGCGGGAGGGGCC
>NZ_JAAIYB010000150.1 GCF_010894475.1 Myxococcus vastator
GGGGGTGGCATCCGAGTTGAGGTGGGCGCACTCACTGGCACAGGAGAAATTCAGGCAAAGGGCAACGCCCTGAGTTCGACTCGCGGCGGCGGCGGAGGGCGCGTGGCCGTCTACTATGACGAGGCCACCAGCGCATTCGCTTGGGGCAACATCTCCGCGGCCGGCCATGGCGGCGGCGCGGGGACGATTTTCCTCAAGTCCAACTCCGCCCTCTACGGCGACCTCGTCTTTGACAACAAGAATAGAATTGGAAATGCGTCCGACGTCCGACCCACGGAGATTCCCGCCAGTCCCACAGGAATGCAGACATTCAGGGACTTCATCGTCGTACGCAAAGCTTCTGTTGTGACCTTGGATGCGCTCGACGTCACCAGAATAATCACTGTTGATTCCTCTTCGCGCCTTCAGTCACAGAACATTAGTCTGCCATGAAACGTACCTCATCCATTCGGGGCGCCTGGGCGCCCCATCGGGCGGCTTACACGCTTGTCGCGGGTGTTCTCTTTGTGACAGCTGTGTCGACCACGGGATGCCGTGATCCCGATGTCGTTGCGGAGGTGGGGAAGACCGCGCTTCGTCATTCCGACCTTCAGGAGTTCACGTCCCGACGAGCAGCTAGCGCAGTGACCGACGGGTCTCAGGTGGACGCGCTTATCAGCCGCACTCGATTGGCCGAGCAAGCTGTCGAGCTGGGGCTTGATGAACGCGAAGACGTCCGCGCACGGCTCGCCGCAGCTCGCCGTGAGATCCTAGCGCAGGCGCTGCTACAGCATGAACTCAAGGACGCTACGAGTGAGGCAACGCTGCGTGCTCGCTTCGAGGCCTCGAAGGATACGTTGGCCCGCCAGCAGATCCATGTACGCCACATCATCGTGCGGCTTGCGGCCGACGCAGATGCGGCAACGCGACGCCGGGCTCGGGATCGCGCCAATGTCCTCTACGCCCGAATCATTGGAGGGGAGGACTTCGAACTCGTGGCACGCGAGGCGAGTCAGGGGGAAGCCGGCGCCGCACACACGGCGGACATGGGCATCATCCAGGAAGGGCAGGTCCATCCATCGTTCTTCGAGGCCGCAGCAGCGTTGGAGAAGGATGAACTGAGCAAGCCGTTCGAGACGCCGTATGGCATTCACGTGGTGCAGGCGCTCGCGCCGGTCGAGACCGTGAGTCCTTCGTTCGATGAGGTTCGAGGACGTCTTGCGGCAGACGCACGGAGTGAGGCGGAGAACCGCTTGATGTCTGACCTGGAGACCCGCATCCCCGTCAAGCGCTTCCCGGAGGCCATGCCGCCTTCGGATGCGGGAACCCATGGAGACGGTGTGTCGGGCGGGGGGGAGGACTGATGATTCTCAGCCTGCTTCAGTTCCGGTTCGCTTGCGTCGGTGTGCTGAGCTTCTGCCTCGTCGGATGCAGCGAAAAAGCCGCGGTGGAACGCGCCGCGCCGACAGCTCAGCCCGAAGTCTCCAACGCGGTGCTGGCGGACCATCAGTTCACGCAGGCAAAGCAGCGCACCAAGGCGCTCGGGGAGCGCTGCGCGGCGGGCGGTGAATCCGACTGCGTCTCCCGGCTTTGTCTCCGTGCTGGGCCCCGGCTCGACCAGGACTACTTCTGCAGCCAGCAGTGCCTCGAGGACGAGGCCTGCCCGAAGGAATGGCGCTGCATTCAGATTCACCCTTCCGCCGGAGGCCAGGTGTGCATGCCGCCCGAAGGCTGGACAGGCGCTGTCGCGGAGCCTCGATGAAGCCGCTCGTGAGTACAGCCATTTCGCTGGTCGGTGCGCTTGGCCTGATGCTGCCTGGAGGCGCCCGGGCGCAGGCCCTGTGCCTGCCGGGCAGCGACTGCTGCGGCGTCGAACCATGGTCACAAACCGTGGCCGAGCCGTCCGCGGGCCGAGGCAATGGCCAGGATACGCCGGTGGCCTTCTCCAGGACCTACACGTCCCTGCCTCAAGCCGAGGCAGGCGGCGTCCCCCGCGTCTATCAGACGGTGGACGCCTGTGACGTGGCGGGGGCTTGTAGTCCGGGCAGTGTCCGTCATGAGTGGGCGTGCGCCACTGAGAGCACTCCCGCTTACGAGCGGGCCGTCAAGAACAAGCGAGAGGCCTGGGAGGTCTACGTGCATGCCCCTGCCACCGGGCCCGGCGCGCCCGCCGAGGCGATGGAAAGGACGTCCGTTCTTCGCGGCGCGCAGGACATGGAGGGCACGGGGGCGCTCGAAACAGAGCACTTCACCTACAGCTACGGTCCGGGTGGGCAGCAGCAGTTGGCATCTTCCGAGAAGGCCAGTGTCTTCGGGAGCGCGGGGGAAAAGGCGCGGACCTACCACCGGTACAATGCGTCAGGCCGCCTTGTCGCCACCATCCGCTCCGGATGGACGCGAGTGATGGATCGGCAGACGGCCGTCTGGACCGCGCAGAAGCGCTGGATTGGCACATTCTACTTCGTTCAGCGCACGGGAGAGACAAGCCCGGATCCGCTCGGCAGGGTGCTCGAAACCCATGGCCCCTGCTGGGTGGAGAGCGAGGCCGCGACGGACTGCCCGGCGGGCACCAGCTATCCACTCACCCAGAATTTCTACTGGGCTGACTCCGAAACGACCGCCTTCCGCAGGAATCGCCTGATGCGCGTTGCCCGCTTCCCCGCGGGCCCGACGAGCACTCCTGTCGATACACGCTACAACGGCTACGACGTGTCCGGAAACGTCACCGAACGTGTCGACCCCAGCGGTGTCACCACGGCTTTCACCTGGGAAGGCAACCGGTTGCTGACCCAGACGGTGCACACATCGGGGCAGGTGGACGTGGTGACCCGCTACGGCCACGACGCCGGGCACCTTGCGTGGATGCAACGACCCGAAGGGAACTTCGAGGTGTACTGCTACCGCGCGGGAACACCGACAGCGGCTTGCAGCGGTGGCACGCTGACAGACACGCTCCAATGGAAGGCCCGGGCGGCGGACAACTCCGGCGCCGTCTGGACTGAGAAAGTCACGTACACGTACTGGCCAGATGGCTCCCTCAAAGAGGAGCGGTTCCTGGATGCGCCGGGCGTGGCCCGGCGGGTGCGTTCCTTCGCCGCCGATGCACACCTCCGTCCCACGCATGAGCAGTGGGGCATTGGCCCCGGCAGTTACACGGCAGCACGCTCCTATGACGGCGCGGACAACCTGACGGGGGTTGGCCATGCGATGAACGCGCCTCCTTCGTGGTGCGCCGTCGGTGGGGATGGCCGTCCTGTATCGCCCGCATGCAGCGCGTTGTCCTATGACCGGGCCAACCGACTCATCCACGTGGACGAATTTCCCGTGGACGGCACGGGGCAGCGCACGCTGTTGCGGCATGACGCGCACGGCAACGTCGCCGCGATCAAAACTGGATGCCTGGGCAGCGACACCTTCGAAGGCTGCACCCAGCCGGCAACCACCTTCACCTATGATGACTTCGGCAACCTCGTGGGGGCGGCACCGCCGCACATGAACGGCGCCATGCGCTACGCGTATGACGCACAGGGGAACAAGATCGCGGAGGTCTCCCCCTACATGAGCAGCACCTTCAACATTCCGCTGCTCTATACCTATGACCACCTGTCCCGGCTGCTGATGACGCAAGCGGTCTACGTGGATGCCGACTTCGCGTTCACGCACTACAAGCTGGGCTACGACAACGACGAGACGCCGCCCGCGGGTTGCCCGACGCAGCTCAAGAGCATGGGCCGTCTTCGCTTCCGAGATGACAGCTTTGGACGCACGTGGTTCGAATACGACGACCTGGGGCGGGTCATCCGCGAGCTGCGTGTGCGTGCCAACGCCACGGGATGCGGCCAGGGGCCCGACCTCAACCCGGACACACACTACAGCTACACGCCGAATGGAAACCTGGCCTCCATCACCTATCCCCACGGCAGGGTGGTCTCCTACGTTCATGGCGTGGGGGCGGCCGCTGACCGCGTCTCCGCCGTCGAGGTGGCGCTCCACGATGGAACGGTGTGGCAAGCCCACCGGGTCCTCAGCGATGTCCGCTGGGAGCCCTATGGCGGATTGCGTGGCTATCAGCAGCACCATGTCCGGAACGACGTCATCCGCTCGGTGGAATACATGCTGGGCGATGACGCTTCCGTGGCGCCCACCTCATCAGAGGCCGCCTGTGCGGACGTCCCTCCGTCGCTCGCCGCCTCGGACCTGACGGGGCGCCTTCGTGCGCTGCGGGTCTCCATGGGCTCCAGCAGCCCGGGGACGGGAACCGGGGACATCTACAGCAGGACCTACACGTGGACAGCGGACCAGGTGCGGAGAATGGACACCTGCGTGCTGGACTCGCAGCAGGCCCAGACGGAGGAGTTCACCTATGACCGGACGCTGCGCCTGACACACGCCAGCCGGCCCGCGGGGAACCATGCCGCCACGGGGGGAACCTACGCATCCAGAACGTACGTCTATGACCGCCGAGGCAACCGCACCTCTTCCTCCGAAGACGGAAACACTGACTCGACGCTGTATTACGGCGCATCCACTCCCGAGTATCTGTTCATTGAGTATGCGGGCCCCGGGCAGATGTTCGCCGATTTCTTTTATTTCGACCCCAACGGCAACGTCAATCGGAAGGCCACGCACCGGATGACGCCTGGTGACAACCATGCGCATCTCAATCTGAATCCGGCGGATGGGACGCGTGATCGCCACATGCGCTCCATGAGCGTCGGGTGGACGTCCTCGTATTACGTGTACCTCTACGACGGCTTCCATCGGCGTCGGCTCAAGGACTATCCGACCGGCGCGCGTGACGAGTATTTCCACGATCTGGGCGACCAGTTGTTGTCCGACCGGGGAGGGGATCGGGTCATCTCGCCCGTCAACTTCTTCGTGGAAGACGATTACGTGTGGCTTGGCGGGAGGCCAGTCGCCGTGGTGCGCGGCAAGTTCACTCCGCAGTGGACACGCCTTTCGGATACCTCCGCCGACTGTGCGCGCAACGGCGAGGCCGCCGCGTGCGGCCTCTATTTCATCGTCTCGGACCATGCCGGGCGGCCCGTGCTGATGATGGATGACTCCGGGCGCATCGCCGGGACAGGCGAATACGACCCCATGGGCCACGTCAACCGCGTGAGTCACTACTCGGCTTCGGCGAATCCCTATGCGGATGACTTGGACCAGGAGCTGACCCGGCTCCAGCAACCGGTTCGAAGCGCCTCCCTCAAGGTGCAGCAGCGCGTGATTTTCAGCCTCATCGATACCGAGGCATCCCACGATTACGTCGTGCTCAAGGACGGAAGCACGGGCGCCCAGCTCGCAGGTCCCTACAGTGGCGCGAATCGCGGCATGGTCTGGAGTGACTGGGTCGAGGGCACGGATGGGGAGATTGCCGTCCAGTTCCGCTCCAATGCGACCTGCGAAGCCGCCGCGTGTGACTCGGACGCGGGAGTGCCCGTCGGTTGCACATGTCCGGTCGCCGCCCGAAGGCGGGGCGTCGCCATTCAAAATTATGAGTACCGACGCTTCGAGCCAGGCGCGTCCCCGTTCTGGACACCGCTACGCAGGGTGGGCCAGTACTACGACACTGAGACGGACCTGTTTGAAGAAGGCCTGCGGACCTACGACCCGAGCGTGGGGCGCTTCTTCCAGCCCGATCCTCGGGTCTTGAATCCCGAATTCATCGTCTGGAGCGCCGTCCAGGGCCGCAGCGCCGCGCCCTACGTGGCTACCCAAAACAATCCAATGCAGGCCTCGCGGAGCGCGGCCAATTTCCACCAGGTTCGCTTGCAGGCCACGCCCCCTTGGAATGTCCATCCCGCGCCTGGCGCATCGTTTGGGATGGATCCCCAGCACGGGGTGGAGCTGATGCGGGCCGTGGAGCAGGGGGGCTCGCAGCGTGAAGCCGCGAGTCCGTAACGGCAGGGGAGCGGGGCGAGGCACCACCATGGATTTCGATTCACAGCTGCTGGGGAGTGCCCTCGCTCGGAGTGGCGGGGCCAGGGCGCGTCGTGCACAGAAGGGAAGTCGGATGAGTCGGCTGCTGCAGGTTCTGGCGATGGGGCTCTGGGTCGCCGCATGTTCTCAGGAGTCACGCCTCCCCGAGGAGACCGCCGCCAAGGTCATGCGCGCGGCGCTCGAGACTGGCGACCTGGCGCCCGCCGACCTCTGTTCGGCCGTGGCGACGGAAGAGCACTCCGCGGCTTGGGTGGCGGGCCCCATCGACTCATCAGGCGCCCCGAGCGTGGTGTCCTTCACGGCGCGGGCTGGCGAATGGGGACTGCTCGCGCTCCAGCATGGGGACGGCCAGGGGCAGGGCGCTCCGGGAAGCGCCGAGGTGCTGGTGGACGGCCAGCGTGTCGTCAGTGCCAGCAGCGGCGAGGGCCGAAAGGCTGTCGCCGTGTGGCTGGGGGCGACCAATCAACTGGAGCTGCGCGCCACGGGGGGGAGCACCGCCCGGGCATCCGTGGCCCAGCTGTCGCAGCTTCCATGCGCGGTGCTCGACCTGACAGTCGAGCGAGGCCGCGGCATCCCAACGCGTGAGACGCGAAGCTTCCACGGGGCCGGCCCTGGCGCGCAAGGCGTGCTCGTCGTGGAGACGAAGGAGGGCGCAGCACTCGCGGGGCAGGTGATGTTGAACGGGCGCGTCGTCATACGTCTGCGACCGGAGGAGGGGCCCGGTCGTCCGCACGTCCTCGAAGTGCCGCTGCTGGCGGCGAACACGCTGAAAGTGGAGCTGACGGGAGGCAGGGGCTCCGGGGTTCGCGTCCGCGTGGTGGATGTCGACTCCGTGGCGCCGCAGTTCGAGCTGACGTCGCCTTTGGAAGGCGCCCTGGCGGCGAGTACGCCGCTTGAGGCCAGTGGCACCGCGGGGGCGGATGCGACGCGCGTCGAGGTCAATGGCGTGGCCGCGACGCTGACGTCGGGCACCTGGACCGCCGCGGTTCCCCTGCTCCCTGGGCAGAACGCGCTGGTCACGACGGCTCGGGATGCGTGCGGGAACATCCGCCGCACCTGTCGCTCTGTGACGCTCGATGACCAGAAGCCGGTGATTTCCATCAGCGGGGCTCAGGACGGCCAGTATCTCCGCGGTCCCGTGGTGTTGACGTTCGCCGTGGAGGAGGACCACCTGGACACGGTGACCGTCACCCTCGACGGTCAGCCATTCGAGAGCGGAGGAAGTGTTTCCGCCGAAGGTCCGCATGTGCTCGTCGTGCGCGCCGTCGACCGGGCGGGCAACGTGGAGGAGGTCGAGCGCGCCTTCACGATTGACTCGGTGCCGCCGGCGCTGACGGTGCAAGCGCCTGCCGCGGGCCATGTGACCCAGGAAGCACAGGTGGAGCTGGTCGCCTCCGTTGTGGAAGCCCATGTCGTGGCCAGTGTGAAGGTCGGTGGCCAGGACCTGGTTCGCGGCGAGGATGGCCTGTGGCGGCGTATGTTGACGCTGACCGAAGGAGCGAACCGCTTCGTCGTCACCGCGCTGGACGCGGCGGGGAACTCGGGCGTCGCGTCCGTCACCGTTCTCAGGGACTCCACGCCGCCACAACTGGTGGTGACCAGCCCCTCCGCGGGTGCCCGCATCGGGGGCCAGTCCGTGAAGGTCCGTGGCACGGCGACGGACACGACGCCCGTGGTGCTGACCCTGAACGGTACGCCCGTCAGCGTGGCGGCGGACGGCGGTTTCGAGGTCGATTTCCCCCTGGTTCAGGGGAGCAACACGCTGGAGCTCCTGGTCACGGATGCCATCAACCTCTCCGATTCACGCACGCTCCAGGTGCGCGCGAACAGCGTCGCGCCGACGCTCACGGTGACCGAGCCGTCGTCTGGCCTGCAGACCGAAGAGCCCACGGTGACGGTGCGGGGCACTGCCTCCGTCGCGGATTCCGAGGACAGCGTGACGGTGGTGGTCGGGAGCGCGCTGGCGGCGCTCACGGGGGATGGGGCGTTTGTCCGGACCGTGCAGTTGTCTCCGGGACAGCAGACGCTTCGGGTCGTTGCCATGGATGGCTATGGGCTTCGGACGGAGAGCACCATTGATGTCACGCGAGTCGTGCCCGAACCGGATGGGGGTACAGGAGACGCAGGGACGCCGCCCGATGCCGGGAGCGGCTCCGATGCTGGCGGTGAGCCGCCGGTGGACTCGGGGACGCCTGGCACAGACGCCGGCACCGGTTCTTCCGCGCCCGTGCTTCGTGTGGATATGCCCTCGCCCGACGCGGTGGTGGGAGGCGCCACCCTGGCCGTGGTGGGGCAGGTGGAAGGGGGCACGCTCCCACTTGACGTGAAGATCAATGGCGTCAGCGCGACGGTAACGGTGCGCAGCTTCAGCCAGTCGCTCACGCTGCCAGAGGGGGAGCACTCGCTGAACCTCGTGGTGACCGACGCGGATGGCCGCACTGCGAGCACGGTTCGCGACGTCGAGGTGGACAGGACCGCCCCGTCGCTGGAGGTGACGCGCCCCGCCGCGAGCCCGCTCACCGTGAGCGAGTCGCCTTACCTGATTCAGGGAACCGTGGGCGACACCCACCTGGCGGGCGTCACCGTCCAAGGCGTGCCCGTGACGGTGCTGGGCGGAAGCTTCAGCATGCCCGTGACGCTGACCATGGGGCAGACCGTCGTGAGCGTGGTTGCCAGTGATCGGGCAGGCAACCAGACGCGGCGGGAGGTCGTGCTGAACGTGGAGAATGCCCCTCCGCGGGTGACCGTGCTTGAGCCGGTCAGCGGAAGCGAAGCCTCCGCCTCCATCGTCCGAGTCCGCGCCCGCGTCGTGGCGTTCGCGGCACTGAGCGAGGTCCGCGTTGGCACGGGCCTGGCCGCCGAGGAGTCCCCCGGTGTCTATGTCGCGGACGTTCCTCTGTCGCTCGGCGAAAACGTCCTGCCGGTGACCGCGACGGATGTGAAGGGGTTCACGGGGAGGAGCTCCGTGACGGTGTTCTACCGGGATCCGGCCACGGAGCCGCTGGTCGTCACGGGCGTTCAGCCGGAGACAGGCGCTCTCGACGTCAAGACGGACGCGCTCATCAGCGTGTCGTTCAACAAGGCAGCCACCCTCGAATCGGTTCGCGCCGGTTTCCGGGTACTTCACCGGGGGGCGCCGCTCCCGGGCGGCTATTCGCTTGCTCCAGGCGGCCAGACCGCGACGTTCATCGCACGCGCCCCGCTGCCCGAGAGCGAACTGCTCCAGGTCGAGGTGGAAGACCTGGCCGCGGAGATCGGGCCCGGGCAGGCGACGGACTTCCGGAGCGAACTCCGCGTGCGCCGGCCCCTCACGCGTGTGCGGGGCTTCGTGATGGACGACAGCTTCCAGCCGCTCCCTGGGACTCGCGTGGTGATGGAGAGCTCTGGGGAGTCCGTGCGCACGGGCGCCGACGGAAACTGGTCTCTCATCACCTCGGTGTCGGGGCCGCAGGTCCTGCGCTTCGAGGGCGGGACGACCCAGGAAGGGAGGCCTCTCCCCACGGTGCGAAGGCTGCTGACCCTCACCGCCGAAGAGGAGACAGTGGATGTCCCCATCGCGTTGACCGCCGTCGATACCGACAGCGCGGTTCGCGTGGACACCACCACGGCGCTGCACGTGGACTTCTCGCCGCGTCATGAGGGCCTGACCCTGGATGGGCCCATCAATGACGCCGCGGAGACGCTGCTGTTCGAAGATGGGAAGACACAGGGGACTCTGACGGCGACGCGTCTCGAGGTCGTCACGCTCCCGATGAAGCTGGAGAGCCATTCAACGCCCACCGCCATCTGGCAGATCGGGCCGGCGGGGCTCCGCGTCCAGAAGCCTCTGCTGCTGCAGTTCCCCAACGTCACGCAGATGGCTGCGGGCCGCTATGCCGTAGTGCTCGCACACGAGCCGCGCAACCACACGTTGGCGCGCATGGGGCTGGCTCGGGTGTCCTCGGACGGTGCGTTCATCCGGACGGAGACGCCGCTGGAGCTCCGGTCCGTGGAAGTTATCGGCTACATGGCGCTCACCGAGGCGCAGGATGACATCGTGAAGCGGGCCCTGGCGGACATGGGCGGGCAGGGGAGCTCCGCCAGCGACGGAGGCATCCAAGGGGCGCTTCCCCCTGGTCTGTTGCCCTCGCGCCCACTTGGGCCCCTTTGGCGGGAGGCGCTCGACGCGCTCCTGGGCACGGCGCACGCGCAGTACATGTATGGCAACCACGTCTATTCCAGCCTGGATCAATCCATCCAGAACCAGGTGCCCGCGACCGTGGTCGGAGCGCTTCGTGCCCCGGAGGATCGGCAACTCGACGTGGCGCTCCTGAAGGCCACGCAGGAGTTCATCGCCGTTCCTCGCCAGGTGACCTTCCCGTACCACCTGCCCGTATCGATGCAGGTGACGCGCATTTCCGCTGGCGCCAGGGGCGAGCGTTTCGATGCCTTCCTCTCTGCGAAGGTCGAAGGTGGCGCTGAGATTGCGCCGCCCGCGGGCGAGGTCTGGGCGGCAAGCAGCCAGAGTGAGGACCAGACGGAAGTCACGCTGACGGGCAACGTCGAGCTGACACGCGGCACCACGCTGATCACGTTCGGCGGGCAGATGGGGAGCGAGCGGAGGAGCTACACCCTTCGCGTCCAGGCGACCCTGGTGGAATCGGACGGCGGAACGGATTCCGATGGAGGTACGGAGGCGGATGGAGGCCCAACGGCAGGCCTCTATCGGCTCGTCTTCACGAAGGATGAACAAGCCACCGCGGGCACGGTCGAGATGCACTCGGTCGTGCGGTTCCCGGGACTGCGCGTCACTGTCACGGGGCCTGGCCCGACGATGAGTGGCCTTACCGGCGATACAGGCGAATACGGCATTCCCGTCACGGTACCCGCCGGCAGCTCGATGGGCATCGCTTGCGCCGATGTGCCACTTGGTTCCCGGCCCATGATCGGACGGGACACCGTCACGGGCGCGCCGGTCGTTCACTCCATGGTGACGGCCAGCTATCCGACGTGCTCGGCGACGTTCAACGTCTCTTCAGGCATGCAGACCCGCGCGGACCTGCTGGTTGACGCGCGACTGCTTCACGGAGCGCTGCACTTCGTTGACCGTGAAGGCCGTCCGCTGCGCCATGACTGCGAGGCCAACGCGTCCAGCGAGTACAGCCCGGATGCGGGTGCCTACGTTTCGATTGCCAGTGAGGACATTGCCCAGACGGAAGTTCATTTCTTCCGCGGGGAGGACCTGACCCGCCCCATCGCCCAGTTCACCGTGGGCGTGGCCGATGCGGAGTGCGCTCCAACGCCGCAAGGACAGCACGACCCGCAGGGTCACTATGCGCGCGTTCGCATGGGCCCCACGACGCCCTTCAAGCGCGTCATTCGCGACCGATGCCGGGAGCTCAATCCCGCCATCGTCCAGGATCCGAGCGCTCCGGCTCCCAGCAACCTGAGCGCCGCGGATCGCGCGTTCTACGAAACAGAGTGTCGGGACAACCACTCCAACTTCCTCCGGTTGGCAGCGGGAGAGCCGCTGGTGGTCGTCGCGGTCAACCATGCGACGGGCCACACCGGGATGACGCGGCTGCCCGTTCCGCCCATCTCCAAGAAGGAGCTGGATGCGGAAGGCCGCTGTGCGCAGGACGATGAGCTCGGGCCTTTGCAGGTCGTGGAGTTCGGGAAGACCGTGCAGCTCTCTCGGTGCTCGGTGGCACAGCTTGGGATTGACGCTCCGGTGTTCTTGTTCCCACCGGAGATCGACGTCCGGATCTGGCGAAGCGCAGAGGCCGGTGGCCTCCGCCAGGACCAGCCACCGACGCTCATCCGGCATGGCGGCGCGGCCACGACCCGTGACACCTACGTCCACCTGGACACCCATTGGCGTGTCCGGACGATGGCCCCCGTGGAGTGGCGTAGCGATGACGGAGGTGTGCGCACGTCGCCGGTGGATGCGGGGCTACCGCCCGACCGGGTCAATGGTGGCGCATCCCCATGCGGACCTTCTTCCGGGCTGGATGGAGGCTCAAACCCGAACTGCACCCCGAATGTCGTGCGGGACGTTGGCATCTCGGGAGTGCTGCTCGAAACCTGCTCGGAGTATGGGCCAGGTGCGGCTTCCTCCGCGACCAAGCAGGCTGCATGCCTTCGGAGCCAGGACCTCCAGGACGTGCCCGCTGGCGTCCCGCCCCTGGCGGGACGGGTGGTTCGCGTCACGAACTCCGCCGTGGAGCAACCCGAGGTGACCCAATTCGGGGTGGTTCCAGGCCGAGGCTCCGCCGCGCTCCAGGCGGCGATGCGCATCCTCGGAGCTGGCGGTCAGCAGATGACCGTGGGCAGCTTGCCTCGCGCCAACTACTACCTCCACGTCGTTGGGCATGAGGTGTTCCCGCGTGACCTCGACGGCGACGGCGTTCTGGCTCCGAACGAGCGAAATAGCAGCCCGCCTGACTTTACAGAGCCCACAGGCTCGCACCTGCCAGGAATGCCCCAGCACGCGCTTGGGCTGAAGAACGTCTACTCCAGCCTGGATCCAGATGGGTTCCGCGTTCTGCGCTACGACCGGGACCGGGAGCATGAGTTCCGCGTCCTGGACCTCACCAATCCCCAGGTCGTTGCTCAAGGCGGGGCGAGCCAGCGCCCCGTCATGGGCGATTCGCCCGAGGCGAACGTAGACGACCTTTCGTATCGGTTTCTCGCGACGCTCCTGGAGCCCGACGCCCCCGGCCGGGCAGGAACGCTTTCGGGTGACTACGTGGTTCGCTTTGGCAGCGACCAGTATGGCGTGGAGTGCGACATCAGCCTGGACAACGGTGCGTTGGTCGGCTCGTGCGACAACGAGTTCATCGACGACGTCCTCGCTGCGAATGACATCCTGTACATGGAGCTGTACCTCAGCGGAAACGCCGAGAACGTCCTCTATCGGTTCAACCTGATGGGGGTGGCTCCTCGCGTCGACCTGTTGAAGGCGGGTAGCGCCTTCACGGCGCAACGATCCGTGGAAGTCGATGACGAAGGTCAGGCGGTGCTTGACCGGCCCGTTTCGACTCCTGCCGTTGCGCGGTTTGCGCTCGACCCGGGTGTCATTCACCGAGGGCGTTTGAAAGTCTGCACGTCTGAAAACTGCGCCGCGGACAGCCTGCTCAAGCAAGCGGACGTAGCGCTGCTTGGCGACGGCGCCTACCAGATTCAAGGCGAAACTGGGACGGCGCAACAGAAGCTCGAACAGCTTGACGAGATGGGGCTCAACGCGGCCCGGTTCTTCCATCTCCCCATCCCCGCGCATCTGGTCGCCATGCCAGGTGCACCTGATCCCGGGACACGATTCTACCTGATCCAGGAGATTGAGCTTCCCGAGCCTCGCCGGCTCGTCCAGCGGCTGGGGCGGCCTCGAGGCAGTTTTGAGGGGGCCAATGCCCGAGCTCCGGGGCAAGCGACCATTCAGGGCATCAACGTGGCCGACGGGCACCTCTCTTTCGAGCACGAGGACTTCTCCGTCCCGCAAATGGCCGAGGTGGTCCGCTTCGCGCGCACCTACAACAACCAGAGCAGTCGAGTGGGGCCCTCGGGAGTGGGGTGGACGCACAGCTACGAGGGCTATGTCCAAGAGGAGAAGATCGGACGCTATACCGTCGTACTCGCGGGACAGGCGTATGACGTTCCGTTGTGCGGTGCCATTGACGAAGAGGCAGCCACCGCGGCGGATTGCGCCACCGACCGTTCACATGGCTTGGACGTGAAGCTGGTGAAGCGAGGTGACCTGAACGTCGTGGAGGTGAAGACCCCTGATGGGTTTGTCTACGAGTTTGGAACGCTGGCGCGTGGCTCCTCCACGAAGACGCGGCGACGCTGGCTGCTCGACAGGTTCCATGACGGTCGGGGTCGAGTGGGCGACGAGGGATGGACGAAGCTGACCTACCGCGCGGAGGACACGCTCCTGGATACCGTGGAGCGTTCGCCCGGCAAGCTGCGCCTCGAGTTCGACTACGATGCGATTGACGTTGCGAATCCCGCCATCGCCTACCGGCTGCGAAACCTGTCGCGAAACCAAGGGTTCAAGCTGCTGAAGTCGGTAGAACTGGTCCTTGTGGCTGACCAGAATGTCTTGCACAGCCTGGATTTCGGGCACGACACACGCGGAAACCTGACGCGCGTCACGAGGACGTCCACTCCGCTTCCCAGCGCAACGCCGGGGACGAGCTCGAATGCAACGCAGTCGTGGGAGTATACGTACCTTCCACTCCCTGCCGGACTGTCTGGGCACAAGCTGTGGATCGCTTCAAATGAACTCAAGACGGCAAAGTACCTTTTGAGCCCGCCAATGGGGGGCGACCGCAAAATCCAGTGGCAAGCGACGTACGTCCGCGAAGCAGCGCAAGGCACCTATGCGCATGTGGATTTGCACGAAGTCGTGACATCGGTCCATGGGACGGGGATGCCCAGCCCGGGCTGGCGCATCGTGGCGCCTGATTCCTCGATGCGAAAGATCCACCGGCCGGATGGTGTCGAAGTCACACTCCAGCTCAATGCCTATGGGAACACGAACGAAGTGCGCGTCCCTGATTTGGGGCCCAGCACGATGGCATGGGGCAGTGATGCTCGGGGCGGCCCTGTGCAGATGGACGTCTCGGTGTCTCCCTCTGGGCGGAGCATCCGGAACGACCACAACAGCCGGATGCAGCTCGATCGCAAGCTGCTCGAACAGTCGCCTCCGAACAGCATCCCAGTGCCAGGTGTAGGCAGCTCGACCGAACTCTGGTCCGTCCAATCCCGGCACGAGGTCACTGGACGCGTAACGAGCATGTCTGTGCTCAAGGGTGGCACTCAACAAGCCGCTGTAGCCACGCCACTGTCGGATGCGGGTGATCCGATGGGCGTCACCATCAGTGATACGCCCTTTGGGATCGCTTTCACCGCGTCCCAGTTCCCTGACCCAGACGGCGTTGTCGTCGAAGGAACGGACTCGGAGGGGAACACGGTGACCTACTCGGGGCACGACACCCAGCCGCTTGGACTCCCCACGCTCGTGACCGTGACGCACCCAGCTCACGGTACCGAGACGCCTACTGGGGGATTGCTCCAGTACACCGTCGCCTACACCTACGACGGACTGGGTAACCGGATCTCAGAGTTCAATGAGACCACCGGGGCCCAGGTGGAGGTGGTCTATGACGCGGTCGGGCGAGCGCTTACGCGAACCGTTGCAGGGCAGCCGCCTCAGGAGTGGAGTTACGCATACGAGCTTGGTGACGATGAACTAACCGTCACTGAGTCGCTACCCCTTGGACACTGGGGCCGTACACAGATTCGGAAGACAGTGACCCAGGAAGGGCTCAAGCGCGAAGAAACCGTTCGCTACGGGCGGGACAACCAGCCGGCGACGGTTCACTACACGGGATACGTGGGGACCCAGTTGCGCTCGTTCCGGGACGAACGCGGGAAGCTCCATGAACTCGTCTATGACTCAGCGGGACGGTTGACCGGAGAGAAGGTCGAAACGGTCTCTGCCTATACCTACTCGCTCGATGAAGACGGCAAGGTTGTTGAGAAAACCGATAGCAACGGACTGCGGACGCGTATCGGTTACGACGCCCTGGGGCGCGCGGTCCGTTGGGAGTACGAATCGAAACTCAATGACCCTGGCTGTTCAGGCTATTGCTCATTCTCTGATGTCGAAACAGTCGTCTTGAACGCTTCAGGCGCCGTAGTCGAGCGGACATTTGGCTCACTCAAGGACGGGTCCATCCCAAGGCCCCATATTCTTGAGTCGATTGTGGACGCGCTTGGCCGCGAACGAAAGGTTGCCAGCCATGCGGACAGCCATGGCGGCATCAATTCACAAACGGAGTACGACGCGGCGGGGAGGGTAACGCTCCGGGAAGACCACGAGACAGGCCTCCGAGACACGTATGAATATGCCGACGCCATGGGACGAATGACGCGGCATGAGCGTACAGTTCAGTCCGTTCATGGAACAAGAACCCTGGTTGAGACGCGCGCCTACAGCGACTCGTCCGCGGGGACGACAACGCTTGTCGTGACCAGGAACCTGAACGGCAGGGACGAGGATTCGAATAGGCAGGAGGTCAGGACGTACACTCTCGACACGCTTGGACGTGTTCGAACGATGCAGGAGACCGTGGACGAGCAACTGGCCGTTCATTCCTGGAGCCATGACACGCTCGGCAGGCAGGTCAAGTACACCGATCCATCGACGTTCAGCCGAGAGTCAACATGGGAGTATGACTCGGCTGGCAACCTCCTGAAGGCCAGCGTCCCCGCCACTGGCACGGTTGAGTACTATCATGACGAGCAAGGCCGCATTCGCAGGCAAGTCGGGCCTCAGAGCAACGCTGAGTTGCACATGTACTACGACGATCTGGGGCGACTGGAGCGTCGCACCCAAGCGTTGGCCCCAAGCAGTCCCGCTGGCGCAGTGGCTGAGTGGAACTACGAGTACCTCGGTGGTGGACTAGAGAGGGAGCGTGCCCCTCATGACACCATCGTCACCCAAACTCGAAACGCCCGCGGACTGGTAGAAGAGGAGCTTTGGGCACAAGGGGATTACGAGCCGCGTACTGTTCGTACGTGGTACGACGGAACCTGGGTAAAGCGACACGAGTCAGCGGAAGGCCAGTCCCTGCTTGAGGTGTCTCGGGAAGGGGCAAGTGGCGTTGATGACCGTGGCCGCACACGGAATGAAGTTGAAGCGTGGTCTTCACAGGGTCGCGAATACCGGTACGAGACGAGCACGCAATGGCTTCCCCGACAGGCTACCGTCGTTGATTCGTGGATTTGGGGCACGACGGATCTGGGAGGCAGGACTGTAACGACACAGTTTGACAGCCTCGGTAATGCTGTTCAGCGCACCCAGGGCGGCGGCATGGACCAATGGGACTTCTATGCCGATGGGAAATCGATGTGGGAGGTTCCCTTCGGATTTGATGCCAACGTTGCTGCACGAACGTGGACGTACGAGTCAAGCGGGCGGGTCAAAGGCGTGCGCTTTGGTCAGGAACTAACCTCGTACGCCTACCGTAAAGATGGGCTTCCCGAATCCATTACAACTCCCGACCAGCGTACCCGAATGCTGGGATACAATGCGCGGGGGCTCCTGGAAACAGAGAGGTATGGGCGTGATTCCGACTTCCGAAGCACCCGTTATGCTGAATACGACAACGCTGGCAATGCTACCCAGGTCTGGCATGCTGCCGACTCGCAAACCGAAACAAGAGTTTGGAGCTATGTCTATGGTCCAAACAGTGAACTGCTCCGGGTCTCGAATGCTGACATAGGAACTTTCGAGTACACCTATGACGCCTTCGGGCGCATCGCCGACATCTATCCTCCGGCAGGATCTGTGACGCCTACCTCAAAGCTCAAGTACGATTCACTTGGCCGTGAGCGCATGCGTAGTCGCGGAACGTCTAACTGGACCACGGACTGGAAAAACGGAACTGCAGAGGTGCTTAACCCGCTGGGAGAGCGAGTCGAGCGGGTTCTCGATGGGCGCGGTCGTGTTGTTCGCGAAGTATTCAAGCCAGGCCCCCCTCAAATAAATGCGTCAGGTTCGCTGCAGACGTTTAAGGACATCGAATCAGTCGACTACATGCTCAATGGCCTTGATCAGTTGCGACAAGCAACCGAACGGCGAGGTGGCGATTCAGTCGCGCGCAAACTAGATTATGACTTGCGCGACCGCCTCTGGATAGATGGCGACAGCACTAGCGCGATTGTTTATGAGTATCACGACAGTGGCGCACTGAAATCACTGCAGTCTCCCGCA